>JADLCF010000298.1 GCA_020847315.1 Bryobacterales bacterium | reverse complement strand
GGAGAATGTGGCTCCGAAGGTCGAGGAGGGACCACAAGGCCAACGGCCCCACCGGAAGACAGAGACAGTTCGGCTTGGGAAATACCGCGAATTGTTTTGGAAGCAGGGCAAGCTCATCCGCAAGATCTGGTGTTTCCAAATGAACCGTAATCGGACTTGGGCGCGATGCGGCACGCGCGATGGCCGCCACTTCCGCCTGCAGGGACGGGAACAGGGAGAGGGGGATCTCGTCGTCGGCAGCTTGCGAATCTGGCTCGCCCGCGATCAAGCTGCGGATCCAGAGCGGGAGAGAGACCGCAATGCAAACTGCCCAGGTCTTGAGCACAACTTCGATCCACTCAGCCGTGAGCCCGTAGTAGGGCACAAAGAAGAGTGGAGGACCGAGAAGGATAAGAATCACAGATCTATTCCAAAGGACAAAACCTGCAAGCAGGGCCAGCACAATGCGAGCCAAGAGTATCCATCTGCGAAAAAATAGGGGCATGAATGGATACCTTAGCGATCCGCGGGTGGGAATGCGGATGCAATGCGCAGGCCGGAATGATTTCGGCCATTCGGTGAAGGCGGCCTGAAGACAGTTTGTGAAATCGGCGAGGAATTCCGCATCCTTACACCAGCGTTCCCAATGAGGCTTGTTTCACGAACCTCCGAGTGTATCGGATTGCGCGTTCATCAAGAGCCAATCTCGTTCCGAAGAATGTGGTCCTGCGGCTTGATTGCGGGTATCGGCGCCGTTTCTGTGTTTGCGACAATCAGAACCGCGACGAAGGGCCGTGGCTCCTGGC
Source organism: Bryobacterales bacterium (assembly GCA_020847315.1). Lineage (GTDB taxonomy): Bacteria > Acidobacteriota > Terriglobia > Bryobacterales > Bryobacteraceae > JACTMJ01. The sequence goes on along the minus strand of JADLCF010000298.1, from coordinate 2,220 downwards.
GGTGCGTGCCTGCCAATAGGAAGACAGGGGCCGCCTCCGGACGGGGGAAACGGCCCTACCGCTTTCGCCGGATTCACCGATATGGTGTAATGTGGTGCAGAGAGGGCTGTTCGAGCGGTTTTGCGATCATGAAGGACAAGAAACAAGGGAAGGCGAAGGTCCTGGAGAGGGGAACGGCGGGTTCGGTGCGGGCTTCGGTGAGTTTTCCGGAGGCGCTCTACCGGAGTTTGGAGGAGATCGCGAAGCAGAAGAAGGTTTCGCTGGCTTGGGTGGTGCGCGATGCGGCCGAGTTGTATGTGGCGGAGAAGTGGCCGCTGTTTCGGGAACGGGGATAAGCATGCCGTCGTTTTATGAATATTTCGCAGGAGGCGGGATGGCGCGCGCCGGTCTCAGCCAGATCGCTCGGGTCGGTTTTCCAGGGTGTGTTGGAGACCGGCATCATTGCCGATAGACTTCGCGGGGAAGCTTGGGCTTGGACGACAGTACGAAGGGCGGGAACAATCGGCAATGACAGCGAACGCGCAATTGATGAGAAACCCCGCTCGCCTGGAGATTGCCGTGACGCCGCAACTGTTCCCGGAGATGTGCCCGATCGCCGAAGCGGTTGCCGCGATGGCGGACGCTGGAGCGGAAGCGCGCGGCGCTGTCTTCACGCGCCGCGAGGTGGTTGAGTTCATTCTCGATCTGGCCGGATATAAAGCCGAGCGGCCGTTGCATGAGATCCGGATGCTCGAGCCCTCGTTCGGCGCGGGCGATTTCCTGATTCCGGCGATTCAACGTTTAGTGAATGCGTGGAGAGTATTTGCGCCAGCGGCGGATGCCTCCAGTTTGGCCGATTGCATCCGGGCCGTAGAACTGCACACCGAAACGTTCAACCTCACACGCGAGAAGGTGATTTGCGCTCTCGTGGAGCAGGGGATCCGCCCACAGGACGCCGAACTGCTCGCCAATAGCTGGCTCGTGAATACCGACTTTCTACTTTCGCCGATAGACAGCCTGTTCGATATCGTCGTGGGCAATCCCCCCTATGTTCGTCAAGAGCTGATTCCCTCGGCGTTAATCGCCGAATACCGAGCCCGTTATGAGACGATCTACGACCGCGCCGATCTTTACATCCCGTTCATAGAACGCTCGCTGAAAGGCCTTGCGCCGGGCGGTCAACTGGCCTTTATTTGCGCTGACCGCTGGATGAAGAACCGTTATGGCGGGCCGCTTCGCCAACTGGTAGCAGAGCGGTTTCACCTCAAGGCCTATGTCGACATGGTTGATACGGATTCCTTCCACCGCGATGTGATCGCCTATCCCGCAATCACCCTTATCGCCCGCGAGAACTCTGGCCCGACCCGTGTTGCCCACCGACCGGCAGTCGAAGCGGAAGCCTTGACTGCGCTTGCCGCATCGCTATCATTGCCCGACCGGCCGGTAGAAGGCGGGGAGGTGCGTGCGATAGCGGGTGTCGTCCATGGCCCGGATCCGTGGATTCTGGAATCCTCCGATCAGATGGACCTCCTGCGCCGCCTGGAGGCCAGTTTTCCCACTCTGGAAGAAGCCGGCTGCAAGGTGGGTATCGGCTAGCCACGGGCGCGGACAAGGCTTTCATCGGGAGATACGAGACGCTCGATGTTGAGCCAGACCGCAAGCTTCCCCTCGTTATGACGAGTGATATTCTGAGCGGCGTCATCACGTGGCGAGGGTTGGGGGTGATCAACCCTTTCTCCGATGACGGCGGCCTGGTCAATCTCGACCACTATCCGCGCTTGAAGGTCTATCTCGAAGCGCGGAAAGCGGAGATCTCGGGCCGGCACGTTGCCAGGAAGGCGCCCACCAATTGGTATCGCACGATCGACCGGATATACCCCGAGCTTTGCTCGAAGCCGAAGCTATTAATTCCGGATATTAAGGGCGGGGCGCATGTCGTATACGAGGAAGGCCGTTACTATCCTCATCACAATCTCTACTTCGTTACGTCGGATACCTGGGAACTTGCTGCCCTCCAGGCGGTTCTCATGTCGGGCATTGCAAGGCTTTTCATCTCGATTTATTCGACGAAGATGCGCGGTGGTTATCTTCGATTCCAGGCACAGTACCTGCGGCGCATTCGTATTCCGCGCTGGGAGGACGTACCCGCGGCCGTGAAGGAGGATCTGATTGAAGCAGCCAAGCGCAAGGACACCGGCCGTTGCAACCGGGCGGTTTTTGGGCTCTACGGGTTTAATGCGC
>JADLCF010000297.1 GCA_020847315.1 Bryobacterales bacterium | reverse complement strand
TCTGCGCGGGATCCATGCCGCCATAAGGCTGCGCGACGTAGATCACGGGTTCGCCCAGATCGGGAAAGATGTCGGCTTTCATCCGCTGCATCGCGAGAATCGAGCACAACGCCACTCCGAAGATCGCTATCAGCACCGTCACCGGCCGGCGCATCGCCATACGGATCAGCCACATGAATTCCGCCTCTCTCCGCGCCCCCGTCTGTAATCGTTGATGCTCATGGCCGGTTCCACCCGCTCACGGCGTGGTCTCCAGAAAGGTTGCGAGATCCCCACGCGCGGCGGCCAGGCCGAAGGCCGCGCGCCAGATTCCGACCCTCGCGAGCGCCTCATCCACTTCAGCCTGCTCGGCGATTCGCTGCGCTTCCGCCAGTTCCGTGACCGTTCCCAAACCCGTGCGGTACCGGACCTCGTTCTGCACCAGCAGTTCCTTTGCCGCGCTCCGCGCTTCGGGCATTCTCGCCGCCACCGCCTGCGCGGTTTCGAGCCGGAGCCGCGCCTGCTGAATGAGGGCTCTGAGAGAAATGGACTCCTCCGTCTCGAGAGCGCGCGCGGACTCCACAAGTTCGTCCCGAGCGCTCTTTCTGGCGCGAACGCGCTTCAGATCGAAAAGATCCACGGTGAACCCAACGCCCACGGCCCAATTGCCCATCTCCGGGTAAAGCCCGGCGGCTCCATCGCGGAATTCCCCGTTGCTGCGCGCGCCGGAGCCTCGGCCGGAAACCGCGGAGTAAAGCGCGATCTTCGGTAGCCACTCCCGTTGGGCCAGCGCGGCATCGGCGGAGAGCGACACGATACTCGCTCTGCGCAAACCCAGAAGTGGATGTGGCGCCGCTGCCCCACCGGCGGGCTCGCTCCCCGGTAGCTGCCGCATCCATTCCGCGTCCAATGTAATCGACTTCTCGGGTTCCGCCAGATAGCGGGAGACCTCGACGGCGGCAAGACGCGTCCGCTCTTCGGCCGAGAGAAGTTCCGTTTCCGCGCGGATAAGTTCCGAGCGCAAGCGGGACGCATCCGCCCCTGGACGCAAGCCGGTCTTGACCAGAACATCCACCGCGCGCAGGGCAACCTTCCATCGTTCGACGGCGGCTCGCGCCGCGTCTTCCGCGTAGGCGGCCGCGCTGGCGCGGAACCAGGCATCCGCCACCTGATCGGCAAGCTGGTAGCGCGCCAGGTCCTCGCGCGCCTTTGACTCATCCCGTCCTGCCTCGGCCAGCTTCACTTTCGCGCGGCGCGCGCCGAAATCGTAAGCCGTCCAACTGAGCATCACCCCCATCGCCGTCCCGAATGCGCCCCGGCCGCTTGAGCCATTGGCGGCGAACCCGCTGACCGGAAGAATCACTTGGTTCGGAAGCATCGCGCCCAGTACGTTGTTGCGCGTCGCCTGGGTCCATTGCATGTGAAGATTGGCGTTCGGGAGGTACTCGTCGCGCGCCATTGCCACCCGGCTCTCCGCCTGTCTCACCATCGCGTTCGCCGCGGTCATGCCGGGGTATTTTTTCCAGGCCTCCTCCACCGCCCTGCGTAGCGTATATCGTGGAGCGCCACCGGATGACGGCTCCACGACCTGCGCCGGTAGCAATACCGTGAATAGGCAGAGCATTCCCACCAGACAGGCCGGCATCGCCCCATTTCGCAAGACAATCGTTCGCGCTGCGGTTACGCCTCTTGCCGATTCGGTTCTCACTGGGCGCTCCTCCTCTTTAGCCGCTTCCGGGCGATCACCTGCTCCAGTTCCTCAATCGAGAACGCTTCCGTCACCAGCTCCAGCACCATCCGTTTGCGGGTGTCCAGATACCTCGCCCCCATTGCCGTGGCCCGGTAGTATTTCCGGAGTTTGCCATCCACGAGACGGTCTTCCCGCTGGAGATACCCCTGCCGCTCCAGCCGGTGGAATTTTGGATAGAGGTGGCTGGGGCCTACCCGGTACCCATGGTGGTTCAATTCTTCAATCATCCATAGGCCATAGATCTGCTCTTCCGTTGCGTGGTGGAGGATGTGCAGTTCGAGGAAGTCGGCGTATCCTTGCTTGCCGTTTGCGATATCAGACATTGATATCGAGGAACGATATCACAAATCGACCCACTTCACGCCTGGATTCTCTCGAATTCCACGGAAGACCGCTCGGTGCGTTTCGGCCATCTCCGTGCGTTTCGGCCATCTCCGTGCGTTTCGGCCATCTCCGTGCGTTTCAGCCATGCAAACCTGAGTTTGCCGTCAAGGATCCCGCAGCCTGTCTCCGTCTCGCCGGCGGTGGTCTCGGACATTTCGGCGCTCCTGGTGAATTGGCGTCGAATTTGGCGTACATTCCTGCCTGGAACGTCCCGCCGCGCGCTGAACTTCGCTAGAATGAAAAGGTTCGGGCTGTGGCGCAGCCTGGTAGCGCGCTTGCTTGGGGTGCAAGAGGTCGTGAGTTCGAATCTCGCCAGCCCGACCATTCCCCACCTTTCGATATCCTCCGGCATCGGTTTCAAACCGGGTGGTTCCCCTGCGTGACTGCGGCGATTCCCGCTTGACCGCGGCGCCGCCCCCAATCCACCCTACAATGGATAGTTGCATCTTCACGTCACCAGCGGGCGCTGGAAGCTGGGGTTCGCCCTTTCTCTCCTCACGGCGGCGTTCTGGGGTTCCCTGCCCATTGCGCTTAAGATCCTGCTCACGGACATGCAGGCGCAGACCGTCGTTTGGTACCGGTTCACGGCCGCCGCCGTGCTGCTCGGGGCCGGCCTGGTCTGGCGGCGGGAATTGCGGCCTTCCGCGCCGCGCAACCGTACCGTTTGGGCTCTGCTTGCCGTCGCCTCCCTGGGCTTCTCGGCAAACAACGTGCTCTTCGTGATGGGCCTCGGCTACGTCACCGCCACCGCCGGCCAGGTGGTGATCCAACTGGCTCCCATGCTGCTTCTGTTTGGGAGCGTCGCCGTCTTCAAGGAACGCTTCAGCGGCGCGCAGGTGGTGGGGCTCGCCCTGTTGTTGGGCGGCATGCTGCTCTTCTTCCACGAACGCGTGGACGAACTGCTCAGCAACTTCACGGGTTATGCCCTGGGGATTCTTCTGGTCGTGCTGGCTGCGTTCGCGTGGGCATTCTATGCGCTCGCCCAGAAGCAGCTTCTCGCCGCTTACGGCTCAGCCGGGCTGATGTGGATGCTCTACGCCAGCGGAGCCGTCCTGCTATTTCCCCTCGCCCACCCTTCCCAACTCTTCGCGCTCGATGGATTGCAACTGGCCTTGCTCCTCTACTGTGCGGTTATGACCGTTCTGGGCTACGGCGCCTTCGCCGAAGCGCTCGCGCATTGGGAGGCCTCCCGCGTAAGCGCGGTCGTCGCCGGCACTCCGCTGATTACCTGGGCAATCAACCGGTTGGCTTCGATGATCCTCCCCGCCTACGTCAAAGCGGATCTGCTCTCCGTCTGGAGCCTCCTCGGCGCCGGTCTGGTGACGGTGGGCTGCGCGTTCGCAGCACTGGGCAAGCATCGCCGCTGAATCCATAACTGGATCAAATAGAGCCAGTTAGAGATTCCTGGCAAGCCTTGACACCGGCGATCCCCCGTCCTCGGATCGCATCCGGGAGATTGTCAGCTCGCAACATATCATTTCATGAGTGAACTTAGTTGACATATATGCACTCATATCGTATACTGAAGGTGTAGCTAAGTTTCCCAACAAGATCGGAGGTACTTTTTATGGCAGTCACAAAATATGACCCGTCCAGTGTTTCCTTGTTCGCTCCGTCCTCATTCCGGATGCTCGAAGACACCTTGAACCGCTTCTTCACGGAGCCGGCCAGCTCCCGGCCGTGGTCGCCGGCGGTCGATATCAGCGAAACCGAGAACGAACTGGTGTTGAAGGCGGATCTCCCCGAAATGAAGCTGGAAGATCTGGACATCCAGTTGGAGAATGGCACGCTCACGCTAAAGGGCGAACGCAAGTTTGAGAAGTCTGACAAAGACCGCGGCTACCATCGCATCGAGCGAAGCTACGGCTCATTTGTGCGCGCCTTCTCCCTGCCAGACTATGCGGATGCGGAGAAAGTGGTGGCGGATTACAAGGATGGCGTACTCACGGTCACCGTGCCGAAGAAGGAAATTGCGAAACCGCGCGCCATCAAGGTGAGCGTGCATCAGTAACCGAGCACTCGCACCGCGCCGGTCCTTAGGAACGCGAAAACGTGCAAAAGGCGGGATATGCTTCGGAGAGCAGATCCCGCCTTCTTTTTCCGGCTTCTCCGGTTAGAACTTCTTGAAGATCAGGCAGCCATTGGTGCCGCCGAACCCGAATGAATTGGAGAGAACGTACTCCAACTTCCGCTCCTGCGGGGCATTCGGCACCAGATCCAGATCACATCCTTCGTCCGGCTCGTGCAGATTCATGGTGGGGGGCGCCACCTGATCGCGGAGGCTGAGAGCCGCGAAACCAGCTTCGATTCCGCCGGCGCCGCCCAGCAGGTGGCCCGTCATGGATTTCGTGGAGCTGACGCAGAGCTTATAGGCATGGTCGCCGAAGCAGCGCTTGATCGCCTGTATCTCGATCTTGTCGCCGATCTCGGTCGACGTCCCGTGCGCATTGATGTAATCGATCGCTTCCGGTTCGAGCGCCGCGTCGCGCAGCGCATTGCGCATCACGCGGAAGGCCCCTTCGCCATCCACCGGCGGAGAGGTCATGTGATAAGCGTCGCCGCTCATTCCATACCCGATCAATTCCGCGATGATGGGGGCCCCGCGCCGCTTCGCGGCCTCCAGTTCTTCAATCACCAGAATGCCCGCGCCTTCTCCCACCACGAAGCCGTCCCGCTGCTTATCCCACGGACGGGAGGCGCCTTTCGGGTCGTCGTTGCGCGTGGAAAGGGCGCGAAGCGCGGCAAATCCGCCCACGCCCATCGGCGTGATGGACGCCTCGGCTCCGCCGCAAATCATGGCCGTGGCTTCGCCGCGCTGAATGATGCGGAACGAATCACCGATGGCGTGCGCCCCCGTGGTACAGGCCGTCGCGACCGCCGAATTCGGCCCCTTTGCCCCCGTGCGAATGGACACTTGGCCTGAAGCAAGATTCACAATCGTGGCGGGGATAAAAAACGGAGAGATCTTGCGCGGCCCGCCCTCGAGCAGCGCACGGTGCTCACGCTCGATCACTTCGAATCCGCCAATCCCGCTGCCGATGTAGACGCCCACTTCCTCCGCGTTCTCATCGGTCACCTTGAGCCCGGATTGCGCCATCGCGAAATCGGCGGCGGCCACCGCGAAGTGGATAAACCGGCCCATCTTGCGGACTTCCTTTTTTTCGAGGAAAGCGGCGGGGTCGAAGTTCTTTACCTCTCCGGCAATGTGGCAGGAAAACTGACTCGCGTCGAAGGCGGTAATCTGATCGATCCCGATCTCACCCCGAAGGATGGCCGCCCAGCTCTCGTCCGTGCCCACGGCGAGAGGGGTCACCAGACCTATGCCCGTTACTACAACCCTTCGTGTCAATCTTCCACTCCTTGCGCCTTGCGCCGCCGATGATCCGTCTCGCGGGAGCCGGGCTCCCTCACAGGCCACCCCATCGCGCATTCATGCACGACGGACAAGCCAGCAGTCCGCTTCGCGGAACGGTCTGTGCCGGAAGTTTCGATGCGCCGTCGCTCCGCCCGCGCAAGACACACGAAGACAGCGCCGGAGATCTCTCCTGGGAGCTATCTCTCCTGGCGTCATCGGGGAATACCGCCGTGTTCCGGACGTCGCCCTTGACCAGGATGGGTGATGCCGCCCATCGTTGGAGGACGGGAGGAGAGTCAAGGCGCGTCCACCGTTACTTTTTCTTAGCGGTAATGTAGTCCACCGCGTTCTGCACGGTGGCGATTTTTTCTGTATCTTCGTCGGGAATGTCGATCTCGAATGCCTCTTCAAAAGCCATCACGAGTTCCACAAGGTCCAAAGAGTCGGCGCCAAGGTCCTCTACGAAAGAAGCCTTGCTCTCTACCTGCCCCTCGTCGACTCCCAACTGCTCAACGATGATCTCTTTTACTTTGCTCTCAACCTGCTCAACCGTCATCGGTCCTCCAAAGCTCCACAAACTCCCAAATTTTAGCATGACGGCGGCATCCGCTCGCATTCGAGCCACGGAAGCGGCACGCGCCGCCAACGGACAGCCCGAGCCGTCATCGCACGATCATACATCGAAGCCGCTAAGACAACTAGAACACAAGGAACCGCTTCTTCGCTTTTGCCCGCTCCCGGATGGGATTCAGGACGGCTGCCCGGCGATTCTCCCGGAACGATTTCTGGATCTCCGCCCCCGGCAGGCCGGCGATTCTGCCAAGCAGGATGTAAGCGGGCAGAGCATGTTCCGGGACGCGCCATTGCGCCATCTGAACAAGCGCGGGGAGGGCGCGTTCTTCCAACTGCTGAAGCACGCCCGCATTTTCGGCCGGCGCCAGCCTCTCAAGCATCTTCGCCGCTTCCAGGCGGTCTTCGAATGAGACCGATTGCAGCATCTCGATGAGCCAGGTCGGGCTGACTGTCTTCCGGATGCCATCTTCGCCGGGCGGCGCCGCCGCGAGCGCTTCGCGGATGAACTCCAGACTGCGGATGGCGTTCCGACGCACATCCGGGTCAAAATCGCGCAGCGCGTATTGCAGATGTCCTTCCGCGGCTTCCTTGTGTTGCGTGTACGCAAGGATATAGGCGGCCGCGGCCCGCGTGGGCTCGTCCGCGGCGCGCCGAAGAATCGTCCCCAGGTCTTCGACATACGGATCCACGATAAGCGCCAGCGTCTCCTGGTACCGTCTCGCTTCGGCATCGCCGGAGAGCGGATAGCCCTTGGCGTAGGTCTCCCCGGTGACTCCGCGCTCGTAGGCATCCTCAAGGGCGCGCAGCAGCCGCTTGTAGACTAGATCGACCTTGGTCGGCAGAGCGAGATCCTCGGTGGGCGGTGAGTGCAGGCTGAATGGCTTTGAGCCGCTCTCGAGGATGCCGATGTAGAGAACCACGTCATCCCCCACGCAGCAGTACCCTTGCACTTCGGCCTGAATCACGTCGGAAGTCTTTTCGAGGTTTTCTTCCATCTCCCGGCGCGAGAGTGTAAGGGGTTGGCCGGGTGAGACGCCCGCAATCCTCAGCACGGCGGCCTTATCGAGCTTCTCATTCCCATAAATCTCCACCGAACCCACGCGTGGGGGAGCGGCCATGAGTACTTTGGGACCGGCTGAGGGAGCGGGAGCCGGCACGCTGGGGGGAGCGGCGGGGCCGGCAGCGGTGGAGTCCTGAGCGGAGACCGCCCCGGCGGAACAAGCCGTCGCGGCGATCAAAAAGAGAAATAGCAGGGGGCGCACGATCGTTTGGATGCGCGCGCCCCGCGAAAGGCTACGCGTTCGCCTGCTTTTCCGCAAGCGGCCCGATCAGGGGCAGCACAACGCGTTCATTGTTGTATGCCTTATACATCAGATAGAGCCATACGAAAAACACGCCGAACCACAGCACCAGAGAAAGCAGCATCATCAGGATTCCGGCGATCCATCCGATCATGGGGATGAACCCGAGAATGATCGAGAGGATGCTCAGCCCGATGCCGAGGACAATCACCGCCACCCAAAGAAAGATGGATTGAAAGGCGTGAAACCGAATCAGGCGATCCTTATTGTAAGGTTGCAGCACCAGGAAGACGATCCCCGATAGCACTCCTACCAGGTAACAAAGCGCGGCGGCGACATTCTGCTGCAGACCGGCGCTTTGCTGGCCCTGCGGCGAATATCCTCCCGGATTGGGGTCGCCCCCGCTATTCATGGTTCCCATCGATGGCTCCTCCTAAGAGACAGGTCGTAACCTGAATGTTTTGCTTGTGTTGACAATCCTATTCCACCCCGCGTGGAATGGCGAGAAAAAAATGCATGGAACAGTACCAGCGCGTTCCCCGTGGATCGCGCCTTCTGGTAAGGCTAAGCGCGAGGGGGACAAATACCGGCTCATTCGGGGGCAATTCGCGGAGCTTCCGCCCTCGTTTCACCCACGCCCCCGTTGGCGTCGATCCATTTGCAGCTAAACGGGGCCGGAACTCATCCATTAAGCAGCACGGGCCGCCCGAGGTTGCCGTTGCTACAATAAGGGCACGGGAAGAAATGGTATCCACCCCCACCATCGCCGAAGAGATCCAGGAGTTGAAGCGGCAACGTCACGCCGTGATTCTTGCGCACCACTACCAGGAAGCGGAGATTCAGGCGTTGGCCGATGCCGTCGGAGACAGCCTCGAACTCGCCAATCGCGCGAAGAGTTTCGATGGCGACGTCATCGCGTTTTGCGGCGTCTGGTTCATGGCCGAGACCGCCAAAGTGCTGAACCCGGATCGAGTGGTGGTCGTCCCGGACAGGGAAGCCGGTTGCAGCCTGGTGGATAGCTGCCCCGTCGACCGCTTGCGCGCCTTTAAGGCGCTCCATCCCGAGTACGCGGTGGTGAGCTATATCAACACCTCCGTCGAAGTAAAGGCGGAGAGCGATATCATCTGCACCTCCCGGAACGCGGTCGATGTCGTGAACTCGATCCCCGCGGAGAAGCCGATTCTCTTTTGCCCCGATATCAATCTCGGCAATTACGTGCAGCGCCAAACCGGCCGCGAGAATATGCGCATCTGGCAGGGCGCCTGCATCGTGCATGCCACTTTCCCGGCCCGCCGCGTGAGCCAGATGAAGTTTGAGCACCCCGATGCGCTGGTCGCCGCGCATCCGGAATGCCCGCCGGAAGTGCTCCGCATGGCGGATTTTATCGGCTCTACATCGGCGATCATTGAGCACTGCGTCTCCGGGCCGGAGTTGGAATGGATTGTGATGACGGAATCGGGCGTCCGCGTTTCGCTCGAGCGCAAGGCGCCCGGGAAGCGCTTTTATTTCGTCGCGAACGAAGCGTGCAATTGTAGCGAGTGCCCGTACATGAAGCGGAACAGCCTGGAGAAGCTCCGTGATTGTCTCCGCGATCTTCAACCGCGCGTCGAGCTTTCCGCGGAAACCATCGAGTTGGCGAAACGGCCGATTGAGCGTATGTTAGCCATCAAGCGCTAGCGTCGCCGCGCGAACCGCGAGTGTGTCCCGTTCTTCCGGATTTCTTATGGATCAGGCGCCCCTTATCGACACCTTCGGCCGGATCCACGATAATCTCCGCATTAGCGTGACGGACCGGTGTAATATCCGGTGCTTTTATTGCATGCCGGAAGAGGGCATCCAGTTCCAGCCGCGCGCGGAGATTCTCTCGTTTGAAGAAATCGCCCGCTTCGCGCGGGTGGCCGCTGGCTTGGGCGTGACCAAGCTGCGCATCACCGGCGGCGAACCCCTGGTGCGCAAGAATCTGCCCCATCTCGTCGAACTGCTCGCGGAGATTCCGGGCATTCTCGATATCGCGCTCACCACGAACGGCGTCCTGCTTAAGGAACTCGCGCGCCCGCTGCGCGATGCCGGGCTCGGGCGGTTGAACGTCCATCTGGATACGCTCAATCGCGAGCGCTTCCTTGAGATCACGCGCCGCGACGATCTGGGCCGCGTGCTCGAAGGCATCGACGCCGCCCTCGCGCTCGGCATTCCCATGAAGCTGAACGCCGTCGCCGTGAAGGGGTTGGTGGAGGAAGATCTGGCGCCGCTTGCCGAGTTCGGCCGGGAGCGCGGCATCGAAGTGCGCTACATCGAGTTCATGCCTCTCGATGCGCGGGGCATTTGGGATCGCTCGGGCGTGCTGACGGCGGATGAAATCCTGACCATCCTCAGTGAAAAAATCGGCCCGCTCGAAGAAATTCCAGACCGGGATTTGCGCGCGCCCGCAACCGAATACGCATTTCGCGACGGCATCGGCCGAGTGGGATTTATTGCCTCTATTAGCAAGCCATTTTGCGGAAATTGCAATCGAATTCGCCTCACGGCGGACGGCCACTTGCGCTACTGCCTATTCGCGATTGACGAAACCGACGTCAAGTCCCTCTTGCGCGGAGACGTCGCCGACAGCGAAATCGCCGATACCATCCGGAGCACCGTGATGGCGAAATGGGCGGGGCATTCCATTAATTCTTCCAAATTTGTTGCTCCACCTCGCCCCATGTATGCCATCGGCGGCTAATATCCGATAACCTTGGCTACAGAGAGTTCCATGTTCCGCTGTGGGTATTTTTTCGTTCTAGCCGTATTATTTCTCCTTGCCGGTTCCGCGGGAGCTGTGACAACACCGCGTGATTTGCGCGTCGCGCTGCAGGAGTTGGCCGGCCTTCGCGCAAAGGAGGGCTCCGGCAATCCGCCCTCCAAAGACGTGCTCGATCAAACCGTGCGATTGCGGCATCGCTTGCGGGATTACGGCATCGGCAGCGTCGTCGATTCGGCCCGCCGCGCCTCGACGGTGGAGGAAGTGCTGCCGCGTTCTCTGCAGCGTTTGCGCGAGGCCGAGTTCCCGCTGCTGCCTACCGGAACGGCGGCCGTCGAAGCCATCCCGGAGGCGCGCGCCGAGTTGTTTGCCGTCCCCGGCGCGCCGGAGTGGCTGGGTCTCAAGACGTCCGTTTCCCTCGCCTGCGGAGCGGACCATGCGCTCTATTTTCTGCATCTTCTGGCCACGCCCGAAGGGGGCTATGAAGCGGCTCTGGCCTTCGCGAAAGAGAATCCGCTGGAATCCGTGGCGGATCTAACCGGCGTCTTTGAAGCCGTGAGCGCGCTTGGTCCCCAGGGCACGCATCTCCGGGTGGCCACCATCGAATCGGCGGGCGGCTGCACCTCGCGTTGGCGTCCGGTGAAGATGCTCGTCTTTCAGACCGATGAGCACCCCTACCGGCCTCTTCGTCTCTTTGAGAAAGAGCGCCTCGCCTTCCTGGGAGAAGCGCCAACCCCGCAAGCCAGCCTCTCCCCGGACGGTTTCGTGTTCGAATACCGTACCCTCTACCGGCTGGATGCCGGAAGACACAGCCGAACGGAGACGGTCCGGCTGGTTCAGGAGGAGCAGGGCGTCGGACGGCTGCCCCCGGCGTCGGAAGATCCGCTGGCATTCGTCGATGAGTGGGTCACCACCTCCTGGCCGGAAGCCCAACGATGGGTTGCCGGCGGCCGCCTGGAGAATCTCCGCAAGTGGCACGAAGAATTGGGGGGAGGCCGGGAGCCCCGGTTGCGGACTGCCTTCGTGGCCTCCGGCGAATGCACCCAAACCAGGGAAGCGTGGGTCCATTTGAAAGCGGGGGAGAACTTCGAGCGGATGCGCTCCATCTACGGGCTCCTGCGCCCGGGAACCGGCGGCTACCGGCTGGAACAGTTTCTCTCCCAACTGCCACAGGGATGCCGCGCCGCCTCAAATGGCGCGCACGCGCAATAGCAATCCGTTCCCGGAGAGCCTGCGAGCCGGTAGAAGGGGAATGGAGCGCCGCCGCTGGGACCGGCGCGCCCGGCACGCGCCTCCTGCGTCATAATAGAGCGCAGCGCGCCGAAGGGGAAGCTCATGCTGATTGTTCACGTTTCGATTCACGTCAAGCCGGAAACGGTGGACGCCTTCATCGCGGCCACGCTCGAGAACGTGAAGCAAAGCGCCCTTGAGCCGGGAGTCGCCCGCTTCGATTTCATCCAACAGCAGGACGATCCGGCGCGGTTCCAGCTTCTCGAAGTCTACCGGAGCGCCGACGCACCCGCCCGCCACAAGGAAACCGCGCACTACCAGCAATGGCGGGACGCTGTCGCCGCCATGATGGCCGAGCCCCGCACCAGCGTCAAGTACGACAACCTCTTTCCCGAAGACGAGGATTGGTAGCCCGATGCAGTTCGAGTTCGCCACCGCCGCCCGGATTCTGTTCGGCGCGGGGAAGGCCGCGCAGGCGGGCGCAGCGGCATCACGGCTCGGGAAGCGCGCGCTCCTGGTGACGGGCGCCAACCCCGCGCACTCCCTCGCGGTATCCGAATCGCTGCGCGAGGCCGCCATCCTGGCCGCGACGGAACGGGTTTCGGGAGAGCCCACCGTGCCTTGGTTGCGCGAAGCCGCCGCGCGGGCGAGGGCGGAACAGTGTGACGTGGTGGTGGCTTGCGGCGGGGGCAGCGCCATCGATGGGGGCAAAGCCATTGCCGCCATGCTCGCCAACCCCGGAGACCCGCTCGACTATCTCGAAGTGATCGGCAAGGGGCAGCCGCTGCCATGCCGCGCGGTCCCGTTTCTCGCCATTCCCACCACTGCGGGCACCGGCGCGGAAGTGACGCGCAATGCGGTGCTGGGCAGCCCGGAACACCTTGTCAAAGCCAGTTTGCGTTCGCCCTGGATGCTGCCTTCCCTGGCCATCGTGGACCCTACGCTCAGCGTCGGCCTTCCACCATTCCTCAGCGCCTCCACGGGCCTCGACGCGCTCACGCAACTCATTGAACCCTTGGTTTGCGCGAAAGCGAACCCCCTCACGGATGCGTTCTGCCGGGAAGGCATTCCCCTGGTCGCACGCTCCCTGCGCCGCGTCTGTCAGACGCCCGCGGACCTCGATGCCCGCGCCGATATGGCGCTCGCCAGTCTGCTAAGCGGTCTCGCTCTCGCCAACGCGGGTCTCGGAGCGGTCCACGGATTCGCGGCGCCCATCGGCGGTTGTTTCCCCGCGCCGCATGGGGCCGTCTGCGCGGCGCTGCTGCCCCATGCCATGCGCGCCAATCTCGATGCCTTGCGCCGCCGCCAGCCGGATTCACCGGCCCTGGAGCGTTACCGGGAGGCCGCCACCCTGCTCACCGGCAACCGCGCCGTCCACGCGGAGGATGGGCTTGAATGGGTGGTAGCGCTTTGCCACGATCTCGAAATTCCCCCACTCGCGCAGTGGGGCGTCACCGCCGGAGATGTCTCCTCACTGGCAGCGCAGGCCGCGCGTTCGAACAGCATGAAGGCGAACCCGATCACGCTCACGGCGGCAGAACTCGAAGCGCTGCTCCTCGCGGCGCTCTAACGCGCGCCCGTGCCCGCCATCGGCGGCCTTGCAAGACCGGGGGGCATTGCCGGGCAGCATTCCTCCCGGCAAACGTCGTGGTTCGGCCCATATTGGCCGATGGCGAGACGCTCCGGATTCGCGTGCAGCCGTTCCTCGATCAACAGACGGATCATCCTCACGAAGCTCGGGTGCGTACTCGCGCTCAGGGCTCGCACCATCCGCAGCCCAAGCTCATCGCAGATCTGGCGCGCTTCCTCGTCGAGATCGTAGATCACTTCCATGTGGTCGGAGACAAAGCCGATCGGCGTCACCACCAGTGCTTCTTTCCTGCCCGCCGCAGCCCGCTCCCGGATGAAATCGCCGATATCGGGCTCCAGCCACGGCTGCTGTGGAGGCCCGCTGCGGCTTTGGTAGACGAGTTCATGCGCGTGCCCGCCCACGGCCGCGGCCACCAGCCGGCAACTCTCCTTGAGTTGCTTCACGTACTCGCTCGTGATCGCCATTGTCATGGGGATGCTATGCGCAGTGAAGGTGATCACCGCGGATTCGCGCTCCCGTTCCGCCAATTTCGCCAACGCTTCCCGCACCCGGTCCGCCATGGCTTCAATGAAGAGCGGATGGTTATACCAGACGCGGATCTTGTCGATCTCCGGCGCCGTGGGACCGACGGCCGCCCGCGCGGCAAGGATGTTCTCGCGGTACTGGCGGCACCCGGAATAGCTTGAAAACGAGCTGGTCACCAGGCAGAGCGCGCGCTTCACGCCATCGGCGGCCATTTGCGACATGGTGTCGCCAAGCAGCGGATGCCAATTGCGGTTGCCGAAGTAAATTGGCAGGCCACTCAGTCCGTTCTCGTCCAGTTCCCGCCGGATCGCACCGATCAGGGCAAGGTTCTGTTCGTTGATCGGGCTCTTGCCGCCAAACTGGAAATAGTGCTCCGCCACTTCATGCATCCGCTCCTTGGGCACGTGCCGGCCGCGCAGCACGTTCTCCAGGAACGGGATGACGTCATCGGGTTTGTCCGGCCCGCCGAAGGAGAGGAAGAGAATCGCCTGGTAGGGCAAACTCTCGATTGCGTGGAGCTGGTCTCGCATGGCTTCTCTGGTTCCAGGCTGCGCGGCGTCTTCCCCGCGCGGCTAGCGCGCGAGAGACAAGGTGACGCAAGGCGGCGCATTCAGGATGAGCACCAGCGTCATCGGTCCGCCATCCCGCATCAGCGCATTGCTCACCTGCTGCAGCTTGAGATCGTCGAACTTCTTCTCTCCTCCCGCGATGCGCAGCGCGTAGATCCGGTCCTTCTGCCGCTTAAACTTGAACTTGCCCTTGCCGTCGGAAGTGACGCTTTGAACCACCTCGCCCGTGGAGCCATCCGTGTTCAGCGTCAACAGTTCGAGGCGGACGCCGGCTAACCCGTTCTGCGAAGCGTCCCGCACGTAGCCCTGGAAGCGCGGCAGCGTGGGAACTCCCATCCCCTCCTGGCATCGAGGCACTTCCCGCAGTTGCGCGGGGGAGACGGTGGTGGCGAACAGGCAAAGGCCCAGGGCGGCGGAGAACAATAGCAATCGTTTCATGGTGCTGTCACCCTCTATTGTAGTTAGAGAGGGGACGAATCTCACAGAATGCCCGGTTTCGCCACATTCCGCCGCTCATTCGAGCCCACGGGGAACACGCAATGAAGATTGCGATTGCGGGGGCGGGCTTGGCGGGGTTGGCCGCGGCCTGGTTGCTGGCCGAGGAAGGGCACGAGGTGGAGGTGTTTGAAGCCCGCCAAATGCTGGGGGGGCGTGCCGCCTCTTACGAAGTCCGCGCCCTGCCCGTGCCTGGAATCGCGCTCCCACCGGAGGCACTCGCGCCGGAACGCGTGGATAACAGCCAGCACATCCTGATGCGCTGCTGCGTGAATCTGCTCGATCTGCTCGGGCGCATTGGCCAAAGCCATCTGGTGGAGTTCCACGACCGGTTCCATTTCATCGAGCCGGGCGGGCGGCGGAGCACGCTGAAACCGGGCGCGCTGCCCGCTCCCTTGCACTTTGCGGGATCGTTCCTCGGGCTTCGCTTCCTGAGTGCGGGCGATAAACTCGCCATCGCCCGCGGGATGGCCGCCGTGCGCCGCGAATGGTCCCGCGGACCCGAACTCGACTCGCTCACGATGGCGGATTGGCTGCGCGCCCACGGGCAATCCGAACGCGCCGTGCGGCGCTTCTGGGAGCCGATTCTAATCAGCGCCATGAATGAACGGCTGGAGGCAATCTCCGCCTGGCACGGCGTGGGCGTTCTTCACCTGGGTTTCGCCAGCGGCGATCGGGATTACGAGATGGGCGTTCCCACCGTGCCGCTCGGCGACCTCTTCGACCCGCGAATCTGGGAGAAGCATCCGCGCATCCGTATTCACCGCGGCATAGCCGTGGAGAGCTTTGAGACCGGGAACGGCGCCGTCACCGGCTTTCGGATTAGTGGCGAGCGGGTGGCAGCCGATGCGTTCGTCAGCGCATTACCGTATGAGCGGCTCACGCCGCTGTTCCCCGAGCTCGGCCTGCGTATCGAAGGCTTCCGGCACTCGCCGATCGCGGGCATCCACCTGCGCTTCGATCGCCCGGTCACGGACCTGCCCCACGCCGCGCTGCTCGATCGCACCCTGCATTGGTACTTCGCCAAGGACGAGAGTCGCGCGTTGAGCCTGGTGGTGAGCGCGGCCCACGCCCTCGCGGCGAAGAAGCGGGAAGAGATCGTGGCCCTCGCCATTCACGAGCTCGCGGAGTTCGAGCCGGCGGTCCGGCAGGCGAAGCTTGTCTCCGCGCAGGTGATCCGGGAAACCCGCGCGACCTTCGTCGCGTCTCCGGGTTTTGAGCGTCAACGCCCCGGTGCGCGGACGGCGTATTCGAATTTTTTCCTGGCCGGGGAATGGACCGATACCGGCTGGCCTTCCACCATGGAAGGCGCCGTGATCAGTGGATACCGCGCGGCGGAAGGGATTTTGAGCGGAAACGGAGGCGACGGAGCCCTCGTCCGCGGGCGTTCCCCGTTATCCGGCCGATAGCGCCGGAATGAGGTTCGAAGCGGTGTTTCCAAAGCAAGCTACCGTGTTTTTTGATCGTGATTGCGGTTTCTGCCGGCGCAGCGTGGCGGCGGTGCGCGCGCTCGATTGGTTCCGCTCCTTCCGCTTCGTTCCACTCCAGGGCGAGGAGGCGAAAGCGCTGGGGCTTGCCGAAAGCCGTAACCTCTCCCAGATGGTGTTCTACCGGAATGGCCGGCAATGGGGAGGGTGGCGCGCCGTCAAGCGGACTCTGTTTCGGCTGCCGCTGAGCTATGCCGCTGGCGGCGCGTTGGCGCTCACGGCGCTTCTCGCCCCCGGATGGCGCGCACCCGCCGTTAGCCTGGCTCTGTTCGCCGCTGCCGCCCTGAGCCCCCTGGGAAACCCGGCCGGAGACGCGCTCTACCGCTGGGTGGCCCGCAACCGGCGCTGTCTCCCCGGCGCCTCATGCCCGCTTACAAGCCGTGGAAAGGAAGGCTGCCCAAGTGGTTTGCGATAATAAAGCGATGCGCCGCACGATTGGTCTTTTGCCGCTTCTCCTCCTCCTCGCCTTTGCCCTGGCGTTCCCAGCGCTGGCCGAGGAGGATCCGGATATGACGACCATCACCGTGGAGGTGATGACGCTCAAGGATAAGCCAATCGCCAGGGCTTCCGTGGTGGTGCGCTTCGTAGAGGGCCGCTCCATCGTGAAGCTGGGCAAGAAGATCATGACTTCCTATCAGCTTCGGACCTCGAACCAAGGCAAGGTCGTCGTGCCGCCCATTCCGCAGGGGAAGATCCTGATCCAGGTGATCGCCAAGGGCTATCAAACCTACGGCGAGTATCACGAAATCTACGAGGGGGCGCGCACCGTCGCCGTCCGGCTGAAGCCGCCGCAAAGCCAGTATTCCGCGCACGACGAGGAACCGGAGCCGAAGAAGGCTCCCTAGCCTTGTTTGCCCGTTGGGGGCCAGGACACATCGCTGGAGCGGATGTGCAGATCGCGCTGCGGGAAGGGCATCTCAATGCCGTGCTCGGCGAACGCACGGAAAATCCGGAAATTGAGATCGCTGCGCAGGATTTGCGGTAGCTGCACCTTCGTTTCCGTCCACACCCAGAGTTCGAAATCGAGCGCGCTCTCGCCAAAACCAAGCAGAACCACCTCGGGCGGTGGCGCGCTGAGCACATCCGGATGCGCGGAGGCGGTGTTCAGCAGGATCTCCCGGACCCGGTCCGGATCGCTTGAGTACGCAACTCCCACGGGCAGATGGAAGCGCACTTTCCGCTCATAAGCCGTCCAGTTGGTAACCTGGTTCTCGGTGAAGTGCGAATTCGGGATGATGATCACGACATTATCGTTCGTGCGTACCCAGGTAGAGCGCGCCCCGATCCGCATCACGTCTCCGTTCAGCTCCGCCACCTCGACGCGATCCCCTACCTTTACGGGCCTCTCCGCGAGCAGGATTAATCCGGAGACGAAGTTCTTCGCGAGGTTCTGCAGTCCAAAGCCGATTCCGATTCCCAGCGCGCCTCCGAACACCGTCAGCGTGCTGAGGTTCACTCCCGTGGATTGAATCCCCACCACCAGGCCCACCACGAACACGGCGTAGCCCGCGAAACGCGCGAATGCGTATCTCTGCCCGGCATCCATTGCCGTGCGGGAGAGAACCCGCGTGCGCAGCAGTTCATCGACGGCGCGCGAGACCAGCACCAGCACGAGCAGAAAGAGAGAGATTTCGATGACGAAGAGCGGCGAGATGCTGAGCTTGCCGACCGCGAGGAACGGCCTTAGCAGAACCTCGGTGAGCAGCGAATCCGCGTCGTCAACGGCTTCGCGCATCACATTGTGCCGCGCCAGCCGGATGCCCACCAGCACCAGGGCAAGAGCAACGGGAATCAGCAGCAGCCAGGACCAACGGAGCGCGGGTCGCGGAGATTCCATGGGCAAATTCCAATCCCACTATCCTGGCTCAGGCGATCGCGAGTTCCCTCGCGCCTTCGGCCGGGTGGCACGCATAGAAGACCGGTGTGATGCCGAAACGTTTCCGGTACTCGCTATCCATCTCGCTCTGGAAGCGTTCGACGGCATCCGGACGCAGGAGGTTCACGGTGCAGCCGCCGAAGCCCCCGCCCGTCATTCGGGCGCCATAGCAGCCATCGAAGGCCATGGCCGTCTCCACCAGAAAGTCAATCTCCTCGCAGGAGATCTCGTAGTCATCCCGCATGCTCTTATGGGAGCGATAGAAAAGAGACCCCATCTCCGGCTTGTCGTGGCGCTCGCAGGCGTCCCGGAACGCAAGCACGCGTTCATTCTCCCCGATCACGTGGCGCGCGCGGCGGCGCGGCGTTTCCGGGATGTACTCGTCCCAATGGGTAAACTGTTCCGCGTTGACGTCCCGCAAGGATTCGATGCTGCCAATGCGCTCGTTGAAGACCGCCACGGCTTCGGCGCACTCCCGCACCCGGTTGGCGTAGGCGCTCGAACCAAGCTCGTGCTTCACCATCGAGTTCACGGCCACGACACTCACGTCGTAAGGAAGCGGAACGGCTTCGCAGCTCAAGTCCCGGCAATCGATGCGGATAGCGTGCCGTTCCTCACCGAAGACCGAAATGTATTGGTCCATGATTCCGCACGGCATGCCGGCAAAGTCGTTCTCCGCGCGGCGGGCCAGTTTAACCAACTCCATCTTGTCGAGGCTCCGGCCGCCGAGAAAGGCGAGCGCGCTCGATACTTCAATGGCCGCGGACGAGCTCAGCCCCGCGCCCACCGGCACCGTACTTTCAATTACGACGTCTGCCCCGGAGACCGGGAAACCGAGGGCGAGCACTTCCCGCGCCGTGCCGATGACGTAATCGCTCCAGTGCTTGCGGGGCGAAAGCGACGCGAGATCCGCCGCGGCGGCTTCGTGGGTCTCCCCGAGGTTGAGCGACGCGATACGCAGGATGCCGTCGGCACGCGGGGCGATGGCTGCCGTGCAGGCCAGGTCAAGGGCGATCGGCATCACGAACCCGAGGTTATAGTCTGTGTGTTCGCCGATGAGATTCACGCGGCCCGGCGCCTGGAAAACGCGCGCAGGCGCTGAGTTGCCCCTCGTTCGCAGTTCTTCTAGGAGGCGTTCCGCAACCCGAGCCATAGCATTCCTCCGCCAAAGAAGAGCATGAAGACACCCACATAGAGGTTCACGTTCACGTCCGTCAAGGGCGCCGTGTTGTGTGAGCCGAACAGCCCCAACGCGGTGACGATGATCCCCATCAGGAGGAAGAGGATGCCAACGGGTGTTCTCAAATCGCTCATGGTTTCCTACCAGAAATAGACATTGAAGATCAGGCAACAAACGAGCACGATCACGCCCAGCACCACGGGACGGCGGTACCAGGGAAGCTCGAGTTCCGGCGGATGTTCGGTGAAGCCCATCACGAGGTCTTTCAACTCCGCATCGGTCTTCGGCGAGGTAACGAGGCTGATCGCGATGGTCATCACGAAGCAGACGGTCCAGGCGACGATGGCGATCCAGAAATTCTGCGCCATGCTCGAGGAGAACTCCCAGACGCTCGCGCCCAGCCAGCCGCCCTTGTTCTCCGCCACGGTCAACCCGTGCGTCGCAGCCGCGGAGAAGGTGCCGAGCAGCAAGCCCCAGAACGCTCCATTCGCCGTGGTGCGCTTCCAGAACATGCCGAGGAGAAACGTCGCAAGAAGAGGGGCGTTGACGAAGCTGAAGACGAGCTGCAGGATGTCGTTGATGTTGTTGTACTGGCGCGCCACATACGCCGCGCCGATCGATAGAATCGTGCCCGCGATGGTGGTCATCCGGCCCACCCACAGGTAATGGGAATCCGGGGCGTTCTTGCGGATGTAGCTTTGGTAGATGTCGTAGGTGAACACGGTGTTGAACGCGGTCACGTTACCCGCCATTCCAGACATGAAGGAGGCGAGGAGCGCCGTAATGCCGATCCCGAGCATGCCGCTTGGGTAGAACTCCGACATCATCGTCGTCAGCACCAGGTCGTAGTTGGTGTTGCCATCCGGACCCACCGGCATCTGATAGCCGGAGAGGCTCGCCGCCAGCGCGACGGCGGCCATGCCCGGCACGATCACGATAAACGGCATCATCATCTTCGGGAAGGCGGCAATCAGCGGTGTGTTCCGCGCGGCTTCGTAGGAATCCGCGGCCATGGCGCGCTGTACAACAAGGAAGTTCGTGCACCAGTAGCCGAAGCTCATGACGAAGGCGAGACCCATAGAGAGGCCGATGATTTCGAGCCCCATCGGATTCTCCGAGGCGTGACCCATGTACTTCCAGGAGTGGACCATCGCCGGATCGAGATTCGCCTTCATGCCTTCCCACCCGCCGGCCTTATTCACCGCGAGAATCGCCAGCGGGGCGAAGCCGACGACGATCAGGAAGAACTGCAACACCTCGTTGTAGATGGCGCTGGTGAGTCCGCCGAGATAGGTGTAGACAAGCACGATAGCCGCCGAGAGCAGCACGGATTGTTCGAAGGTCCAACCGAGAACCATCTGGAAGAGCAGCCCGAGCGCGTACATCGAAATGCCCGACGAGAAGACAGTCATGATCGCGAAGGTAATCGCGTTCAGACCGCGGGTCTTCTCATCGAAGCGCAGCTTCAGATATTCCGGCACCGAGCGCGCCTTGCTGCTCCAGTAGAAGGGCATCATGAAGATGCCCACGAAGACCATGGCCGGAATGGCGCCGATCCAATAGAAGTGCGCCGTCATGATGCCGTACTTGGCGCCGGAGGCGCACATGCCGATCACTTCCTGGGCGCCCAGATTGGTGGCAATAAAGGCCAGGGAAGTGATCCAGACCGGAACGGAGCGGCCGGAAGTGAGAAAGTCCTCCGAGCTGGAGACGGTCTTCTTCACGAGCCATCCAATGCCCATGGTGAAGGCAAAATACAGGATCAGAATGAGGTAATCGGCGCCGGATAGGTTCACGCGTTGGCCCCCACGATTCGCATTTGGTCGTCAAGTCTCGAACCGGGTAAGTCTATCGTGAAAACGACAGGGGCCGCAATGTGACGGAGCCGCCACCGGAGCCATGGCTCGCGGGCGGCTTGCCGCGCAGCGCTACTCCACCCGGATGGTGACCGTCGCGCTATCGGTCTTCGCCCCCGCAGCAGCGGTGAGCGTATACGTGGTGGTGGTTGTGGGGCGAAGCAGGATGCACTTCTTCAAATCTCCGCCTAATTCGCCGGAGGGCGGCTGGAGAGTGACCGTGGCCGGCTCCCGCAGGACGTAACAGACGGTGGCTCCGCCGCCCGGCGGGATGCTGGTGGTGGTGGCGACAAACGTCTCAATCAGGGAACCTCCGCTCGGGATTGAAGCACCCGAAGTCTCCTCCGGGGGAACGGTGGCAGCGGGTGGCGCTCCCGCTTTCACGGTGATATCGATCGTTCCCCGCGCTTCCTTGCCGTCCGCGCCGGAGGCGACCAGCGTGAGCTTCATGGAGCCGGTTGGTTTGAACCAGACACACTTCGTGGTGAGAGGCCGAATCTCCGCGACGGGCGGTTCGAGACGGACGCTCAGCGCATTCTCCACGCCGTAACAGACCTGAGCCTGATCCCCGGGGGCAAAGGCCGGCTGGCCGGGGTAGAAGCTGAGGATCTTCACGGCGGCCCCGGCATTCGCGTCAGCACCGGGGTTGGGACCCTGCGATGCACAGGACGCGAGCAGCAGCATTCCCGCAAGAGCGGCAAAGAGCGGGAGGCGCGCGCGGATGGCGAGTTCCCGGGATAGGCGGTAAGGCTTCATCGGATACCTCCACAAACGTTTGCCCCGGAACTACTTCAGGGCGGAGACGGCCATCTGCGAGAGGGCGCGCTCCTCCTGCCGGGTGGCGCTCGTCACCTGCACCATAAAGATTCCGATCAACTGATGATCCGGGTCCACCCAGTAATCCGTGCCGAAAGCGCCTCCATGGCCATAGGTTCCCTGGGGCCGGAGGAGCACCTCGAAACGCGGATCCTTCACGACGGTCCAGGCGAGACCGTAGCCTTGCCCGGGGTTGTGGCCGGAAGGCTCCAGTTTTCCGTTCTGGACCGTGGTCATCATCTTCACCGTGGCCTGCGAAAGGATGCGCTTGCCGTTGAGCGTGCCCCCATTCAGCATCATCTGCGTGAGCAGCGACAAATCCTCGGCGGTGGAGAAGAGGCCGAACGACGGCCCCGGATACTTCGCTCCCTCGCGGAACCTGGCCGGATCTCCACCCAGGATGCCGGCCCCCGCTCTCTCCCACTTCCCGTCGCGCTTGCCGTAGACCATGGCGATCCGTTCCCGCTTGGCGGCGGGCGGATAGAAGAAGGAATCCTTCATGCCTAGAGGATCGAAGATTCTCTGCTTGAGGAAGTCTTCATATTTCATGCCGGAGGCCACTTCGACGATGCGGCCGAGCGTATCGATGCCCATGTTCGAATACATCCAGCGCGTGCCGGGCTCGAACTGGAGGGGGACCTGGGCGTAGGCGGCAACGGCTTCGTTCAACGGTCGATCCATGGTGACCATGAAATCGCTCATGCCCTCCGGCATGAAGCCCGCCATGCCGGAAGTGTGCGTGAGCAGGTCGAGGATGGTGATGGGGCGTGACGGGCGGACGAGGGCCATTCGCGCCTTGCCCTCGCGCTCGCTGACCATCCACTGGTTGCGGAACTCCGGAAGGTGGCGCTCAACCGGGTCCGTGATGCTCAGCTTCCCTTCTTCCATCAGAATCATGACGGCGATGCCGGTGACGGGCTTGGTCATGGACATGATCTGGAAGATGGTATCGGTCCGCATGGGCTTCTTCGCTTCGATATCCGCGTAGCCGACGGCTTCGAGGTGAGCCACCTTGCCATCTTTGACTATCATCGAAACCGCGCCGGGAATGTCCCCCTGATCCACGGCCTGCTGCATGCGGGGCTTGATGCGGGCGAGCCGGTCGGCAAGGAACGCTTCGTCTCCTCGCGGCAGGGGTTGCGCGGCTACGCCCAACGCCAGGAGAGCGAGCAGGCAGAGGGTGCGGATGGATGGTCGCATGATAGGAAACCTCGGTTCGGGAGAAGGGTTGCACGAGCAGCCACGGCTTGGCTTGCGCCTTCGCGGCCAAGCTGCATTGTATCGATCCCAGCGGCGTGGCGTCTCCGGTTTCGCGAAAGGGGCGTGGCTCGTCTGGTAAACTTTTTCGAGTGCAGCCGTCCAGGGCGGCGCACTCCCACCTGGAAGACCGATGGAAACAAGCAGAACGACACCCACCCCCAAGCAGAACTGGACTCTTGTGGCGCTCGTCGCCGTGGCTGCCTTCGCGGCCTTGTTCTGGCGGCTGGACGGCGCTTACCTTTGGCGCGACGAGGCGACGACGGCCAATTGGGCGCGCACGATGGCGCGGGACCACTCGCTGATCCCTCTGGTCTTTGACGGAAAGACGCTGGCAGCGCAGGGATTCGACGCACACGATTTCAACGAGCATCTTACGCCGGGCATGCAGGGCTGGCTCCAGTTCTATGTGGCGGCCTTCTTCTTTGAGCTGTTCGGCATCAGCACGTTTACGGCGCGGCTGCCGTTTGCCCTTATCGGTCTGCTTAATCTGGGCGTGCTCTGGCTGATCGGGCGGCGGCTCTATCCACGCGGGAACCTCGCGCTGCTGTTTCCGGTGCTCGCATTCACGTCGATCTGGTTTCTTACCGCCGTTCGCCAAGCACGCTATTACGGGCTTGTCTTTCTCTTCGGCTCGCTGTTGCTCTACGAGTTTCTGCGTTACCTGGAGGATCACGAGGTGGCGCAAAGGCTGAACTGGTATCTGCGCGTTGCGGCGTGGTCAACCGGGATGTACCTTTCGAACTACCTGGGATTCGCGGGCATGTATGCATCCATGTGCGTCTTCGTGCTGCTCACCGGCGATCGCAAGCTGCTGTTCCGCTGGTCTGCGATGACCGCGATTCTTGTGGTGCTGTTCGGCGCCGAGTTCTTTTCATTCCACTTTGATTTCGCCTCCAGTTGGGTTTCCTCGAAGCAGCCTTGGGATAGCGCCGGCGCGAGCGTTTGGGACAAGTTGCGCGGCGCGCGAAACCTGCATTCGGAGGAGAACTTCCGGATGCTGCCACTGCTGTTCCTTATCCCCGGGGTGTTCTATCTCTTTCTAGGGAGGAATCGTCCAGTGGCGGGCGCGGCGGGCGAAATGGGGACGATGAAGGTACCGGTATGGACGGTGGCCATTTCCTTCGGGCTTGCGGCAGCCGTCTTCTTCGCGAAGGGGAGCGACGCGCTCACGTGGCTCAGTATCGGGCTGACTTTCGTTCTAGCGGGGGCGGCGCTTGCCGTGTTTCGCGCCAGGCGGCGCGGAGGAGACGCGAAACTTGCGCTGCCGGGGAAGGCGGCGTGGATGCTCCCCGCGCTTCTGGGAGGGATGGTGGTTTACGGCCTGGGGGTGAACCACACACCGCAGAACTATCCGCTCTACGCCTGCGCCGAGTTGCTAGTAGCCGGCTTGACGGTACTCGCTGTCGTCCGCTTGCGGCCCCGGCCGGGGCGCCCGATGGACCCTTTGAGCGGGATGACGCTGCTGACGATTCTCGTGATCGTGATCTCGGTGCTGGTGACGATCGCGGTGGGCCTCGACAAGGGTCTTCCGCGCTACTACTATCACGTGCTTGCCGCGGCACTGGTGCTGACGGGGCTGATGGTGGCGGAATGGTTCCGGCGAGGCCAAGCCGCGCTGGCGTTGCTGCTGTTGATCGGGGTGCTGATCTGGCCGGATATCAACTACTCCGTGGAATCGAGCTATGGCATGGTGGGGCGCCAGCTCACGTTGAACAAGACGATCGACTATCCGGTGGTGGAGTTTCTGCGGGAACACGCGAAGGCGGGGGACCGGCTGGTGGTCTATCGCAACGTTCAAGGAATGATGATCCACTTCTACCTGCCGGATCTCGACTGGGTGGGGCAACTCGATTCGACGAATCCACACGCGCTGCAATTCCGGGACCGCTTGCCCGCAACGGCGTACGACGACGTGGGCGGCGTGCAGTGGTATGCCGTGTGGGACAACGGCGGAAAGATGCCGAAGGGCCTGGACGAGAACTACGAGAAGGTCTGGGACTATACCTACCGCTACCCGCTCTCATGGTGGGACAAGAGGCAGGGGCGGCTCGATCAACGCCGCTGGCGGATCTACCGCCGAAAGGCCGAGACCGGCGGAACGGCAGCAGCCGGCGCAGGCGCAGGTCCCGGGATCTAGAGCGGCAGAACCTGGGGCAGTTGGAACATTTGCAGCGATGCCGCGCCTGGAAACCGCTGGGCGCTGCCAGCCGGTTCGAGGAGCAGTTTATCGTTCGAGTTGCTCCAGTGCCGCACACGCTGCGTGCTCGCGCCGTTGAGGAGGAAAGATGCGCCTCCGTCGCGAGCGGCTTCCGAGGCAAGCGCAAGAGCGTTATTCATGCTCTGCGCGCCATTCTCCCCACCGGTGAACTCCTGGAGCCATAAGCCGCCCGCAACTTGTACCCGGCCGATGACGCCGGCGTGCGCCGGCAGTTGTTCGAGGGCGATAGCAAGGTCACTCACGGCGCGAAGCGCCCGCTCCAGGGCGTCCGGCTTGTCGATGCCGCCCTCCTGGGAGATGCTGCAAATCAGGAGATCGCCGGCGTAACGGACATCGCGAATCGATTGGCGATCGAGCGCCTGCGCCACCTGATTGCGGCAGGCAACCAGCGCCGCCTCCAGTTTCGTTGGATCCGCATTCCGCGCGAGATTGTCGAGACCGGACATCGAGAGAACAAAACAGAGCTGCGCAGGTGGGGAGAGGGTAGCGGCAATGGTCGCGTCCTCGCCGAAGACACCGAGCCCAAGACCGCCATCCGGGCGGCAGAAGATCACGGACGTGTTGCCGATCTCGATGCGGTCCCCGTGCTTGAGCCGCACCGGACCGGTGATCCGGGCGCCGTTGAGGCATGTCCCGTTCCGGCTTCCCGCGTCGGTCAGAATGTGATCGTTGCCGCGGACTTCGACGGAGGCGTGGTGGCGGGAGACTTCGGCATCCTGCACGACCACTTCGTTCGAAAGGCTTCGCCCGATCTGGCAAATTCTGCCGGTTTCCAGATGGAATTTCTGGTCTCCACCATATTGCAAATACGCTATCGACATTGGTTCTTACGGGAATTTTACCCGAAATTTGCGCGTGTGGGATAAGAAACTGGTGAGAGACGGCCGGAAGTCCCTCAGAACGGTACTTTCGTTCCGGTTTGTCAGGGAAAACCCGGGGCAGAGCGGGGTGGTGCGGATGGAGGGACTTGAACCCACACACTCTTTCGAGTACCAGAACCTAAATCTGGCGCGTCTGCCAATTTCGCCACATCCGCGAGGCATTCCTAGGATACCTCAGAGCATCGAGGTTGGATCACCGGGGCAGCCCCGGGGACGGCGGACCCGCGATTCCGGTTGCGAACCGATCGGCGCTCCGGCTTTTGCATTGCTTCCCAAACGGTATAGTATGGAGTCGCGGATGATTGTATTCCAACGCTCGGTTCAGCTCTCCACCGAGGGAGAGACCGATATCGTGAACATCACGGACGCCATACAGCAGATTGTCCGGGAGAGCGGAGTTCGGACGGGGCTAGCGAGTATCTCCGGGAAGGGCTCCACGCTGGGGATAACCACCGTCGAGTATGAATCCGGGATTCTCGCGGACCTTCGACGGGCGCTCGATCAACTGGCGCCACCGAATCAGTTTTACGCACATAACGCCCGCTGGGGCGATGAGAATGGCAGCGCGCATCTGCGGAGCGCGCTGATGGGGACCTCCCGGAGCTATCCCGTGACCGAGGCGCTGTTGCGGCTGGGCACATGGCAGCAGATCGTGCTGTGCGATTTCGACGACCGGCCCCGGAACCGGGAGATCACCGTGACCGTGATGGGAAGCGCCGAATAGACGGATTTCTTTCCCCTCTCCCCTCGAGAACCCTGCCCGTTGCACATGCACGATCCACGCTGGGGATCCCGCGCCTACGGCCGGGATTTCTGCGTTGAGGCGGCGACGGACGGCGCGACGAGGCCACTCGCGATCTCGCGCCGAGCTGAAGTTCGGACGGATGCGGGCGTTCCGGGAAAGAGTCCGCGAGATCGCGGCTGCCAAGGTAATCCGCGAGAACGGGATCGATTTCGCCCTCGGGCGGCTCCGATCCGTCCACATTGTCCAGGTTGTCCACGTTGTCCAGGTTGTCCATGGTGTCCTCGGTGTCCAGGTTGTCCAGGTTGTCCAGGTTGTCCAGGCTTGTGGCAGACTCTCCGGTTGTGGTTTCGCTCGAGGAGGTCTTGGGTTCGGCGAAGGGAGGCTCTGGTTCGAAGTCCGAGCAGACGGGGCGGGAGTGGGACTCCGGGACTCCGGCGCTTTCCGCGGCGGTGGAGAGATCCGGGTTGTCCAAGTTGTCCAAGGTTTCCTGGCTCACAAGGTTATCCAAGCCGCCGTTCTGCGCTGGATGGAAGATGGGTCTCGGGAGCCAGCGATCGCTCTTGCGGTTCAGGATGGCGAGGGCGGCGCGGAGGCGGAGATTGGCGGGGAATTCGCTGTTGTGGAGAATGGCGCCGACGATGCTCCGGGCACAACATTCCGCAGCGTGGAATTGTTCGGTGGTTGTGGCGCGAAAGAGTTCGCGGGCCTGGTGCACCTGCCGCTTGAATTCCTCGTCGCGATCGCAGGCTTTGTAAAACGCGAACGTCGTGTAACCGACATGGCGCATGGCCTCGACGATGGAAGCGCCCTGCCTGAGCAGATCGATGACCGTATGCTGCCAGGGTTTGAAGACGGGCTCTTCCGATGCCGGTTGCGCGGGAAACGGGACGGTATTGGCTGCTGCCATGGGGATGATTCCTTTCGGTCGGATTCTGGTGAGAAGACGGATTTCTCCTCACCCGCGATGAGGATACTGTTCCGGGCGAGTGGACTCTGAAATCCGTAGCTGGAGGTTATTGAAGGGAAAGGAGAAATAATTTTGTATTTGTAGAACTGATTTGGAGAGTGCAAGCGCGATCCGTTGGATGTGGGGGTGCGTTTCCGTTCGGATCACGCCGGAATTGCGCGCCTGTCGCCGGATTGCAGACAGAGACTCCGCGGGCATGCGCCGCGCTGGAAGCTTTTTGCTTCCGGTGGTGCGTTTCCGCACTCGATCACAGATGTTGCGAAGATTTATCTCCCTTTGTTTCTGACGCTTACGGATTGGTGACCGCCAAACCCTTCGCATCGGCCTCTATTCTCGGAACGAGTGAGCCGCGAGGGCGTGGCCCACTCGCCGGGTGGAGTGCCTCTGATTGGGGCACGAAGCCGGGCCGGCGTGGCGCGGGTTCGGGTTCCGCCGTACTGAATGACCTTTGCTCCCCGGCGGGCCGGAACCCGCTTGCGCCTTCGCCCTCCGTTCGGAGAGAAGGAGATTGCATGAAGTACTTCGTTTTGGCGTTGCAGTTGTTCCCGGCGATTCTGGCCGCCGTGAAGGCTGCGGAGGCGCATATTACGCTGCCGAAATCGGGCGCGGACAAGCTGGAGTTGGTGACCGGCGTGGTGGAAGAG
Source organism: Bryobacterales bacterium (assembly GCA_020847315.1). Classification (GTDB taxonomy): domain Bacteria; phylum Acidobacteriota; class Terriglobia; order Bryobacterales; family Bryobacteraceae; genus JACTMJ01. The sequence continues at coordinate 19,608 of JADLCF010000297.1, read as the reverse complement.
GCGTATGAATCGATCACCGAAGGGCTGAGCCAGGACTATTCGCGGGATAGCGTCACGCGGCTGGTGGTGGGCATTATCGGGCGGATCGTGGCCGTGTTTAACCGGTTGGGGATCTTCGCCACGGTGGCCGGTTAGCCGGAGCCGGCGTATCCGCGGCGCGGAGCCGCATTGGTTGTGACAAGTTCGTTTCCTGTGGTGTTGGGCATGACTCCGGGGGATTCCGCTTCGGCGGAATCCCCCCTTTTTTTTTCACGATACTTCCACTTTGGTGTCTATCGGACGAGGGGATGACGCGCTCGCAGGGGGATTCCGGTGGAGCCCGATTGCTTTTCCGGCGGTCCGTTGGTGCCCGAACGAATGCGGCTTTCCACGTGCGGGGAGCGGAACCGCATGGGAGGGAATCTGCACAACAAGGAGTACCCCGGCCAGGGCAACTGGAGTCTGGGCGCCACCAAAGCGGCTGGTTTGTATCCGAACGGCCCGTCACGCGACGGATGACCGAACCTGTAAAGGGCTGACGGCTTTGGGAACCATCGTCTTCCCACGCGCCCGACGAAGAGGCAGGGTTGCTTCCAGAAGCCGCATCGGCTGCGTGGATCAGGCCCGCCTGGACGATGCGGCTCACCGGCAATGCAGCGGGCGGCAACGTTCTGTAGCCTCGCGGCTTGTGCCACTCGACCGGTAACGAATCGCCGGTTGCGCACCGCAGTTCCGTGGAGAGAGCCGAATCGTCCTGCCCCCCGATCAACCGCATTCTCCGCTTCCGGAAGGAGTGGGGTTGGCCTCACGAGCGCCAACTCATGTGGAATCGATGCGTTAGCACAAGATGAAAGCGTAGGAATCCCTCGGACTGCGCGCGCAAGCCAAGGAAGAATCCATCGTTCGCGGAGAAGGTGGACTTGTAAGCTACTGAATCTGCATTCGTGAGAATTTCATTCCGATTGGCAACGAATTCAGGGTCCGGCGAACTGGCCGGACCCTCATTCATGCGCAACGGATGGCGCTCCTCATCAGAAGTACAACTTCACGCCCAACACAATGCGCCGGGCGTCCAGCGTCGATGTGTAGTTGCCGACTGTGGCACTCACCTGCTTCCCGGCGGCGTCGAAGCGCGTACCCGTATCCACACCCTGAAAGCTCGCATGATTAAAGAAGTTATAGAACTCGAAACGGAACTGCAGCCGTCTCTTCTCGTCGCTCGAGAGCGGGATGTTCTTGTACATGGAGACGTCGAAGACGTTGATTCCCGGACCGCGGATCGGATCTTTCGGCGCGTTGCCGATCCCGAAATCGGCCTTGGTTGGCGGTTGAACCACATCGACGTTAAAATGGCGATACTCTGTACGCTCGCTCTTGGGGAGATTCGGGTTTCCCGTGAGCACCACGCGGGAATCCACGCCCGCGCCGCCACCACCGACGATATCAGCGCCGGAGACGAGAGAGTAGCCAATTCCGAGCGGCGCACCCGATGTAAATGTGGTGACGCCCGCCAGATCCCAACCGTCAAACACCCATTTCACGATTCTGTTATCCAGCTTCTTGCTTAGGTGGGGGATCGGGTACATATAGTTGAGCGTGAAATTGTGCGTTCGGTCGAAGTTGCCCTTCCCATAGTTGCGCATCCGGTAATCGAGAAATGGATTGATGGCGTCATTATTGCCATTCACCAGATTCATCGATTTGGACCAAGTCCAGGAGACCCCGAATTGAAGGCCGGTGGCGAAGCGCTTATTGACCTGGGTTTGCAAGGAGTGATAGTTCGAGGAGGAAGCCATCTCAATGTACTGGATATCCGCGTAGCCGGGGGCGGGCCGCAAGAAATTGTCCGGAAGAGGCGTGTTTCCCGTCGTCGGGTCAATGCTCGATGGCAGGAAACGCGTGCCGTACGCCACGGCATTAAGGCTGCGGCGCTGCAGCAGGTGCCTGCCCACACTGCCGACATAGGCGGTATCAAGGACGATGCCGGAGCCAAGGCTCTGCTGCAGACCGAAGCTCCAGTTGTAGACGGCCGGCGGGGCATAGTCACGCTCAATGCCGAAGACGCCCGTCGGGCTCCGCCGGGCTGTGCTGTTGAGCAGATCGGAAATCGTCGTATAAAAGGCGGATTGCGTCATCAGCAGCGGCGGCATTTCGACGAGTTGGAGGATCTGGTCGTCGTTGAAACGGTCGTAGAAAATGCCCGCGCCGCCTCGAACCGCGGTTTTGCCGGTCCCGAAGACATCCCACGCAAAGCCGATGCGGGGCGCTGTCTGGATCTTCGGCGTGTTCATGACTCGTTCCTTGAACTGGGTCATGCCCTGGAATGGAGAACCGCCGGTGGCGAACATGCCGATGGTGGCGGCAGGCAACACCTGGCCAGTAACCGGATCGCGACCCAGGCGGGCGCTCCCCGGCGCCGCACGATACGGTTGGATGAGTTGCGGCTGCTGTGCCGGGTTATATTCCTCCATGTCGAATGCGGAGAGTTGATCGCCCGCGCTCCACGTCGGCTGGATGTAGTAGAAACGGAGGCCCGCATCGATCGTGAAGCGCCTCGAAACCTTCCAGGTGTCTTGCGCGAACCATTCGAAGTTCGTATAGCGGGCATGGGCGTGAGGGTGGCCATTTGACTCGGTGTAGCTCTGGACGCTACCGAGCAGGGCATTCGAGTACGCGTAATTGGAATCGAGCGGATTGTTCGTATCCCGGTTGAAGTTGAACGTTCCGTTGAAAGACGAGGAACGCTGCGCATTGCGGGTGGTGTGCTCGAGGTAAACCCCGAATTTCATATTGTGAGCGCCACGGATCACCGAAAGATTGTCTGACCAGTTCCAGATGTTATTGGTGCCGAAGAACGGAAAGCGCGCCTCGATATTCAATACGCCGGCATTGGGAACACCTCCGAAATTCGCGTTTGGCACCAGATTGAACGGGTTCGCCTCCGGATAGAACTGCGGCAAGGTCAGGCCCACCTTGCTGCGGATGTTGCGGTCAAGACCAGACTGGTTTAGAGGATCGACGGTCTGCTTTGCGCGGTTTACGCCAAAGGTAAACTCATTGATGATGGTAGGCGTGAACGTGTGTATGAGCGTACTCACCAATCCTACGGAGCGAATTTGATACTTAATGGGCAATTGCGGCCAACTGGAGCTTGCCAGAACAAAGTTGAACTCCCCCTTGTAGGCTTCATAGTCTTGAATGCCGCGAGCATAGAATCGAGTCCTGGAGCCGATATTCCAGTCGATGCGCAGAATGGAATCGCGTCTAGGCTGATTCACGGATGACTGGATAAGGGAATTGTAGGAGGTCGAGATTCCAGGCGCGTTGGGTAACGGCAGCATATTCAGCAGGCTTTGCCCGTTCTTATCGATCCGATTTTGGGGAACGATGTTCCCGGGGAAGGGATTCCGGTTGCTGAGAGGATCTCTCACGGTGATCGAGGCTCCGCCCTGATCTCGCGAACCAGAGAAATCACCTTGTCTTTCGGCGGCTGTCGGAAACGTCCTCTGTACAAGATCCGTTGGATAGTTGCGGGGCAAGAATTCCTGCGACCAGAAGAAAAAGAGCTTGTCTTTTCCCGAGTTAAACTTCCCGGGCCAGTAGATGGGGCCACCCAGAAAGTAGCCGGGATAATTGAAGCGGTACGCGGGACGCTGCAACCGACCTTTGTTGCGAAAGAATTCGTTGGCGTTCAATGCCTCATTCCGGAGAAAGTAGTACGCCCCGCCGCGAAATTCCTGCGTGCCTCCCTTAATGACGGTATTGATCGTGCCTCCGGATGATCGCCCGTACTCCGCTTGATAGTTTGTAAGCAGGACTTTCACTTCGGCCACCGCATCGATCGACGGAGCCAGATACGGTCCCGTCATGGAGCCCGTATCGAGCGAGGAGATCCCGTCGAGCGTCAGATTGACGGTGCCGGTACGGTTGCCGTTAATGCTGATACTGGAGAAATTGTTCCAGCCGGGCGCGTTTCGATTTTGCGTGTCGACGACCCCAGGCAATAGCTTAACCAACCCGAGGTAGTCGCGGCCTTTCAGGGGAATATTCTCGGTCTGGGTCGTATCGATCAAGCCCGCGCGCTCCGCGCTCTGGGTCTGGATCCGGACGGCTTCCGCAGTAACAGAGACGATTTCCGTGACATCACCAATTTCGAGCTTTATGGCGGGCAGGGTAAGGCGATCATTGGCGGTAACGGTTACTTCGCTCTCATGACGCTTGAAACCGTTCGCGGTAATACTTACCTTATATATGCCACGAAGAAGCTGCGGTACAACAAAATCTCCGTTGTTATTCGTAGCTACCTCGCGAGATGTAGCCGTTTCGACACTGACCACAGTGACGACGGCGCCAGGTATCGCACTGCCTGTAGGATCGGTCACCGTGCCAGCGATTTGTCCGGTGAGCCCCTGCGCTGCCAGATTGCCCGCGCTAACGCAGAATGCCAGGGCGATGAGGAGAAAAGTTCGCAGACTCATAGTACCTCCACCATGTGGTTTCAAGTCTTTTATCACGGAACTATAGGGAATACAAGAGCAATCAGATGCAGCTTGACGAACCTTAATGCAAGCGTCCACTTGGACGGAATTAACGGTGTTTCACCGGGATTTTGGAGGTAGCGCCGGCCGATGAACCGTTGGTTCACTCCCCATCATGAAAACGGGAGCAGAGCGGGATCCGCTACGCGGATGGCACCAGCGGTCTGTGAAAACCGGCGATGGCTGCGAGGCTTGAGAGCGTGTGGCACGTGGCACCGTGAGCCGGGCATTGTGGGGCGGAGTCCACCCCGGCAAGCTAGCTGGATCCGGGAGCCGGCCACTTTGAAAGCCGCCGGAAGGGAAAACTCACGCATTCGCTCGCCGAGCGCCTCAAACGGCTCGGTCATACCGCTACCCTGGAGCAGCCCGCCGCTTCGCATTCGCGCTACGGGGTGAGAGTTTCAAGAGAGTTCCGACGTTGATTCCAAAGGCGAAACAGCAGGCCGATATCACGGTTCTTGAGGAGTTTCGCCAGAGCGAATGGTTGGATCCTGCGCTTGTCAATGTTGGCGATAAGACCCTACGCTAGTCCGGCGCGGTGCCCGCCGCGGTAGCGCCTACGGATTCGCATGCTGCGGGGTGGGATACCGCGGCGCAAGCACCGCGACTTGAAGGCTTGAAGCAGCGATTCGACCGTTCGAACTGCCCGGACTACCACCCCAGCTTTTGCTTCTCCCGCTCCGGTCGTATTTCGTGGAGCAGCGGCTTGACGTACGTCCGGTAAGGCAGGCCCTAGGGTTCCGCCCGCTTTCCGGCCACAGCCAAGTCTGCCGAGAGGGTCCTTAGCGCCACCCCGGGAGCTGCCGCTCGTTAGACCACCAGAGCGAACCCGTTCTTCGTCGTGGGCGAGATCGAAAGCCGAATTTGCCGGATTGTTAAGCGCCTGTTCGAACTCCGCAGGCGTGGCATGCAGGTCAACGAGTTGCGGCGAGAGGAAGGGCCTCTGCGAGGTTTACATGGAGGGTGAGCACGATAGGATGGCGGCATGTGGAAATTCGGCGTGCTGCTTCTGTTCGCCGTCGCGTTGGTGCACGGCCAAATAGGCAAGGATCTGCTGCTTCCCGACGCGGTGCGCGTCGCGGGGGTGGTGGTCGATTCGGAGGGAAAGCCCATCGCAAAGGCGCAGATCGACCATTCGAATGATTACACGCAAGCCCACGAAACGGATGCGGACGGTCGATTCGAGCTCGTAACGCGCGCGCCTGTCGTCGTCGTTCGCAAGCAGGGTTATCGCAGCCAGGCGGCGCGGACGCAGGATGCGAAAGAACTGCGAATTGCGCTCGAAGGGTCCGGAGAGGGGAGTTCCTACCCGATTTGCCCGAAGAACCGCTCCTACGCCGGGATTGGGGTGTGGGCGACCTTGCACTTCCCCCGGGTTCCGCATGTCAAGGTGAGCCGGCAAAGAGCCGATATTGACTACGTAGCACGCGACTATTACATAAAGACGGAATCCGGACCGAGGGGGATCCGGCATGGAAGCGGACCGATGTGGGGTTTCGGGATTCCGTTCAATGAGGATGTGTGGGGTTCGGTGGAGTATCTGGAAACCACATACGATTTCAACGGCGTGACGATCATTGATGCGCGGGGACAACATGCCGACGGCACGCGGTGGCGGTATCTGGGGATGGTGGGTGAATCCGCGTTCTATTCCGGCGTGGATGCAAAGACGTCCCGCATTTTGGACCAGGTCCTGGATGGCGGCTGCATGGAACCTGCCTCGGTCCGGTAGGCGGCTTTCGCCCGATGCCACGGCGGCGCCGCGCCGGGGACAAGAAGCCATTTCCGCGCGATGGCCTACAGCTTGAAATAGATGCGCTTGCGGTAGAGGACTCCCATTACGGCGAGCCAAAAGAGAGTGAACAGGATCGCTACGCACAGGGATGCATTCATGCGCCCAAAGAAGGGAACGAGGCTTTCTCCCCAGGCGGTCCAAAGGTCAGACTTTGCGCCACTGGGGGATGTGATTTCGATCGCCATCAGGGTTTTCATTCCCAGTTGCGGCAAGACCCAGACTGCGATGGAGTTCATCCCGAAAATGAGACAAGGCAGAATCCACCAGGTGACTTTCCGGACATCGACGATGTAGTAGCAGGCAGCCAGCCACAACAACGCCACGCCGCCGATGAATAGCACCAGCGAACTGCTCCACAAGTTCTGGTTGATGGGAAACCACGCACTCCAGACCATGCCGGCCGCGGTGCACGCCGTTCCGTAAACGAACAGGTGGGTCAGCTTCTCATAGACCGGAGTCTCACTGCGAAGATGGAGCCCGGTGAGCAGACCCATGAGCATCGTTACCAGAGCGGGAAAACTGCCAAGGAGGCTCTTGCCCTCCCAGAGCGCATGCTGCATGTGCCCCGGCATCACCATCCGGTCAATGAAATTGCCCCAGTTCCCGACCGGTTCGAGCACACCGGCTGCACCGCCGGGCACCGGGACGAACTTCAACAGCGCGAAATACGAGACCAGGATGGTTGCGCATACCCAGACGATGGAACGCGCGCTCATCCGGAACTTGAGATAGATCAAGGCCGCGAGGAGATAGCAGATGGCGATCCGCTGCAGAATCCCCATCACTCGCAGGGAGGAAAGATCAAACCGTGGAAACCCGTTCAGAAAGACGCCAATGACGAATAGCAGGACGCAGCGGCGCAGCACATGACGGAAGATGACAGAACCGCTTTCGCCGCGGCTGAGCCGGTTGGCGAACGAGTATGGCATCGCCACTCCGACAATGAAGATGAAGAAGGGAAAGATGAGGTCCGCGAAGCCCCATCCATTCCAATGGGCATGGCCCAGACCGGGATAGATCCCCAAGGGATGGCTGTTCACGAGGACCATTCCGATGAGGGTGAATCCTCGAAAGACGTCGAGGGAGAGGAGCCGGCCCTTCATGGGGGCCGCGGAAGAAGGCGCAGACGCGGCAGACAAGGTAATTCCGGCCGGCTGATTTGTGGCAGCCGATTCCTCGCGAGCGGATGTGAGGGCATTCCCCTTCATTGTTCAATTCTCTTGATAGCGCGACGGTTGTGCGCGCGATTCCGCGACTGGTTGCGCGCGCGATAGCGCGACGAGAACTACTTTACACCCCATCGCCCCTGGCAATGTAGCCGATCCGGCGTTTCCGCAACCGGAGCGCGGGAAAGCGAGTTGGACGCTTTCGTCGAGATTCGCCGTGTGATTCAATACGAGACATGTTTCAAGCGAAACGCTCGCCAATGGTGCATGACGTGGTGGTGATCGGGTCCGGCGCGGGCGGGGGGACGGTGGCGCGGGTTCTGGCGAAGAAGGGCGTGAAGGTGACGCTGCTCGAAGCCGGGCGGATGCTGACCCCGGCGAAGGACTTCAAAGAGCATAAGATGCCCTACGACTACGACCATCGGGGGGCGGGAGAGAACGCGGAGTTCTACACGGGGAAGATGCAGTGGGGCTACTTCGCGGCTCCAAACGGCTGGTGGGATATGCCGGGAGAACCCTACACGGTGGCCAAGGGTTCGCAGTTCCGCTGGTTTCGCTCGCGGATTTTGGGCGGGCGCACGAACCACTACGGGCGGATCAGCCTGCGCTTCGCCGATTACGACTTCAAGCCGCGCAGCTTCGACGGGCTCGGTTCGGATTGGCCGATTAGCTACGAGGACGTGGCGCCCTACTACGATCTGGCCGAGGAATTTATCGGGGTGACGGGCAGTGTGGAGGGGATCCGGAGCGCCCCGGACGGCAAGTTCATGCCGTGCCCGCCGCCGCGCGTGCACGAGGTGCTGGTGCGGGATGCGGCGGCGCCGATGGGGATTCGGGCGGTTCCTGCGCGGCTCGCCATCATCACGAAGAACCATAACGGCCGGGCGGCGTGCCACTATTGCGGGCAGTGCGGGCGCGGCTGCGTGACGGCGTCGAACTATTCGTCGAGCCAGGTGGACATTTTCCCGGCGATGAAGACGGGCAACTTGAACGTGATCTGCAACGCGATGGTGCGGGAGTTGATTACGGATGAGAAGGGCCTGGTGAAGGCGATTTCGTACATCGATACGGAGACGCGGGAGGAGCGGCAGATCCGGTGCCGGGTGTGCGTGGTGGCGGCGAGCGCGTGCGAATCCGCGCGGCTGCTGCTGAACTCGAAATCGCCGCGGCACCCGAATGGGCTGGCGAACAGCTCCGGGGTGGTGGGCCGCAATCTGATGGATTCGGTAGGGCGGGATATGACGGGCTATGTGCCCTCGCTTGAAGGGATGCCGCACTATGATTCGGATGGGATGGGCGGCGGGCATCTCTATATCCCGTGGTGGGGCCTCGACAACAAGAAGAAGGAGTTCCCGCGCGGCTACCACGTCGAGATCGGCGGCGGCTACGGAATTCCGCAATTGGGGAGCAGCTACGGAACCTGCGCGCGGACGGAGGGCTACGGGAAGGGCCTCAAGGCGGCGGTGCGGCGGGAGTATGGGTGCTATGTCGGCTTGAGCGGACGTGGGGAGATGATCCCGAACGAGAAGTCGTTCTGCGACATTGATCCCAAGGTGGTGGACCGGTGGGGCATCCCGGTGCTGCGCTTCCATTTCGAATGGAGCGAGCACGAGCTGAAGCAGGCGAAGCATATGCAGGAGACCTTCGCCGAGATTTTCGACCGGATGGGCGGGAAGCTGCTTGGGGCGAACAAGCCGAGCCTTGAGACGCCGGAGATTTCGGTGCCGGGCGCGATTATTCATGAGTTGGGCACGGCGCGGATGGGGAAGGATCCGAAGACCTCCGCGCTCAATGGCTACAACCAGGCGCACGACGTGAAGAACCTGTTCGTGACGGACGCGGCCGGATTCGTGAGCAACCCGGACAAGAACCCCACATTGACGATCTGCGCCCTGGCGTGGCGGGCATCGGATTACCTGGCCGAGGAGATGAGAAAAGGCAATGTCTAACGAAGTGAACGAGCGGCAAACCCCCACGGAGGAGAGCGTTTCCCGGCGGGGATTCTTTCATGGGCTGGGCGCGGCGGCTGTGGCGGGGGCGGGGGCGGTATCGCTCGAAGCGCAGGAGCATGCGCACCACGCCGTGAGCGAGGAAAAGAAGGCGACGGGCGCCTACACGGCCAAGTTCTTCACGGCGCATGAGATGGCGACGATGAAGCGGCTGGCGGAATTGACTATTCCGGCGGACGAAGGCGGCCCGAGCGCGGCGGATGTGGGAGCACACGAGTTCATTGACCTGATTTGCAGCAAGGCGGATGAGATTGGCAACGCCTATACCGGGGGCTTGCTCTGGCTCGATGGAGCGATGCTTTCGCGATACGGGAAGAAGTTTCTCGAAGCGGCTCCCGGCGAGCAGACGGCGATGCTCGACCTGATTGCGTTCAGGAAGAACGACACAGCGGAGCTGCGGCCGGGAATCGAATTCTTCACGCGGGCCCGGCGGATGATCGCCGATGGATATTACACGACCCGGCAGGGAGTGAAGGACCTGGGGTTCCTGGGCAACAAGGCGACGATGAAATGGGACGTCCCGGCGGCATCTCTGACCTATGCGCTTGAACGGGAGAAGCGGCGCTAGGAGGGCGGGCGGAGCGAGCGCGGGATGCGGAATGCGCCGCGATATGATGGCCGCATGATGCGGACTTGGGCTTTTGCGCTCCTTTCGATTCTGCTTCCGGGGACCCTGGAGGCAGAGTTCGCGCTTCGCACGCAGGAGTTGATGGGCAACGCCGGCGTCTTCATGGCGGTGCTGATCGAAGATATCAACCAGGATGGCAAGCCGGATATCGTCGCCGTGCAGGAGCAGCGGATTGTCTGGTTCGAGAACCCCACCTGGGAACGGCATTTGCTTGCGGACGATACGATGGCGCAGAGCTACGTTTGCGCCGCGGCACAGGATATCGACGGTGACGGGAAGGTGGATTTGGCGGTGGGCTCGGCTTGGCGGCCGGCGGACCGCAAGACCGGCGGAGTGATCCAGTGGATGCGGCGCACGGAAGCAACCGGCCGCGCCCGCTGGCAGGCATTCCCGATCAGCGAAGAACCCACCACGCACCGGATGCGCTGGCTGGATGCGAATGGGGACGGGCGGCGGGAACTGGTGGTTGCCCCACTGCACGGCCGGGCGCGGGGCGCGACACCGGGAGATGAGGGTGTCCGCATCCTCGTGTTCCGCCCACCGGCGAAACCGGAATCCGAGACCTGGAAGCGGGAAGTGGCAAGCGATGCCCTGCACGTGGTTCACAATTTGACACCCATTGCATGGAAGGGGGAACCCGGCGAGGCGCTGCTGACCGCTTCGCGGGAGGGCCTAATGCTGCACCGGCGCGCAGCGCCGGGAACGTGGCGTATGGACCTGCTCGGCGAGGGCAGCCCGGGCGAAGTGAAACTGGGCCGGCTTGGCAGCCGGCGAGTGGCGGTAGGCGTGGAACCGTGGCACGGAGCGGGCCTGGTTGTCTATCGCGAGACGGATGAACTGCCCTGGGAACGGATGGTGGTGGATACGCAACTGGAGGAGGGCCATGCGGTGGCATGGGCGGATCTGGATGGCGACGGCATCGATGAACTGATTGCGGGATGGCGGCGCGGCAAGTATGGCGTGGCGATGTACCGGTGGAATCGCGGCGACAACTGGCAGAAGCAACCGATTGACAACGGAATGGCCACGGAAGATGTGGCTGTGGGCGACCTGAATGGCGACGGGCTTCCGGAAATTGTGGCCGTGGGAAGGGCGACCGGCAACGCACGGATCTACTGGAATGAAGGGAATGTGCGCGAAGCAGGACGTGCCGCTTTGAAACAGTAATCGTGGCGGAAAGAGCCAAGAACGCGAAACAAATGCAAAAAGGCGCGATGAAGGGATATAATTTCCCCCCATCGCTTCCCAATTCAGTTACAATCTGAGCGAAAGGTGCCTAACTAGCAACTTCCCGCCCGGGCTTTCCATACCCAGCCTCACTTCCGCCCGGGCGGTACTTTTTATTCAATAGCTATTCCACGATCTCATTAGGCACGTTTGCTTCCAAAGCAGCCAGATTCCCAAGAATTCCGTTCGAATGCATCTAAGTGCATTGCTTCCCGTGTTTTCCGATTCCAAGGCGTGGATGCTCACGCGGGAACGTTACCCCCATTTTGGGGATAGCGTGTGGAAAAAAATTCTCGAATCACAAATCAAGTACGTAAAAATTAACTTGTGCATCACCGGATTGCCGCCGGATGATTAGCGGAATTCGGCTCGACGAGACACGAGCGGGCACGGGAATACCCGTCACCACTCGTTATAGGGCGTGCCCTCGAGGCTGATGTCGCCGGAGGCGCTCTTGACGTCAAAGATCCCGGGGGAGGTCTGGTCGACAGATGCCACGGCATCTTCCATGACGATGATCCAATCGGTGCGGCTGCCGGTGATTGGATCGACCGGGATTTCGCGGAGGTAGCCGTATTCGACGAGATCCTGCAGGGATTGGGGCGCGCGCTGCTTGTCGTAAGTGTATTCGTCGATGACGGTGCGCAGGGTGAAGAGATTCTGCTTGAGGACGGATTCCTTGGCGCGCTGGATGGAGCGTTGGTAGATGGGGATCGCCATCGAGATGAGGATCGAGAGGATCGTCATCACGATGAGGAGTTCGACGAGGGTAAAGCCGCGGCGGGAAAAACGTTTCAGCATGGCATCACCATTCCGAATAGGGCGTGCCATCGGGGGCGCGATCATAGCTCTTGGTGTAGACATCGAAGAGGTTCTGGCCGCCCCAGGAGAGGGAGCCGGGATCGTCCTGCATGCTGCGCAGGCCCCAATCCCTTGAGCGGGTCATGGGATCAATGGGGATGCGGCGCAGGAAGCGCACTTTGGATTTGTCGGCGGTTTCCACGCCTTCGACGAGCTGGTCGAGCGATTCGGGGTAGCCGTAGGTTTGTTGATCGACGCGGCCGAGCAAGCCCTGATCGGCCATGTCTTTGTAGCGGTCAATCGCGGTGCGAATCTCGGTGAGGTGCTGGCGCAGGAGCCGTTCTTTCTCGCGCTGCACGCGGTAGCGCGCGAGAGGGACGGCCATGGCCGTAAGCAGCGTGAGGATCGTGAAGGCGACGATGAGCTCGACAAGCGTGAGGCCGCGTTGACGGCGGCGGCTTCGTTCACGGCGGATTGCGGTTTCCTCGGCCATCGGCTACTGCACCCGTATATTGGCAGACGGAGGCGCCGCGGGAATGGATTCGCGCTTCGCGTTGCGGAGAACGAGATCCGTGATGCGGACGCTGGCGTTACCGGCCCCGGTGGCAACGAACTGGAGCACGGCCAGGGAACCGTTGGCCGTGACCCCCTGCTCGCCGGCGGGAAGCGAGATGGCGACGGAGGCAATGCCATCGGCGGCATTGGGCTTCGTCTCAAGGCTGAAGTTCTTGCCGCTGGCGGAGAGCAGGGAGCCCTGGCGAATTTCCTTCAGTTCCAGCACTTGGGGATCATACTCGACGCGCATCGAAGCGCCGTGGAAATCCTGGATCTGCCGGCTATCGAGCACCAAGGTGAAGGTGGAGCCCGCTTGCACGACGAGGCCGGGAGGGGAAAAGCGGAGCGTGACGGGCGAGGTTGCGGCCTGCCCGGTCATCCTGGCGATCTCCGGCAAGCCTACTTCCTGGCCACCCACTTTGGCGGAAGCGGTGCGATCGCTCGCGATGCCCCGGCCGGAGCGCCCGGTCCCGGTGGCGGATTCGGCTCCCGATGCGGCGCGGGAATATCCGGTGGCGCCGCGCGTGGAGGCTGCGGAAGCACCGGGTTCGGGGGAAGGCACGGGGGGTTCGCCCGGCTGCGTAGGAGCGGACTCCACCGTGGGGGGCGGAAGCGCGGGGGAAGTTGACTCCGCGGGGGCTCCCACGACGATTGGTTGCGTGGGGGCGCCCACGACGATTGGTTGCGTGGGGGCGCCCACGACGGGGACGCCCGGCAGGATGACGGCGGGAGAAGGTGGCGCTTGCGGCGCGGGCGAGGGGGAGGCCGCGTCCGCCGCGGGTGCTTCGCCGGCCGCGGGATCGTAATTGAGCTTGATGATCTGATCCGTGCCGGCGGCGACGGCGCGGGTGTTCTCTTCGTCGATCTGGAACTTGCGGATGATGCGGGGGACGAGGGCGATGAACACTTCCTGATCGCGCTTGGTGACGGACTCTCCGCTGAAAAGACGGCCAAGGATGGGGATGTTGGCGAGACCGGCGGTTCCGGAAAGATTGCGGGTATCTTCCTGGCTCATCAAGCCGCCGATGAGGTTGACTTCACCCGCTCGCAAGCGGACTTCGTGGTTGATCTCGCGGTTGCCGATGACGGGTTGCTGCACGCCGCCCACGTCGATGCGCTCTAGGACGCTTGAGATGGTAATTCTCAGCTTGAGGTAAATCTCATCATTGCCCATCACGCGGGGCGTGGCGACAACCTCCGTGCCCACCTGCTGGAAGTTGAACTGGGTGTTGGCGAAGGGCAAGCCGCCCGTGCCGCCTCCGATGCCCGAGGTGAAGGCGCCTTGCGCAATGGGGACCTGGCTGCCGACCTTGAGGGTAGCTTCAAGGCCGTCGAGGGCGCGTAACTGGGGCGACTGAATGAGGCGGGTGGTGTTATCCGACATGAGGGCGCTGAAGATGGCGTTGGGCAGACTGACGGAGAAATCGTTGGTCGAGAGCCGCGAGATCTGGCCGAGGTGGATGGCGCCGGTAGTGGCCGAAGGGGTTGTCGTGGTGGATCCGTTGGCTGGGGGAGGAGTGGTGGAGCCCGAGGGCACCGACAACCCGGCGCGGGGCGTGAAGTTGAAAGGGATGCTGAGGCCATTCGTCGCGCCGCTGAGGAAGCTTGAAACGAGATCCCGGGTCTTGTTGCGGCTGGCTTCGAAGACCATGACGTCGATGACGACTTCCGGCTTCGGCTTATCGAGATCGCTCACGAGTTTCTCGATCAGGAGGACCTGATCTTTCTCCGCGCGGACGACGAGGGCGTTCTGGGAAGGGACGGGAAAGAGGAAGCGCGCGTTGGTGACCTGGCGAATGTTGTTCGCGATCTCCGTGAGCTCCTGCGCGCCGTTCACGTTGCGGAGGTAGAAGACCTTGACGACCCAATCGGCGTATTCGCGCCGTTTGTTGGGATCGTCCTGGGTGACGAAGATGGCATTGCCGGTGACGGGCTTCCAGAAGGTTTTCGTGAGGAGGGCAATGTAATCGAGGGCCTGTTCGAGGGAGGAATTGACCAACTGGATGTCGCGGCGCGTGTTCCCGGCCTGCTGGAGGAACTGCGGGTCAAACAACACGTTTACACCGGCCAGCTTGCCGACCGTCTCAAAAATGACTTTGGGCGTCTGGTTGTTGATGACCAGATTGATGGGCTTGCGGGAGATCGGCTTTAGTTCGGGCGGCGCCTGGAGGGATTCGAGCACCTGCCGGCGGCGCTCCTCGGCCAGCTCCTCCTGGGTCTTCACCGGAGCGGCGGCCACCTCGCCGGGCGCCGCCTTGCGCTCTTCTTCTTTCCGGATCAATTCGCGGACTTCTTCGAGTTCCTGGCGGGCGATATCGAGAGAAGGGTCAATGAGCACGGCCTTTTCGAGGGCGGCCGCGGCTTCGGCGAACTTGTGCTCTCGGCGGAGTTGCTGACCCTGCTTCAAGTGCTCCTGCGCGGCGCGGAAGCGGGTGCGCTCATAGGCAAGTTGGTAGCGGGTGTCGCCCGGATCTTCGTTGAGCGCCTGCTGGTAAAGATCGTAGGCCTTGAGGTAATCCCTGGTGGCTTCGGCGGCCCTCGCCTGGGTGAAGAGTTTATCGCCCTTGCGGGTGCGGGCAAGGCTGGGGAGAGCGCCGCCCACGAGCAAGGCAAGCAGGGCGGCATAGCACGCTAAGTGCTTGATTCTGAGTTTGTTAATCATGGGAAAAGCGACATCCACCGGGTTATCCGCGTGCTAAACTACGGCTACGGAAGGGGCGCACACCCTCTACGAAGGAAGAGACGCATCCCGGCCGCTTCCCGTGGAGAACAAACTTGCGCAGCGGCGATGAGGGCGTACGCCCCGCAGCCCGCGCGGCGCAGGTTCGCCGAATAGGAATTCCCTTGGCAGAGCAGAAGAGTTCGATTAAGATCCTGAGCGAGAACCGCAAGGCGCGGCACGACTACCACCTGCTGGAAGGTTTCGAGGCGGGGATGGTGCTCTCCGGCACGGAGGTAAAAGCGGCGCGGGCGGGCAAGGTGCAATTGCGCGAGGCATACGCGCGGGTGACGAACAACGAGGCTTGGCTGGTGAATGCGCACATCAGCGAGTACTCGCACGGCAATATCATGAACCACCTGCCGGGGCGGGACCGGAAACTGCTGCTGCACCGCGCGGAGATCGACAAGCTGCTTGCGAAGACACGGGAAAAGGGCCTGGCGCTGATCCCGACGAAGCTGTACTTGAAGAACGGCCGCATCAAAATAGAGATCTGCGTGGCCAAGGGCAAGCAACTGCACGATAAGAGGGAAGCGGAGCGCAACAAGACGATGGAGAACGAGGCCCGGCAGGCGATGCGGGCCGTGCGCGATAAGTACCGGTAAAGCGCTGGAGAAACGAGATTGTTGCGATAGAGTTTGGGAGAGGAGCGAGAGATGAACCTCGAATTGCTGGATGCCAGGGCCACGGAAATTTTGGCCGGGTGCCTGGTGCTGCCCGGATTTGCGGTGAAGAAAGGCTCGAACGATCTGCATTCGAGCGTGCTCGAGGAAGTGGACCGCGCGACGGGCGGCATGGTGCGCGAGTTGTACCGGACGGGAGAGTTCAAGGCGAAGGCGCACGACACGCTGCTGCTGCACCGCATCTATGGGGTTCGGGCGCAGCGGGTGCTGCTCATTGGCTGCGGCGAGCGCGAAGAGTCGACGCCAGCGCTCCTGGGGCAGGTGGCGGCGACGGCGGTACGGACGCTGAAGCAGAAATCGATTCTGGACGCGACGCTGTGCCTGGACCCGATGGCGGCGACGGAAGAGAATGTCGCGGCGATCGCGATCGGGGCGTTGACGGGCGATTTCGAGGTGAACGAATACAAGACCGTCGATCGGGACGAGAAGATCTTCGCGCTATTCCGGATCGCCACGGAAGCGGGTTCGGCGAATTTGCAGGGCTCCTTGACCAAGGGGCGGATATTGGGCGAAGCGCAGAACTATGCGCGAGGGCTCGCGAACATGCCGGGCAATCTGCTGCCGCCGCGCGTGCTCGTCGAGAAGGTAAAGGACCTGGCCCAGGAAAGCGGGCTGGAGGTGGACATCCTCTATCGCGGGCGGATGGAGGAGCTAGGAATGGGCGCGCTGCTGGGCGTGGCGGCCGGAAGCGAAGAGCCGCCGTTTTTCGCTCACTTGAGCTACCGTCCCGAGCATGCCGCGACGGAGACCCACCTGGCGCTGATCGGAAAATCCGTGACCTTCGATTCCGGCGGCATCTCGATCAAGCCCGCCGAGGGCATGGAGAAGATGAAATACGACATGGCGGGGGGGGCGGCGGTGCTGGGGGCGATGAAGGCTATCGCCGCCTTGAAGCCGCCCGTGCGGGTTTCCGCCTTTCTCCCGATGGTGGAGAATATGCCGGGCGGCCGGGCCATGCGGCCGGGCGACATCCTGAAATCGCTTTCCGGCAAGACGATTGAAGTTTTGAACACGGACGCGGAAGGCCGGCTGATTCTGGCCGATGCGATTACGTATGCGCAGCGTCAGGGGTGCACGCATCTGGTGGACGCGGCGACGCTCACCGGGGCGGTGGTGGTGGCGCTCGGCTATGAGCGCGTGGGTTTGTTCACGAACCAGGAGGCGTTCGGCGAACGGGTTTCCGGCGCGGCGAAAGCAGCGGGGGAACGGTTCTGGCCGATGCCGCTCGACGCGGAATTCCGGGAGTATCTGAAGAGCGACTTCGCGGATATCGCGAATATCGGAGGGCGCTGGGGCGGGGCCTGCACGGCGGCGAAGTTTTTGGAGGAGTTCGCCGGGGAAACGCCGTGGGCGCACCTCGACATCGCAGGCACGGCTTGGCTTGAAACGCAGAAGCCCTATATGCCGAAGGGACCGACGGGAGTGGCGGTGAGGACGTTCGTGGAGCTGGCGGCAAGGCTGGCGCGGGCGGATTGACGCAGCGGCTCCTTGCCGGTTGCCTTGAACTTAGAGGTTGCCCTGAAAGCGCTGGATGACCGCGCCCAGGAGAAGCAGGCCGTTATAGGCGGCGTGCGCGATGGTGGACGCGGTGGTGGATTCCGCGCGCCAGCGAATGACTCCGAACACAAAACCGGCAATGGTGATGATGACCACCAACTGCCAGTGCCAGCCATACTGCGCGCCATGCGGCAGCGCAAAGAGGACGGCGGTGGCGAGAATGCCCGCGATGGGTCCGATTCCCTTGACGAACAGGGGCTGGAGAAAGCCGCGGAAGATGATTTCCTCAAAGAGCGGACCGAAGGTGAAGGCGGCGATACCGATGGAGATGAGGTCGGCGTCAGACTTGATCAACTCGTTCATCGGCATATCAAGGTCCTGGAGCTTGAAGACGATGTTTAGCGCCGAAACGAGCATCGCGGTGGCGAGGCCCACGCCCGCATAGAGCCCAATCTGCCGCATGGGCTTCAGTTGCACGGCCGCGCGGAGGCCCTGGTGGTAACGGCCGCGGAGGATTCGGGAGAGTAGAAAGAGGGCCGGTCCGAAACCCAGCAACTGGAGGAGCACGGCGACTTGGGCGAGGCTCAGGGAAAACTGGGGATAGCCCGCGGCGACGATTCCGAAATTGAAGCCGGAGACCAGGATGGCCGCCGCGAACATCGTGGCGACCAGGATCCCCACGAAGAGGAGCAGATCGAGCCAGCCCCAGAAGGGGTACCGATCGACAGCCGGAGGCGTGGCGGGGAGGAACTGGGGACCTTCGTCCGTGGGCGATTCCTCCAGGATGCGAACTCGCTCCGCGAGGGGGAGGGAGGAATCGCCGATTGAAGGGGAGGATGGCGGGGCCGGATCCTCCGGGAGGAGCGGTGCGCTCATGCGGCATCCCCTTCGACGAGGATGGCGGCGAGCAGGGGGACCATGATTTCGTGATGGCCGGTGATGGCGATGCCGCTGCCGCCCGCGCCGGCATGAGGCCGCTTGACGACATTCACGGTGGGCCGATAGTGCTGCAGGAAATCGAAATTGGCCGTGTGAAACCCCTTCACCTCATGGCCCAGATTGCGGACGAGGGAGATGGCTTTGAGGAAGACTTCGGGCAGGACCACGGCCGAGCCGAGATTGATATAGACGCCACCGCCGTCGAGCAGGGAGACAAGGCGGGAGAAGAGCCGGAAATCCTGGTGAGTGGCGACGCCGAGCGCGGCGGCATCGACGGCGGGGTGGGTATGGGGCGTATCCGTGCCGATGGCCGCATGCACGGTGACCGGGATGCCGGCGCGGTAGGCTTCAAAAAGCAAACTATGCGGTGCGAACTCCGGAACGGCGATGGATTGCAGATGGCGGCCGAGGGATTCGCCCCAGCCGAGCCCGTCCGCGACGCCCTTGCGGATAGCGTCGTTCATCTCACGGCCGGTTTCCTCCGCGCTGCCGAAGCGGCCATCCGGGAGAACGGCCTCCACATCCTCACTGGTGCAGCCGGCGATGGCGATCTCAAAATCATGGATGGCGGTGGAGCCGTTCATCATGAAGGCCTGCACGTAGCCGCGGCGCATCAGGTCAAGCAAAACCGGGGCCAGGCCGCACTTGACGACATGCCCGCCCATGCCCCAGAGGACCGGCTTGCCTTTGGCGCGAGCCTCGCGGATGACCCGCACGAGTTCGCGAAGCTGATTCGCCGCGAGGATCCGGGGGAGGCGCTCCAGCCAGCGATCAAGACCGGCGCCCGGGGTGTGCGCGGCTCCGAAATGCTCAATGCGCACCATGCCGCCGCGATCGGCAATCGGGATGGTGCTGAGCTTTGCCAGGGAGATCGGTTCGAGATTGTACTTGCTCACGAGACCCTTTCCGCTCGAAGGTGTTGCGCCAGCGCCTGGCCCGTGTAAGAGCCGGACACCTTGACCAGTTGTTCCGGCGTGCCGGTGGCCACCACGCGGCCGCCGTCTTCGCCGCCCTCCGGACCCATGTCGACGATCCAATCGGCCGATTTGATCATATCGAGGTTGTGCTCAAT
>JADLCF010000296.1 GCA_020847315.1 Bryobacterales bacterium | reverse complement strand
TCCGTCGTTGCATCCGGCGCCCCTCCAGGCCCGCCTGATTGCCTCCAAGGCGGCCGCCTACATGCTATCGCAATCCCGGCAGCCTCCCACCGGTCACTCTTTCCCCTCGGCAAGCCATCGGGTTGCAGGCCTTCCCCCTGAATACGAAGGCCAACTCGCCACAGGGACCCGGTTCACCGGCTTCAGGGCGCTCCAGCCTCGCCGTAGCCGATCACCAGTACTTGTTGCGCGATCTCCGCGAATGCCAGAAAGTCCCGGTCCCGCGTCAGTAGCAGGATGCCTTGGTCCAGGCAGCATTGCGCAATGAGCGCATCGCCCAGCCGCGCTTTCCGCCGATTGGCGAGAGCCTTTGATCGCAACAGTCCCGCGCGTTCCCAGTATCCATCCAGGATCTCGATGAGCGGAATCTCCGACAGATAATTGGTTACATCCGCCGGTAGCTTTGGGTCGCTCAGCAGCTCGGTCAGGACCGGCGGCGCCATGACGACCTGACGAGCCTCCAGCGCCTGATCGAGCAATTGCACGTCCTTGCCGGAATCCCCTTGAAGAAAGGAGATCCAGGAACTCGTATCCGCTGCGATCATCGATCTGCCTTTAGCTCCGCGAGGGTACGCGAAAACCGGACCTTCCCCCTCATCTGCCGCAACCGGGCGTAGGCATTGGAAGCCGCGAGAAGTTGCAGACCCATTCGAACCGTCTGGGTGATGCCGGCGCCGCTCGCCTGCCTGGCCTTTTCGAGCAGATCCGCCGGTACTTCGATCGTGATTTTTCGCGCCGCTTCCATGGAGCTAACTTACCATATTCGACACCAGCATCGAATATGGGCTCGACGGAGAACGCAATCTCCACCGGATCGTTGCGGTGCGCCCATCTCATTTCGGCCTGAAGCGGCAAGTGCGCGGCGCAAAAAAAGCGGGCTGCCCCTCGGGGAAACCCCGGGAAGCAGCCCGCGAATGAAGAGCAGGCTAGAAGCCGAAGCGGAGCCCGAAGCGGAATTCCCGCGAACGGCCCAATGCGGAACTGGAACTGGTGCTCAGGATCTTCCCGAAATTCGAGCTGTTCGCGCTCCCGTTGGGGTTGGAGAAGTGGGGCGTGTTGCTCAGGTTGAACGATTCCGCCCGGAATTGCACGTTGAACTTCTCCGTCAGCTTGAACGTGCGGTAGAGGCTGAGATCCACATTCGCGGTCCCGGGCCCCCGCAGGGTATTCCGGCCGACATTGCCGAAACGCACGTCCGTCACGCGCGCAAAGGCGCTCGTATCGAACCACGTTCCGTCATCGCCAACCTTGTTCATGTACCCAACGTCCCCTTTCACCTGATCTGCCGTCTGTGCATTGCCCGGCATGTTCAGGCTCGATCCCGAAGAGGTCACCGTGAAGGGCGCCCCCGTATAGGCAGCGAACAATCCGTTAAACTGCCACCCGCCAAGGATCATGGCGGGTACTCCCTCGGTGGCCCACTTCTTTCCGCTCCCGAAAGGCGCCTCATAGAGGAAGCCGATCTGGAACATGTGCGCGCGGTCAAAGTTCGACGTAGCGCGGTTGCGGTAGAACACGCTCGGCGCATTCCAGGTGAAGCCGGTCCAGTCGCCGTAGCTGGCCATATCGATGGAGTGAGAGTAAGTGTACGCTCCCTTCAGGAACAGCCCGTTCGCCATGCGGCGATTGAGTGTGGCCTGCAGGGAGTGATAGGAGCTATGCGTGCGTCCATTGAACTCGCGGGTGGTCGCCGTGCGCCCGAACTTCTGGAACAGCGGTCGGCCGTCGTCACCGGAGCCCGGAATCTGTGAGGCATTCACGTCGAGAAACGCGAAACCGTTCACCGAAGCCGTTCCAACATAGCCCACGGAAGTCACAAACTCCGCGGGAAGCCGGTGTTCCACGATGAAGTTCCAGGATTGGATGTAGCCGCGTTTCAACTGCTGGTTCGCAACCGGATATCCCAACTCCGCCGAGTTCGGCACGGGAACGCGCCCCGTGCTGATATCCGGGCAGCAGATGGGGAGGATTCCCACATCGCCGCCGAGCGGCTTGTTCGGGATGCCGGCTGCCACATAGTTCGGCCCCGTGGTAATCGGTTGATAGCCGTTCGCGCCGTCAAACTGGGAGATGACGGTGAGCGGATACCAGCCGCGAAGCGCCTGCGCGCCCCACGGATGAGAGTGGTAGGTGATGCCGTAGCCGCTGCGAATAACGGTCTTGCTCCCGATTTGGTACGCAAAGCCGAGCCGCGGCGCAAACAGCTTCTTGCTCCAACCCACGCCCAGGTCCCGCGGCAAGCCGCCGCGGCCCCCGATGAGAGCCTCGTTGGTGTTTGGGTCGTAGGCTTCGATGCCCATTCCGGCGGAGCGGTGCCGCGTGGGATATGCCTCCCATCGCAATCCGATATTCAGAGTGAGCTTGGAGGTAACCCGCCAGCGGTCTCGCGCATAGAGCGCCCAGACGTTTTCGAAGCTGTTCATCTTGATGAACTGGCTGCTCTTGCCCGAGTAATTTGACGCGCCAAGCAGAAACGCGGCAAGCCCGTTCCATCCATTCTCAAACGAGGGCGCGTCATTCTGGAACCCCACCGAATCCTCAATGGCGCTGGGGTTAAGCGCCGTCACACCCGGATCGAAGCCGAAGGCCCCTCGCGGCCCTTCCCCAAGTTCCGGCTGCCAATGGTTCATCAGGTGGTGCAGGAATTCGAGACCGAAGCGAATTTCGTGCTTGCCCCGCATCCAGCCGGCATTCAGGTTCGCGGTATAGGATTGATCGTTCCGATACAGCGGATTCCACCCTTCCGGATTCCCAAGCGTGGAGTAATCCGAGATATAGAAGGCGGGCATGCCGCTTTCCTTTTCGTCGGGGCCGTTCGTGCCGGGAATTCCCATCACGTCGCTGCCGAAATTCTTGCCCAAATCCGGAGGGCGCACGTTCTGCCCGAAGCGGGTCCACCCGATGGTGCCATCGATCAGGAAATCCGGAGTCAACGAGTAGGTCGTCCCGATCGCCGCCAGTTGCGTCAGCGTGTGGCCGGAGCCGAGCCCGCCATCGCAGAGGCAGTCTCCGCCGGCGGCCCCCAGCCCGAACTCGCCCTTCACGAGCGCGTTCATCACGCTGTATTTCCCCCAAAGCTGGTGCTTTTCGTTCCGGTTCCAGTTGACCTTCGCGTCCATGTTGTTGCGGTTGAAGCGCTGCGTCCCCTGGTTGAAATAGTTGTCCAGATCTCCGGAACGGTTGGGATTGGGAATAAGCGCGGCCAACTTCGCAATCGCCGGGTTGAGGCGCGCGCCGGGAATCACATTGATGCGGCCGCCGCTCGAGAAAACGGAGCGACCCGTGCCATCGGGGTTTCCCGAATACGGGTCGAAAACCATCCCCTCGCGCAGTTGCGTGACCAGCCCGTCGGTGGTCGGCACCGAAATCGATCGCCCAAGGCTGTCCAGGATCGGATCACCAAGCATCCGGCTGAAATCCCCCGAACGGAAATCCGCGGTGGGCACGGAATACAAGTCGGAGCGGCCCACCCGCTCGAACGTGCCTTCCCAATCAGTGAAGAAGAACAGTTTGTTCCTCTTGATCGGTCCGCCGAGGCTGCCGCCCAGAATGTTCCGGTTGCCTTTCGGTTTCGACGTCTGGCCCGCGCGATTCTCGTCCCAGGTCATCGCACGCGTGGCGTTGTTGGCATTGAACCAGAACAGGCTTCCATGGAAATCGTTGGTGCCGGATTTCGTAGCCACCGTCACCGCCGCGCCGCCCGTCATCCCCTGATCCGCATCGAAATTGTCCGTGGAGATGTTCACTTCCTCGATGCTCTCCACGGGCGGAACATACACCATGTGGTGCGGCATCGTAATGAGGATGTTCGCCGCGCCATCCACCTTCGTGTTATTGGCGCCCCGTTCCTGCCCGTTGATGTTCGTGGTGAAATCCCGCTGCGGCGTGTCAATCACCGCATTCTGGAATGCCACCGGCGTGGCCCCAGGCACCAGATTCATCAGGCTCTGGTAGTTGCGGTAACCGCCCAGTGGCAGGCTCTCAATCGCCTGCGATTCCAGATTCGTGCTGACATCCGTCTTCGTTGTCTGAAGGACGGCGGCGTTCGCTTCCACCGTCACACTCTCAGTGACTTCGCCCACCTCAAGGCTCACATCCGCGCGGGTCACCGTATTGATGCTGACATTTACGCCCCGTTGGGTGACGGGCTTGAACCCTGGAGCATTGATGGTCACTTCATACGTTCCCTCCAACAGGTTTGGAACGGAGAAGTATCCGGTCTGGTTCGTAGTAACCTGACGGCTTAAACCCGTTGCGGCGTTCTTGACCGTCACTCCCGCCCCCGCAACGACAGCGGCGGATTTATCCGTTACGGTTCCGACGATGGAACCATAGAGCACCTGCGCCGGAGCAGCCAGCGGCGCGATACCAAGGATGACAAGCAATGCGATTCCCAACGGCGTGAGAATCCCAGAATATGGTAGTTTACCGATTCTGTTCACAGATCCCTCCCTGATGCAATACTCGGACAATAGCCACGCGTATCACGGAGAGTGGATGGAATCAACCGGGGGAGTATTTCGTATACAAGGGCTCCATACTCCTTTAATACACAAGATCCTCGGCGCTGACCTTTCTCAAATATCTCGATTCCCGCCCGCCCTCCTCCCACCGCCGCCGGCCCCTTCGGCTTGGCGTGGGATCGTTGTTCCGATAGAAATTCACAACTTCCGGCAAGGCCGGAGGGCCACGCCTGGCAGGTAATGATCCCCCGGCAAAGCCGGGGGCCTTCATTTTATGAGCCGCTCAAAGCGGCTATTCGGGGTCGCTAACGCGGCCCCGGTGAATGTTGGCCACCGGCGTGGTGGCCCCTCAGTAGCGAAGCTTCAGTTGTTCCAGTCGCTGATCTTCTTCTTCCTGGTTTCGGATGTACTCGCGGATCACGGCTTCGTCTCGCCCCACCGTGGACACGAAGTATCCTCGTGCCCAAAAATGCTGCCCGACAAAGTTCCGCTTCCGCTCCCCATAGCTT
>JADLCF010000295.1 GCA_020847315.1 Bryobacterales bacterium | reverse complement strand
GGGCACGCACGCACGCCTTGAGCAGTTCCATCATCTCGGTGGTGACGGAGTGATTGGCAACCAGTTTTTCCGGCGTTAGTGGAGAGCGCCCGAAGCGGCGAATCGACAGCAGCGGACCGTCGACGGCCAGCGGCGGAATGATGGCGTTCACGCGGCTTCCGTCCGGCAGGCGCGCGTCCACCATCGGCGAGCTTTCGTCAACCCGGCGCCCCACCCGGGAGACAATCTTCTCGATGATCCGCAGCAGGTGCGCGTTGTCCTTGAACTGCACGCCTGTGCGTTCGAGACGCCCGTTGCGCTCCACCACCACGAGGTAGGGCGTCGTCACCAGGATGTCCGAAATCGTGCGGTCCTGCAGCAGCGGCTCGAGCGGCCCCAGACCGAAAACTTCGTCGAGCACCTCCTGGGTGACCCGCTCCTTCTCCATCATGCTGAGCGGGGTCTTTTCTTCATCCACGAGGCGGCTAAGGATGACCCGCAAGTCTTCCCGCGCGCTTTCCGTATCGATCGTGGCCAGCACTTCGAGGTTCACCCGCTCGAGCAGTTTGCGGTGGAGGGTGAACTTCAGGTCCTGGTGTTCGAGCGTATCGCTGGCCGTGAACAACCGGTTCACCCAGTTTGCTTCGTTGGGATTCGCGCGATTCAGTTTTGTCGGCATTCCTGCGGCCATGTCGTTTTACGCTCCACTAAAAACTTGTGAAAAGAAACCGGTCCGTTGCTGCTTCTTCTCTTCGGGGATGCCGGCGATGCGGCGCGCCAGGGTCTCAAAGTTCCGTAGTAGCTTGCTCTTCGCCGGGAGCAATCCTCCCTCGGCATACGCCTCATAGAGAGGAAAATAGTCGTTCGGGATGGTGCCGAAAACCGGCAGACCCATCGCGCGCTCCAATTCCGGAGGCGTCACCTCGGGCGTCTTCTGCATGCGGTTCAACAGAAGTTGCAGCTTATCCTGCCCGAAGCCGTAATCCCGCAAGGCCGAGATGATCAGCTTCGCCTGGTGCAGGCTGGGCACGTCGGGCACCGTTACCAGATAGGCCTGATCGACGAGTTCGAGCGAACTCAGCGAAAGCCGGTTCAACCCGCGGCCCAAATCGAGAATCGTGTAGTTGTACATCGAGCGCGCGAGGCGCAAAATGGCGCGCACTTCATCCTGATTCGGAATCGTGTGCGTCAAGGCTGGCGGCGGCGCTTTCAGAACCTCCAGGCCGGTGCGATGCTTGAAGACCATCGCCTTCCAAAAACTTGGGTCCAGCCGGTACACATTCTTCGCCGCGTCCAGCACGGTGTAGCGCGACTGCACTTTCATCAGAAATCCGATGATTCCGGCATCAAGGTCAAAGTCGGCCAGGAGCGTCGGCTGCAGGGAAACGCGATGCAATTCCACCCCGATATGGCAGGCCAGCGTCGTCGATCCGCAGCCTCCCTTGACCGAGAGAAACCCGAGCACCTTTCCGTTGATCTGATGGGGATTCTTCGATTGCGCGCGTTCGGCGGCCAACCGCTGCAGCGCGGCTTGGAGTGTTGTATCGAACGGAGGGAAGAGAAACTCGCTCGCCCCGGCCCGCATGGCGTCCAAAATAATCTGCGTATCGGAGGTGACGTGCATCGCCACCACCAGCGGAGCCACCGCCGTGCTTCGAATGCGCCGCACGACATCGCTCAGGGAATCGCTCACCGCGGACACATCGAGCAGAATGACATCAGGTTGAGCGCGCTCAATCTGCAGGATGGTCTCGGTCCAGTTATCGACATCGGCCGTTTCGAGCACTACGCGGACGGACATCTGCGACAGCAGGGACTGTATCTCGCTGCGCAGCGCACTCTTGCGGACGATGATGCCTAGTGTGATCGGTTCCATGTCTCTCCGTTATCGCCTCATGCCGGCCGGGATGCCTCCTCTTGCCGAATCGCACGGATGGCCGAAGCCTGACGGGCCGCGTTCTCCGCTACCAACGGCTGGCCCGCAATCGGCGGGACACCGAAATATCCCGCTTGTACGTATGCTCGCGTTCCACCCCAACCACTGGACCCCGTGAACCCGGAACGGTCATCATCCGGGATTGAGTCCACCCCGTAAGCGGCTCCGGAATCCAGCCATCGTTCCGGAGCCCTCGCGAGCGGGAAGGTTCGCGGGGAGGGATGCGTCAACGAATTCTTCCGCGCCGCATCTCCTCCCAGCAAAGAGGTTGCAAACTATGGATTCCCGCCGCCGCTACTGCCGCCGCTACCTCCACTACCGCCCGCCGGCGCGGCCGGAGCGGCCGCCGGTATGGCCGGAATGAACTGAAGCACGCTCGAATCCTGCGAATTCTGCTTGAAATTTCGAGGCTTCGAGAGCTTGTCGTACTCTTCAAGCATGGTTTCGACAGGCACCGGCCGCCGCGGGTTGCTCAACGGCACGGGACCGGTTTGCTCCATCGCGGGATGACGCGGCGCTACCGTCGGCGCTCCGTCAAGGAACGGCTCCGGCATGTCGATCGAAGGCAGCGTGCCTCCAGCCGGGATGGGCCGCACCAGTTCCGGTGTAATCAACACCAGCAACTCGGTATTCGTCTTCTGTTTCTTCCGGGATTGGAAAAGCTTGCCAAGGAGCGGAATATCGCCGAGGCCGGGGATCTTCGAGAGTTCCTCCGTCGTCCGGTTATCGAGCAGCCCGGCGATCGCGAAGCTCTGTCCATCCTCGAGTTCCACCTCCGTTTGCACGCGCCGCGTGGCGAGGCCGGGAATACGGAAACCCTGGATAGTAAGACCGTTCACCATATCGAGAGCGCTCACCTCGGGCTCCACCGCCAGGCGGATGGTGCCACGCGCCGTGATCGTGGGCACGAAGTTGATCCGGATGCCGAACTCGCGGAACTGAATCGTGATCTGCCCAACTCCGCCCGAGCCTCCTTGCAGCGTGGGAAAGGGGAATTCGCCACCGGCGAGGAAGCTCGCCTGCTTCCCGTTGATGGCCAATACGTTTGGCTCGGCCAGCACTTCAGCCAGCCGCCGGTTCTGCAATAGTTTCAGGGTCATGCCCAAATCGAGATCCGGCCGGAACAGGAAGACATTCAGTGCGTCCGAGATGGTAAATCTGCCAGTCTCATGGTCTTCCACAATTGGCTGTTCAAACATGCCCGTGCTGAGCGAGCCCATATTGCCGCCGGCGCCGGTGCTGATGAAATTCGCGCCCAGTTCGCTTGCCGCATTCCGCTCGACGTTGGCGAACTTAACGCGCAACAGAATCTGCGGCTCGGCTTCCGGCGTGAGCACGCGCAGCAGGCTGACCGGCTTGCCGAGTGAAGCCACCATCGCTTCGGCGCGGCGAGCGCCCACAACGTCGGGCACCGTCCCCTTCAGAAGCACCTGGCGCTTCTGCGGATCCGCCCCAACGACACTGAGATCGATATCCGAGTCCGGGAACTCCTGGCGAAGGTTCTGGCGCATCGCCTCCACCTGGGCATCGAGCTGATTATGGTTCGCCTGCACCTTCAGATCGAACAGGACGCGCCCGCCCCCCGCCGTCCACAGGATCAGGCTGGTTTCCCCTTCGGCGCGCCCGTGCAGCACAAGCTCCTGCTGCGTGACGGGAAGCGCCTCGGCGATCTTCGGATCGCTGATCACCACGCGTTGAATCACCGACGGGGTCTGCACCACAATCGACTTACCGGCCACGACGAACAAGTCGCGAGCCGTCGAACGCGCATCATTCTGCGCCGGCCTTGACACGCTGGCGGCATCGGCGGCATTGCCGGAGGCGGCAAGAGCCAGCGCCAGGCAAGCCGCGCTCAACAAACGAAAACTCCCCATGGAGTAAACCCCTTTCGCATTCCTCAAAAAGATCAACGGGATACGCATTAGAGTGCACCTCCCTGGTTCCGGTCGACCGTCTTTTCCGTTCTCTCCAGCCCGTGGATCACCTCAACGGTGGGGATCGGCGGAGGCGCCATCTTCACGGGAGCGGGCGCCGGAGCTGCCCGGCGAGGCGCTGACGCCACCGAGGGCGGAGCCTCCAGTTTGCGCGGAG
>JADLCF010000294.1 GCA_020847315.1 Bryobacterales bacterium | reverse complement strand
TTTTTGGCTTGGATCACTTCCGCTTTGGCGATTGGCTACCCGTTGGAGTCCACCCAGGCTTGGCAACGGAGGCCATTACTACCCGGCTTGCCCGAGCCATCACTTCCCCAGAACGGTTAAGCACCCGAGGAGTAATCGCAGGGCGCGGTTCGGCCCTAGGTCAGCCAATCTGCCGTTTGGGAGGTCGGGGATGGGTCGGATCACCATTGGCCCGTCTGCGAGTTTCAGCAGGTCCCTGATTTTGGACGAGTGGACCCAGGCGCGGGGTGTTCTGGGATGATCAGGGTCCAAACGAAGGACGAGTCGTTGAAGCAGGAAATCGACGCGGTCCTGGCTGGGACGCTGCGTTAAAGTTGGGGCAGCCTTTCCGGTCCGCCTCATCGCATTCAAGGGCTCCGCGAAGTTGCGCCTCGCAGGGACAGCACTCAGCGCGCGGTCTGGCCCGCCGGGCGCGGCCTTCGTCCACGCGGCGCGTAGGCGTCCCACTTCGGATCTCCGGTGGCCCGGTAATCCTTGGGAAGTGTGGTCCAATCCGGCCGCGCGATTCCGTTCAGGTCGTAAACGATCTTTCCGTCCCGAAGCGTGAGCTCGCAGAGCAGTTTCTGCGATCCGTTCATGCGCGCGCCGTACATGTCGATAAATCCGAAATTTCCCTTTTGGAGACGCAGCACCGCGATATCCGCAAGAGCACCGGGCGATAGGTGGCCCAACTCTTCGCGCTTGATCTCGCGGGCGGGATTCCACGTCGAGCGGAGAATGACGTCATCCAGCTTCATGCCCATGGCGAGGAACTTGTCCATGACGTTCAGCATGTCCTTCATGCCCGTGTTCATGCTCCCGATGTGCAAGTCGGTGGAGATGGAATCCGGCAGGAATCCGCCCTTTACCAGGGGAACCGCGACGCGCCATAAGAAGCTGCCGCCGCCGTGCCCCACGTCGAAAATAACCCCTCTTTTCCGGCCTTCGAGCAGAGCGGGATTGATCGCGCCGGACTCCAGTTGTTCGTCGCGCAGGCCGGAGTAGACGTGCGTGTAAATATCGCCGGGCCGGAGTTTTTCCGTCAATAAAACGCTGATGGGACGTTCCGGCTTGTTCGATCCGAAATCGACCATCACCGGGATATTGGCGATGGTACCGGCCTTAACGGCGTTCTCCACCGGTGTCCACTCGGGGCCGGCGTAGTGCGCGGTCTTGATGCCGACGATCAGATCTTTGTGGCTGAGAGCCATCTCGGCAGCGGGCTTCGCCTCCATGTCCTCAAGATTCTGCTCGTACTTGCCTCCGCGCATGCCGTGGCCCACGATATTCAAAAACGAGAGCACACGCGTTCTCGATCGGTCGATCACCCGTTCCTTGAAATCGGAGAAATTGCGCCAACCCGCACCGCCCGCATCGGCCACCGTCGTTACGCCCACGCGGAAGGTAAAGCCGTCCGGATAAACGCTGTTGTCTCCCGCGTAAGAACGCGGCTCTCCAGTTCCCGTGTAAACGTGGGCGTGAATATCCAGCAGTCCGGGTGTGACGTACAGTCCAGAGACATCGACGGACTTGAACGCCTCCGAAGCGTCGATCTTCTCCGCCACCAGAGCGATGCGCCCGTCGGCGATGGCAACATCCCGCACCGCGCTCAACTTGTTTTTAGGATCGATTACGTGGCCGCCCTTGAGCAGCAGATCGTATTTCTGCGCCTGCGCGCTCACGCCGCCGGCGATAAGGAGCGCCAGGACTCCCGTGACCGTTCTCAGCCTTAATGCCATCTGTTATCTTCTCCGGAACTCATGTCTTTTTGCCGTCCACCGCGCCTGAAGATACTCGCCCATATCGAGCGTTCCGGAAATCCCGTTGCCGGCGACTTTGCCCGTGAACTGAAACATGAGCGAATCGCCATGGCGCTCCGTGTAAGCGCTGAACAGGCGTACTTCGTCACCGCTGATCGATCCGCCCAGGTCGCGTGAAACAAAGTCGCCCTGGTGAGTTCCCTCAATACGGCCATCCTGCTGGTTCAGGTGCAGAACGTGATCGGAACCGGAAGCGAGGTAATCGATATGAACGTTCCAGCGGCCCGTAAGATCGGCGGCCGGCGGGCGGACAGGCGGGTCTTCGCGCTTGGGGGGATTCTTGAGAGTAGCGTACAACCGGTCCGCGACAATCTTCTCATCGCCCGCCGTCATCTGGTACGGAACAACCGAGACACCGGTTTGAGTTCCGCCGCCCATGCCCCGGCCGCCGCCTCCGGTGGGCAGCGCGATGCGCGGTTCCGTATTGAGCAGATGCTGGGCGACGTCGCGCCCGCTGATGCCCAGGCGAGCGGAATCCCAACTGATAACAAGAGAGGGCGTGCGGTTGGATAGCCCGTTAGGCTCACGCACCGACGTGGTCACACCATCGATTCCCGATAGCCGTTTCGCTACGTGATCCAGCCGCGCCATCCACTGGTTCCATTCGGCCTTGTGGTCCCGTTTCATCCACATCTCGACCGCCATGAGCATCCCCATGGCCTCTTCCTTGCCGATCTTCATCGAACGCGCAAAGCCGTGGTGCGGAGAACTGTGAACCCATGCCGCCTGCACCAGGCTCTTCCTGCCCAGCAGCAGTCCGGCGGTCTGCGGGCCGCGAATGCACTTGCCGCCGCTATAGGCCACCAGCGTGGCGCCATTTTCGAGGTGCACGTTGGGCACGGTCAGAATTTCGGCGGCGGCATCCACCAGCACGGGCACATTGCGTTGTTTCGCAGCCTCGGCAATCGCGCGTGTTGACAGCGGACCGGAGTCCGCCTGGGGGCCAGCGAGGATATAGATCATCGCGGTTTTCGGGCCGAAGGCGGCTTCAAGCTCTTCCGCGGTTCCCACCTCGAGGATCTTCGCGCCCACACAGCGCACTGCCGCATCGTATACGTTGCGGGAATGCTTCGGGATAATGACTTCGTCCTTGGGAAATCCGCTCAGATTCGGGATGC
>JADLCF010000293.1 GCA_020847315.1 Bryobacterales bacterium | reverse complement strand
TTTGGAACGATGTGGAGAGCTTCACCCTCCCCTTGTCGTCGATACTTGCGTTCGAGCTGCCAAAAGGTGCGGCGTTGATTTTCTCTTCGGAGAGTCGCGGCACTTTCGCTCCACTTTCGGACCATTTCCAGTCCACCAGCTAAGTCCCCTACAGAATATCTAGGACAGACCCACAAAGCAATGGAGAATAGGCGCATAAACCACCTTTTTTTCACGCACTTGTGAGGGATTTAACCCTTCGCCATCTTTTCGCTCGCAATTTCCCCAAGAAAATAGGTAAGAATAGCGCTATTTCCGAATCCTGTTTCTTACGAAAGCAAATACTTAACCGTAAGTTCGGCAGAAAGCACACTCGGACCTCCCCAGGCGGAACCAGTGAGCGGGATTGCGCGTGACGTGCTAGCGCGGAGAGCGGCCAGTCACGCCGGCGTGGGTCCGTTCCGGGCCAACTGCCGTTTCGGCCTGGGAGGAGCCCGGTGCGAGATCGGGCAGAATGACCCCGCCGGTAATCAATCGCGCCTTGCGGTTGAAGGTGAGATAGCTAATGGCCCATTGGATGAAGACAAGCAGGCGGTTTTGGAAGCCCACGAGATACATCAGGTGGACAAACAGCCAGATGAGCCATGCCAACGGTCCGGCGAAATGGAGTTTGCCGAAATCGGCGACCGCCTTGTTGCGGCCAATCGTCGCAAGGCTCCCCTTGTTCCAGTAATGGAAGGGTTTGGGCTGGCGCCCTTCCAATTGCGCCCGGATCGCGCCGGCTGCGTAGCGCCCCATTTGCATCGCGGCGGGAGCAACGCCGGGCGCCATCGCGCCATTCTCCATCTTGCTATGGGCGAGGTCTCCGGCCACGAAAATTTCCGGGTGACCCGGGACCCGGCAGCATTCGTCCACCAGCACGCGCCCGGCCCGGTCGAGTTCCGCACCCGCTCGCTCCGCCAGGATCCGGCCCAGTGGGGACGCCTTCACTCCGGCTGCCCAGATCACCGTCCGGCAGGGGATAAACTCCGTGCCGCGCGGACCCTCCACACTCAGGCCCCGCGAGGAGATATCCACCACCTTGACGCCGGTGCGCGCCTGCACGCCCAGGGCGATCAGCGCATTGTGGGCCTGGCGCGAAAGGTTCGGCGGATAAGTAGGCAGCACGCGATCCGCCCCCTCGAACAGCAGAATCCGGGCGCGGTGGCTCTCGATGTGGCGGAAGTCTTTCCGCAGTGTGTCTCTCGCGATTTCTCCCAGCGTGCCGGCCAGTTCCACGCCGGTTGGGCCGGCGCCGATCACGGCAAAGGTGAGGCAAGCCAATTGGTCGTGCAGGCCCGTCTCCCGCTCCGCGGTCTCAAACGCCAGCAGGATGCGCTTGCGGATTTCCATCGCCTCTTCCAGAGTCTTGAGGCTGGGCGCGTCGGCCTCCCAACTGTCGTGTCCGAAGTATTGCCCGCCGGCGCCGGCCGCAATGATCAGCGAATCGTAGGGGACGGAACCATGTTCCAGCCGGACCACGCGATTCCCGGCATCAATGTCATGGACTTCCGCAAGCAGCACTTCCACATTCCGCTGATGCTTGAAGATCACGCGCAACGGATATGCGATGTCGCTCGGCGAGAGGCCGCCCGTCGCCACCTGGTATAGCAGCGGCTGAAAGAGGTGATAGTTGCGGCGGTCGATGAGGGTCACGGAAAACGAGGGATGAGAGAGCGCCTTCGCCGCGTTCACTCCTGCGAATCCACCGCCGATAATCACAACCCGATGGGCTTGGGTCGCCATGAAAACCTACCCTTCTCTGCTTAGTTGGATGCAGCAGCGCGTCGAGGGCGTCAACGGAACCGCTCCGGGGGCTTCGCGGCAGGCGTCTACGAGGTCTTGGGTTCCGGACGAAGCCCCATCTGGCGGAGGAGGATGAACTCCGTGAGGTTCTCCATGGTCAGCATTCCCAGCAACTCGTCTTCCTTCATGACGAGAGCGGCGCTGCCCGCCGCGGCCACTCGCGGCATGGCCTCCGCAAGGTCTGTTTCCGGATCGATGCGAACGAAATCGCGGTCCATATGCGCGGAAATATAGGCATCCGGCCCATCCTGCGCCAGAGCGCGGAGCAACCGGGCGCGGCCGAGCAGGCCGATCACGCGGCTGCCGAGCATAATGGGAAAATCCTGCTGCGCACTGGCCAGGAGAGCCGCGGCCGCATCGCGAAGCGTATCGCCGTGGTTGAGAGTTTGAAACTCGGTGATCATCGCGGAACGGGCGGGCATCCCCTGCATGGCGCTTTTCCCGATCGACATCGCCCGTTCCTGAGACGCTCCCAGGTAGACGAAGAAGGCGATAAACAGCAGAAAGATATTGAACGTCACCAAGCCCGCGAGCCCCATCAACGCAGCCATCCCCGTCCCGATGCGGGCGGCCAGTTGCGTTGCCTCGGCTTCCGGGCGGTATCGCGCCAGCAGGGAGCGTAGAATGCGCCCTCCATCCATCGGCAGAGCGGGCAGCAGGTTAAACAACCCCAGCACAAGATTGCCGACGGCGATCCGCTGCAGCATGTTGAGATCGGTGGCTTCCGCCATTCCTGAAATCGATTGCCATTGCCCGGCGCCGGCCAGGTAGGCAAACAATCCCGCGGCGATCACAAAATTCACCGCGGGGCCTGCGATCGCGATCCAGAACTCCTCGCGAATGCCGGGGTTTTTCTCTAGACGCGCAATGCCGCCGATGGGGAACATGACGATTTCGAGCGTCCGGATACCGTATCTGCGCGAGACCAGCGCGTGGCCCATCTCATGCACGAAAACCGACGCGAAAATCGCGGCAATGAAGATCGTGTTGCCCACCCAGGATTGGGCTCCGGCCAGGCTGATCGTGATCAGGAACGCGAAGAGCAGGACAAAGGTGAAATGAAAGCGCAGAGGAATCCCAAAAAATTGGCCTACCGAGAGCGTCCCCGGCATGCGGCTCTCCACCGGGATCCCCCCCGGTTGTGAGTCACGCGGACGCTGCACGTTCGATTCCATCGGAGCCTTCCCTCTCCCGCTTCTTGGATAACACCCGCCGGAGGAGTGTTTCCGCGGCCGGAGAGCGCACGCCTCCCCGGTTGCGGATCTCACTGCATCATCGGCTTCAGCGTGCCCAAACCGCCATCAACACCGAAGACCTGGCCGGTGACCCAATCGTGGGCGGGGTCCAGCAGAAACGTGATCATCGAAGCGACATCTTCGGGTTTCCCGAAGCGTCCCAATGCATGCAGGCTCATGCTGGCTTTCGATGCAGCCTCATTTCCCACGATGCGCGCGCTCATCTGCGTGTCCACAAGGCCCGGCGCCACGCAGTTCACCCGGATATTCCGGCCGGCGTACGTCGCCGCCGCGGCCAGCGTGAGGCCGATGACGCCTCCCTTCGCGGCCGCCACCGCCTCATGGTTCGCTAGCCCCACCCGCGCTGCCGCAGTCGAAACCAGCACGATGCCTCCCCCGTCGCCGATCGTCTTCACGGCCTCCCGCACGACATAGAAGGCGGTGTTCAGGTTGAGATTCAAGGTCTGCAGCCACTCTTCATCGGTTGTGAGGTGGGCCGGCTTCAGAAGGATCGAGCCTACCAGATTCACCGCACCTTGCACGCCGCCGAACAAATTCTTCGCGTGAACAAACGCCTGGGCGACTTGCGCGGCATCGGTGGCATCGAGGGTGTAGCCTTCGGCCCCCAACTCCGCCGCCATCGCGTTCACCTTGGCCTCATTCTTGCTGCACGCGAGCACCCGCGCGCCACGGTCGATCAGTTCGCGAACGAGGGCGGTCCCGGTGCTGCCCGTGGCTCCGAAGATCACGAAAGACTTGTTCTCAAATGCCATCCCGAGGCCATGATATCCCGTTTGGAGGGAGCGCCGCAGAAGGCGATGCCGGATCGCAGCCCGAGTGATTCGCTCTCGGAAACCTTCGCGCGTTTACACGAACCGCGCCGGCGCCCGAGGGAAATAGCACGGCAGGCGGCCCTGCCGGATACCGCCTACTTCTTCTTAGTTGGTGGCGGCAGCTTCTTGTGCTCTTTATAATACTTCCCGGTATTGTTGAGGCTGTAAAGACCTTTCCCGGTATGGCAAAAGGTGCATTCCTTCTTCTCTTTCAGCGCCATTTCCGTGGTGGCCGCGGCGGTGGCGTTCCAGAACAGAACTGCCACGAGCGCGGGCGAAGCTGCCAGGAACAAGCGGAGGACTTTCGCGCGATGTTTCATAACCAAGGGGTCCGGCGTTCCGTAAGGCATCTTCTCCGATGCGGGGAAGCGGGAACCCGTCCGCCGGAATCAACCGGATGGACGTCGAGGGACCCTGCAACCTTCATGGTAGAGAATCAACCGGAATATTTCAAGTGGATTCAGACCGGATTCTCTTTAACTGACGCCCACCTGAATCCAATGCATCCAAGGAATCCCGGCGGGAAGCGCATTTGGAAACGAGCCTAGAAGATAAAGCTAAGCCCACCGCGCAGGCTGCGTGGCGTATGCACGAGGATCACGGTGCGTCCATCGGGCGTGACCATCGGCACATAGCCTTCCTCCAGAAGGTTGCTGAGGTCTACCGTCGCTTCCAGGCGCCCCCGCAGGCCCGGCACCGTGCCGAGCGGTTGGCGCACAATGAGGCTCACCCCTTCCTGCGGCAGATAACGCTGGGTAACAAAAAGATGGCCCGCCGTCGCGGAAGCGGAACTGTTCCACTGGTAGCCGCCCTGCACGTAAGTTCCCGGCTTGCGGAACCGCGCGGTGGCGGCGACCGTGGCGAAGTGTACTTGCCGGGAACCGAGCGCGCTCCGGATATCCAGGCTGCTGGCGACAGGGTCGTTGGTCATCGCCGCGAGAGCCGTGAACGTACCGTAGCCTCCCATCACCTCGAGATTCTCGAAGACCCGCTGCGTCGCCGAAACCATGCCTCCGGAGCTCCGGAATCGCCCGGCGTTCAGGACGTAGCTATCGGAAAGCAGGTCCGGGAGCAGGTTGGCGCGATTGGGAATCCCGTCATGGGCCAGCATGGTGAGCCCGGTATTCAGAGTGTCGGAATGATACGCGGCGGCGCCGATGCGGATCGTTCCCACGCGCTTCTCATATCCAACTTCATAGTTGGAAATACGCTGTACCTGGGCGCGGTTGTCACGGACGGACACCCGTGGAAAAAGAGCGAGCGTCTGCAGATCCCGGCTCATGCCGGGAACATCGTCGACTTCCCCGATCTCAGCGGAGGTCGGCGTGGAGAGCAACTCCGCGGGCGGCAGCCCGGAGGAATAGCTAACCTGGAGAACACTCTGGTCCGGAAGACGGTAGAGCAGCTTTGCGTAGGGGCTCAGGTAGTTCAGACGATCAAAATACGTCACGGAATCAAACGACCCGCCGTACTGCAATTCCACGCTATCGCCGAGCACAATGCGATCCGAGGCGCTCGCGGACATCGTGGAGAGCGTCCCGGGATGGCCGGCTGCGGAGGCATTCGGCAACCCAAGCGCCACCGGCAGAAAGGCCTGCTTTAGGGAAAGCCGGATTTCCGGGTTGAGCCCGGCACTCATGCCCGGGGTATAGCGGGTTTCAAAGCCCGTGGTAGACATCCCGCTCATCCCGTAACCGAGATTGCCCGCCACCCTCAGATTGGAATCGCCGAAGAACGACGTGGCGACCGCGAACGCGGTGCCCAAATCCGCCTGGCTGCCCAATGGCGTGAGTTTTCCCTGATCTCCGCCGGACACTTGTACAACGCCCTGCGTATTCGCGAATGCCGTGCGGGTATGCGCGGAACCGGGGCCGTTTGAAGGAAGCAAGCGCAGCGCGGGCTTTGAGATGGAGGAGGAACGCAGCACCCACTTCCAATCGTCGCTCATCAACCGGCGCTGGCCCGGCGAAAGATAGATCAACTCGATGGAACTAAAGATGCTCGCAAGGGAAATACTGAGTAGCGGCCGCGTCCCGGGGAGAATGCCCACCCGCCGCAGGGCCGGCAGGAAGCTGGCCATCTTCACGCGAACGGTATAGTTGCCCGCCGCCAGCGCCGCCACTTCGAAGCGGCCCGCCTTATCGGATAGCAGTTCCTTCACCACGCGGTCGGAACCGTTGAGAACTTGGATGGTGGCCCCCATTTGGGGCACACCAAAGGCGTCGGTCACCATGCCGGCCAAGCCGCCCGTGAGCGAACCCGTCTCGGCGCTATGTCCGATTCCCGCGCTAAGCAGGCAAAGCAGCAGCGTAATCGCGCCTTTTCCCATGCTCCCTCGTCCCTAAACCGCCTCCCGAAGAGACTATCACGATCTCGCGGGGATTTCACCCGCCACCCTGTCGGTTACGAGGTGACCTTAAAGGTGGCCGTGGGGGTGAGAACTTCTTTCGTCACGTTGTCGGTGACCTTCATTTTGATTTCATAGGTGCCGGGCTCAAAGTTATTGAGCGGCAGCACTTTCTCCACAATCACCTGAGAGGAGGAGGCGTTCTCGATCGTGTTCGCCTTCTCATCGTAGGTAAAGATCGTCTCGTCGGAACCAAGCTTCTTCACCTCGTAATGGATGGTGGCGTCGAATTTCTTGCTCGCTTCGTCCGGCGTGAAATTGTATAGCTGCACGTAAATGCCCAGCTTCTCGTTCTGCTTGAAGGAATCGGTGATTCGCGGACGGATCTTCGAGGTTCCAATAACGAATTGTCCGGCGCCCGCGCTGCGCGAAGGCACCTTTTCAATCATGTCCGCCAGCACGACGCTGCTCGAAGAAAGAACTTCATCCTGAAAATACGGTACGTCGAGCGCCATCTCAAAGTTGTTGACGGTGCCCGCCGTGATATCCTTCGCGACGATATTGAGGCGGTAGCGGCCCGGCGGCAAGGGAATCGACTTCTGATAAATCGACGCCTTCTTCACGTAGTCTTCGAGCATCCCGTTCGGCGCTTCCACGGAGACGACATCCTCGAACACGTTGATCGGCCGGCGCGACATCGAAGTGATGCGCCCATAGATGTTCACGATCGCTTTTTGAATGCCGTCCCCGGCCTTGAATTGCAGGTCGTGATTCTGGAACAGAACCGTGACATTGGTCATCACGCTCGAATTCGTCACCCGGAAATAGTCCGAGCGAACCACCATGGGCAGAGTGTTATAGGTGATTCTCGAATCGACGGTCGCTTCGAGGTCCTTGAACTTCACCTCGGGCGGTTTCTGGAGCATGGCGAACTGCTGCAACCGCTCGAACTGGTTCATGCGCTGTGGCAGAGGCTGATCGCCGGTGCCCAGGCGCGTGCCGTCGGTGCGGCTGAACCGGTCTGCCTTGCTGGCCATGCCCATCTCTTCCATCCAGGTGAGGCCGGCGCCCGGAACGTGCAGCAGCGCGTCTTTCTCCGAAGGGTCCATCGTCATCCGGAACTCTCCGGTCATCGAGGTGTCGACAAACTCGATCATCACGTCGGTGCCGATCCCGTCGATATAGCGATAGCGCCACTTCTGAAACGGGTACGTGGACGTCGTGCCGCCACCTTCTTCCCACGGACGGACATAGCTGCCACCGGAGGGGTGATCTTCAATTTCATCCGGGGGGCCGAAAGTAATATAGATGCGTCCGCGGTCGCTCTTCCATCCGGGAAACCCGGAGGCGAAGCGCTCATTCGCGTAGGCGATGCGGCGGTAATGCTCTTCCTTGTACTCGTTCTCCACGGAATCCGGCGTGGGATCCCGGCGCCGCCAGAACTGCTCCACGAATTGCTCGCGTTCTTCGTCGGTCGCCAACCGCTTGAATGCCTGACGTTCTTCGTCGGTGATTACGTAGGCGACGTCTTCATCCAGCCAGCGCTTGTACGGCGTTTCCAACTCTTTGCGCAGCCGTTCCAAACGCTTCCGCCGGTCTTTCTCGCTAAGAGGACGTGCAACGGTTTCTCGTGTTTGCGAAGGGGCCTGTTGTGCATCCTGGGCGAGCACAATTCCACCGCCCACGGTGAACAGGAACAAGCCGGACGTGGCGATTAATCGATTGAAACTCATGGAGAACCGAGGTCCGTACAGATTTTGAGCTATCTCAAGTTTAGGTCCTCGATGACAAGGGGTCAAGCCGGTACTGGCCGATCCCCCTTGCCTTTGAGGCCCACCGATATCCCGTTTTGACGTGGCAAACGGCACGTGGGTTGCGGTGAATTCACAGAGCACGGGAAGCGCCGTCTGCTCTCACGCAACGGAGCGCGGTGGCTCCCAAGACGCTTCAGGAAGTTCGTTACATTTGCAAACTTTACCCCTAAATGGGTTAGTCATTCGCCCCCACAAAAGATTAAAAATGTCTACCGATGAGTGATGGTTTACGCTATCCGGTTCTGCATATACTGAAATTTCTAAAATTGCCAGAGAGCACCTGGACGCCTTTGAAACGGGCCTCTAGAGCATTGCGGCAAGCTTGCTGCGAACCGCTGGGCAAGGAAGTAGGATCGGAATGAATGCGCGCGCCCTCGGAGTACAGGAATCCTTAGGGAAGGTTCTATCGACTCCGATTTTCAAGTTGAGCGGAAAGAAACTCCTGGCGAAGGGCCACATCCTCACGGAAGACGATATCCGGCTGTTGCAGACCGAAGGTTTAGATCAGGTCTGGGTCGCGGAACTCGATGCGGGCGAGATCTCCGAGGATGAAGCCGTGCTTTCCGTCTCCACCAACATGGCCGCGGGTTCGCTCGAGATCCGGCTTGCCGCCGGGGGGCGCGCGAATCTGGTCGCCACCGAGAACTGCTGCGCGGTAATCGACGACGATCTGTTGCGGCAGATCAACCTCACCTCAAGCATTGTGATCGCCACGGTCGCCAATTTCTCCTATATCCGCGCCGGTCAGCGCGTGGCCATTGTGAAGAGCACTCCATTCGCCGTCGAGGAGGAACAGATTGAGGCCGTTCTCAGCATCCTCCGGGAACGCGGTCCCATCATTCAGGCAAGACCCATACCTCCTCCGAAAATCGGCGTCTTGTATACGGACCCGATCCATGCGGAACGCTCCAGGCATTTGTTTGAGAACGTCATGCGGCAGCGGCTGGAGAATTACGGGGCAAACGTAAACATCGCGCTCGGTTGCCTGGAAGAAGAGGCAATGATCGCGAATTCCCTCGGGTATTTGCTAAAGGCGCAGCCAACCGCCATCATCATTGCCAGCACCACCGCTCCCGCCAGTCCGAAGGATGCGGTGGGAAGGGCCATCCAGAGGTCCGGATGCAGCATCGAGCGCTTCCTGGCGCCGGTGGAACCGGGCAACCTCCTGCTTCTCGCGTATCACGATGAAATCCCGGTCATCTCCGCCCCCGGTTGCTTCCGCTCGCCGAAGAAGAATGTCCTCGATGTCCTGCTCCCTCCGCTGCTCTCCGGCTACCGCGTTTCCGGTTGGGAACTTGCGGCCTTCGGCAACGGTGGGCTACTCATTTAATACGTCAACAACGATTGAGCGGGTTATGCCCGGCGGTCCCATTAGCGCCTCCTCAAGCAGCCGCAACCGGTGTCTCCCGGCAAAATGCGCCCTGCAATCGGAATGCGCGCGCGCATCCCGTATAATTGGAAGGGCCTCCGCGCGGGCGCGCCGCCGTGATTTTTCGAAACGCTCCGGTTTCCGCCACGCGGCGCATTCCCGGCGCGCGGCGGGGCTGTGGTAAATTTTGGGGTATTCAAACCCGTGGATCGTAGAAATGTCCGACGGGTTGCCAGTGCGACTCATCATGTTTGAACAAACCGCCCAACGCGTCGTCGATGTGATTGTATCGACTCAAAAACTCGATCCGGCCAAGGTGACGATCGACAGTACCTTTGAAGAGTTGCAGATTGACTCGCTGGACGGCCTAAACATCGTCTTCGCGCTGGAAAACGAGTTTGACATCGACATTCCCGACGACAAGGCGAAAGAACTTTCTAACGTCCGCCAGGTTGCCGAACAAATCAACGCGCTGCTCGAATCCAAGGCGCAACCTCCGGCCGAAGCCTCGGTTTGAGGTACGACTCCATGAAGCCCAGACGCGTCGTGATTACAGGAACCGGCGCCGTGTGCGCGCTGGGCCGCGGGTGTGCCGGGCTCTGGCAATCGCTGTCCTCCGGCCAAAGTGGTTTCTCCACGCTCCCCAGGTTCGCCCCTGGCGAATTGAAGTTTTCCATCGCCGGCATCGCGAAAGACTTCCCCGACGACCGGGTGCCCCCCAGGGTGCAGGATCTCACGGACCGCTTCGCTCAGTTTCTGCTGGCATCCGCGCAGGAAGCCGTCGCCCAGGCCGGCCTCGCGCCGGACGACCCGCGATGGGAGGATGCCGCCGTCATCACCGGCACCAGCATCGGCGGAGAAACGGTGCAGGATGAGTCCTTCTGGTCCATGTACGGCGAAGGCAAATCCCGGGTTCACCCGCTGCTGATCCCCCGCTCCATGCCCAACTCGGGAGCCAGCCACCTGAGCATGGCGCATGGCGTGCGCGGCCAGGTCTATACCGTTTCCACCGCATGTTCGTCCGCGAACCACGCAATCGGCCAAGCGTTTATGGCGATCCGCTCCGGAGTCTGCGATCTCGCCCTCACCGGGGGGAGCGAGGCGCCCATCACGTTCGGCTTTCTGAAAGCGTGGGAGGCCATGCGGGTAGTTTCCCCGGATACCTGCCGCCCGTTTTCACATGGCCGGGGCGGCCTGATATTGGGCGAAGGCGGGGGCATCCTCGTGCTCGAATCGGAAGAGACAGCGCTCGCTCGCGGCGCTGACATCCTCGCCGAACTGGCCGGCTTCGGGATGTCCGCGGACGCCCACCACCTCACGATTCCAAAGGCCGACGGCGCCGCTCTGGCCATGCGGCGCGCGCTCGATTCCGCCGGTCTGGCGCCGGAGGAAGTACAGTACATCAACGCGCATGGAACGGGGACTCCCATCAACGATCCCGTGGAAACCGCCGCGATCCGGCTCGTCTTCGGAGATCATGCAAACGCCCTCGCCGTGAGTTCCACCAAGTCCATGCACGGGCACGTTCTGGGCGGGGCCGGCGCCATTGAGGCGATTGCCACCGTGCTTGCAATCAAGCACCGGACCGCGCCGCCCACCGCGAATTTCACCGAAGCGGATCCGGAGTGCGACCTCGATTACGTGCCCAACTCCGCCCGCCCGATGGAGATTCATGCCGCGCTTTCCAATTCCTTCGCCTTCGGCGGCCTGAATGCGGTGCTGGCCTTCCGGCGATACCGCTGAGCGCATGGCGCCTGTCGTTAGTTCCTCCGCTCCCTCTCCCCTGGAATCGCCCGAAGGGCCGATTGTCCACCACCGCAGCCGTGGGAGAGCCGGCAGCATTTCGTTACACTGAGGGACAATGGCGATTCCTCTCCGCGCCGAGAAATCGGTCTTCGACGCACTGCTGGGCTCGGAAGACCTGCGCGCGGCCTCGGCATGGTTCGCGAACAACAAAACCTGGATTCTTGAGCAGCAGTTGGCTATCTGCCGGGTGGCCGCCCCGACATTTCTCGAAGAACAGCGCGCGGAACTTCTGCGCGCGATGCTCGGTTCCATGGGGTATGCGGCCGGCCTGGACGCCGTGGGCAACGTGCTTGCGCTGCGGGATGCCGCTTCCTCGCGCCCTCTGATTGTCGTTTCGGCGCACATGGATACCGTGCTCGCGCCGCGCCGTCCCGAAGACATCGCCCTGCATGCGGATGGCGCCCTGCATGGCCCCGGAGTCGCGGATAATGGCGCCGGGCTTGCGGGATTGCTCGCCATGGCGCGAGTCTTCGCGAGTGTCCCCACCCGGCAGGATTGGCCCTATACGCTCGCGTTTCTGGCCAATGTCGGAGAAGAGGGCGAAGGCAACCTCACCGGCATGCGCTACCTCTGCCAGAGTTCCCCGCTCGCGCCGCGCTTGGCCGGGGTGCTGGTTCTCGACGGGCCGGGCCAGGAGCACATCACCTCCCGCGCGCTCGCCAGTAAACGCTTTGAGATCCTGATTCAGGGCAAAGGCGGCCACAGTTGGAGCGATTTCGGCCTGGCGAACCCAAACCACGCCCTGGCCCGCGCCGTCGGCATGTTCGCGGATGCCTACCCGCCCGAGCGCAGCAACGCGGCCGGCCGCTTCGCCATCAACGTGGGCGTGT
Source organism: Bryobacterales bacterium (assembly GCA_020847315.1). GTDB lineage: Bacteria > Acidobacteriota > Terriglobia > Bryobacterales > Bryobacteraceae > JACTMJ01. Next base: position 9,616 of record JADLCF010000293.1, on the reverse strand, counting down.
TGCAGGGGGGCTCCACGATCAACGCGATTCCGCAGTTGGCCATGGCGAAGGTGGATATTCGCTCCGAGCGCGATTCCCTGATTGATGAGCTTGCCGCCGCGCTTGCGCGCTTCGTGGAACAGGCCGTCGCCGCCGAGCACAAGGCGGCGCGCAAAGGGCGGCTGAGCGCCCGCCTGAAGGAAATCGGCGCCCGTCCCGGCGGGGCGCTGGCGGATGGCAGCCCCCTCTTGAACGCCGCCCTCTCGATCGATGCCTCGCTCGGCATCCGCTCGCAGATTGATACTTCCTCCACGGACGCGAATATCCCGCTTTCGATGGGCATCCCCGCGTTGACTCTCGGCGCGGGCGGCACGGGCGGGGGAGCGCACACGAGTGACGAGTGGTATTGCCCCGATGCGCGGGACCTCGGCTTGCGGCGCGCGTTTTTCGTCGCCTGCGCCATGCTCTCCGGCTTGGCCGTCCCGCCGCCCGCTGCCGGAGGGAAATGAATCGCGAACGCGGGATGGAAGGCGCAGTTCCGCTCCCGACGAAAGCCGCGCGCTTGAACGGCCCACAACGCGGCTCCGCCAAGCTGCCTGCGACCCTCGCCCTTATCGCCGTCTCCGCCATTTGGGGCGCCACGTTTACTTTGGTCAAGGGCGCCCTCGAAGATGCCTCTTCCCTGCTCTTCCTCACCCTGCGCTTCGGGGTGGCGGCGCTCTCATTGTGGATTGCCTTCCGCTGGAAAGGGCCGCTTCGCCTCAACGGAACGCTCGCGCGAAACGGCGCCATCCTGGGTATTGCCCTGTTCGGGGGCTATCTCTTCCAGACCGTGGGTTTGCGCTTCACCACACCGGCCCGGTCCGCGTTCCTCACCGGATTGTTTATCGTGTTCGTTCCCGCGCTCGTTGCCCTGCGCCATCGCAGGCTGCCGCGCATCCCGGAACTCGCGGGGATCGCCGTCGCGCTCGTCGGGCTTCGCCTGCTGGCCTCCCCCATCTCCTTCGATGGCGCCTCCAAGGGAGATGCGCTCACCCTCGTTTGCGCCGTTTCCTACGCGGTGCACATCCTGCTTCTGGGGCGCTTCTCTTCCGTGGGGGACGCCCGGGCGCTCACTCTGCTGCAAATCGGCACGGCGTTCCTGCTCAGCGCGTCCAGCTTCTGGTGGGCGGAGGAGGCGTTTCTGCGGCCATCCGCCCGATTGTGGATCGCCGTCGGAGTCACCGGAGTCCTGGCCACCGCCGTCGCGTTTCTCGTGCAAACCTGGGCGCAGCAGATGATTTCCCCCACGCGAACGGCATTCATCTTCGCGCTGGAGCCGGTATTCGCCTGGATCACATCGTTTCTGGCCGTCGGGGAACGTCTATCAACGAAGGGCATCCTCGGGGCCACCCTGATTCTGGCGGGAATCTTCCTTGTGGAAGCCGGATCTCTGCCATTCCGCTTCCGCCGGCGCATGGCGCGCGAATGAGAAGAAACCCCAGCAATTCTTCTTGGCGAGCTTGTGCTTGACGAGCCGGAGCTTCCACAGTTCTCACTTCGACGTCGAAAGCGCCCGGCAACCGCGAAGACCAGGGAGCCGCATCCAACGCTCGGAGTCCACCATGCGGCGGCGGCCGAGCGGGGAAGAGCGGCTGTCAGCCGGTTGCGAGAACAGGGCATCCTCGATGCGAACAGACTCGTCAAGCTGACCTGATCGTCGCATAACGCTGGTGCACAGGATGTAATCGGATAATGTTTCTTATGGGAAATGCGACCGTCTTGCCAAGCTGCCTTGTGGAGCTACTATTTCGCTAACCCCTTGAATCCCTGCGAGCTAAAGCCTTATATGTACGCAATGAAAGCGTACGGAATTGATGAGGTTCTCGAAATCCTGTACACTTTGAATATGTACATGGAAAGGAGGTCCTGTCATGCCACGAGTCGCCGTTGAAGATAACAACCGGATGTCTTTGCGCATTCCCGCAGATGAAAAAGCCATGCTGTTGCGCGCCGCCGCGCTGAAGCATAGGGATCTCTCGGAATTCGTGCGTGAGCACAGTGTCGATGCCGCGAAGGCCATCATTCGCGAGGAAGAGCATATCTCGCTTTCACACCGCGACAGCCTGCGAGTGCTGGATCTGCTGGAGAACCCGCCCAAGCCCAACGCGAAGCTAGTCTCGGCCGCCAAAGCGCTGCCAAAGCGCAAATGAGCCTCCCGCCCTGGCACGAGGAACCGATCAGCAAAAAACACGACCGCGAGTCCTTCGATTGCGGCGAGGCCGCTCTGAACAATTTCTTGCGGCAGCATGCGCGAAAAAGTCATGAAGCCGGCGGTGCCAAGACTTTCCTGGCGATCGATGATAAAGACGACAAGACAGTGCTGGGCTTCTATAGCCTCAGCCCCGCGTCGGTGGAATATGCTCGCACGCCCGATATCGTGAAACGTGGACTCGGCCGTTATGACGTACCGGGCTTCCGCCTCGCGCGTCTCGCCGTTGCCAAGCCATTCCAAGGACAAGGCCTTGGCGGTCAATTGTTATTGGCCGCGGGATGGCGCTGCATCAGGGCTGCTGCTGAAGTCGGCGGGGTCGTGCTCGTCATAGATGCGAAGAATGAAATCGTCGCGAAATGGTATGCGGGCTACGGCGCAGCGGCCTTGAACGACGCTCCCCTCACCCTGCTTCTGCCGCTCGCTACCATCGCACAGGCGCTCAAGGCAACAGGACACGAGGAGTAGCTTATTTGGAGCCGTCTAGCCCTCCATACTCCGCCATCAGTTTCTTTGCCAGCCCGTCGAGATCCGGGTAAACAGTCGTTTCTGTGACACCGCAGATGCGCAGCCCCACCATCATTTCGCCGCGGTTCCGATTTCGGGATTTCGGGGACGGATTTCGGGGACGGCCACCACTTTCACTCAAAGCGTGGCAAAAGCCAGCCAGCTTCGCGCATCGTGCTCCCCACAAATCCCATGCGGAAAGCCCGCAATGCCGCTTAGACAAGGCTCACTTTGTCGAACATACAAAATTGTGTATATTTTTGGGCGAGGTGGATTCCAAACCCATCGAGTTTCGAGGCAGTTCCTTGGAGGACCTGCGCGCCTTCCCGTTGACGGCTAGGCGAGAGGCTGGCCATCAGTTGGACCAGGTGCAAAATGGCCGTGACCCGGACGACTGGAGCCCATGAACACGGTGGGTCAGGGTGTCAGGGAGATTCGAATTCGGGATGAAGTTGGCGCGTTCCGCGTCCTCTACGTAGCGAAATTCGCCGATGCCATCTATGTGCTGCATTGCTTCCAGAAGAAGACCGAGAAAACCGGCAAGGCGGACGTGGAACTCGCCGCCAGGCGTTACCGCGAGTTGCTGAAGGAGCGAGGGCAATGACGAAACAACGTTTTACCAATGTGTGGGATGCGATTGAAAACACGCCCGAGCAGGCAGCCAATATGAAACTGCGCTCGGCGCTGATGATCGCCTTGAAAGATCACATCACCCGCGTAGGGATGAGCCAGGCTCAAGCGGCCCAGCTTTTCGGCGTGACCCAGCCGCGCATCTCCGACCTGATGCGTGGCAAGATCAATCTGTTTGCCCTCGACGCGCTGGTCAACATGGCAACAGCCGCGGGCCTACGCATCGAAATGCGCGTGCTGGACGCAGCCTAACCTAACCACGCCAACAACCCCATCACCGCTCCCGGATTTCAGATTTTGATTTCGGGGACGGTCACATTTCGGCACATTTTGGGGACACATTTCGGCATTTCGGGACGATCCCCACTTTCACCCAAAGTCCGGCAAAATCCGTCCCAAAACCCCGTTTTGAGCCTCCTTGCGAGCCGTTGACGCGATGCGCCGTTGAGAACCGCGCGAGCGGCCCTGATTTGGCGAAATCAGAACCGAAGAAACCCGAAATGGTGAGTTTCTTTAGAATCACCGGGGCCAGACCTGGGTACTGCCGAGGAAAGGGTGATTTCACGGCTTCCTCTCTTGAAAATGGCCGCAAGGTGCTGATTCTTCAGATGGCCGATTGATCGGCTATTTTCATGATCGAGGGTGAACCCACGGTTCACGGGCCAGTGCTGTCACCGAATTCCAGATGGCCTATCGACCTCCTAGTTTCATGATCCGGGCTGAGCCAACGGTTAATGGGCCAGCGTTGATACAGTAGCCGAGCTACAAAGCCTCCCCCCTCACGATCTTGCTAACTTTCCTTGTTCCTTGAGAGTCGTCCGGTGTTCATCCTCGCAGGATACCTCTCTCCTCAAGCATCGGCCAGAGTAGCTGCAACGATGCGTCTCTGTCCGCATAGAAGGCAGATTCCCGAACCCTGAAAAACTCCCATCCACATCGCTCAAGCTGCCGTTGTCGCTGCATGTCCTCCTCGAATCGGTCAGGTCCGTGCCAATTATCTCCGTCGCACTCGACTGCCAGACGTGCCTGCCCCCCCTCAATGACAAGATCGATACGTTTTCCCGCGCATTCATGTTGGGCAAGTACGGTAAACTTTCTGCGAAGAAGTTCCAGGGCAACGTCGACTTCGAACCAACTGTCGAAAGGGGATGGAGGCTTCACAATATGACGATTGTCTTGGGCGGCCCGGCGTTCCAATATGTCTACCTCAATGCCGGCAATCTGTTGAGGCTTTGTGCCCTCGAAAAATTCAAGTAACCGTCGCCTTAAGCATGTGGTGCTGAGATCGTCGAGATTTACCGAATGGAAAAGGATCATCATGTCGCGGGCGCGACTGGAGGCGACATTAAAGCGGCGCTCGTCTGCTACTTTTGTGAGAGGCCCGATTCTTTCATTAGTGGCTGCGACGAGGGACAGAAACATGATGTCTCGTTCATCGCCTTGAAAACTGTAAGGATTGCCACAGACCAAGCGGCGCTGTGCCATTTCCTCCGCTCCAAGTTGGTCAAGCAACCGACTCTCGATCAATCCTGCTTGCGCTTCACCTTGAAGCACGACTACGCCCATTGTCTTGCCGTCGTACCGGCTGTCGCCGCACATCGATATAATCCGCTTCACAATCGCTTCGGCTTCCAGGCGGTTAATTGTCCTGTTATTGGAGCCTTCACGATATCCGCCGTTCACAAATACATGCTCGAGCGGTGGCAACCGGCTCGCCCCGTGCTGCCTCAAGGGAATCAGTGGCGTATCTGCATAGCAAAGGTCGTTACTGAAGCGGATGATTTCCGGCATGCAGCGGAAGTGTTCTCGTAACGTGATCCGCTGCGTCCCATACCGAAGTTTTCCGTGATCGAACAGGCTGTTTTCAACATCGAAGGATGACTTGAAGAGGAAATCGGAGAGGTATTCCTCCATCAGACGATGGACCGAATCACGGGGTAAACCTACTGCGTCCGGGCTGATCTGTTTGTCATCGCCGACGATCAATATCTTCTTTCCGAAATAGAACAGCGGAAGCGCTTCCGCTCCGCACTGTGAAGCTTCATCGACAATAATCACATCAAACATGCCTGGTGCGGGACTAACGGTATCCCAAATCCGATGGAGAGGCATGACCCAGGCGGGAATCGCCTCGCGGCAGTTGTTTAGATGGGTTTGTGCCTGGCGACGATGGCGAGGCGCGTGCTTTCCCGTCCCCTTTCCGAGACTCCTCATTGAGAGTTGCCAAGCTTGCATGTGGCGGCGATGGCTTTCTTTGAGGCGCGAAAAGCAGAACGACCAGGCATGGAGGGACGCAAGGAGGGTGACAGCGTCGTTAATTTCATCCTCGATTTGTTTCGTGCGCTTGATGATCGCCGGAACGTCGTCCTTCCGGATGTAGCGCTCAAGCCAGCCCTTTGCTCGCGCCCAGTTCCAGGCTTCGCCAATGTGAAGCAGACGATCCTCCCAATAGAGTTCTCCGCAGGATTGTTGCAGGGATATCGCTAGCTGTGGAAGCAAAGTACGTAGTTCGGCAAGGTGTTTGTCAGCTTTCTGTAGGAGACTATGCTGTATATCCAATTCCTGAATCGTATTCGCGCAAAGAGCGAATTTATTCACGTCGCGGCAGCGAATGGCACTCAGCAAATCGTTTGTTACCGGATGGATATCCTTGCGGACCATGCGAGAGATCGGAGCCTCAACGCTTTGGATAGCCTCAATAGCGCGCTGCTTTCTGATTTGCGATAGTGCCAGCCGACATGATGAGACAACCTTGTCAACTTCGGCTTCTTCGGACCACTTAGATTCGTCGATGCTTGAGCATCTTCTAATCGCTTCACGGCATTTGACAATTACCTTCTCGCTCGCCAACACCTTTTCGAGCGTATCAAGCAACGATTTGAAAGCGGCCAGTTGGAGCGCGTATGGCCCTTCGACCCTTTCGCTTCGCCCTTTCCAGAAGCCCCATGCTCTCTCGCATTCAATGCGAACGTGGGTCGCATCCATGAGAACGGAGAAATCCTCGATTGTTGAACAGGGGCGCCCAAACAGTCTGACGGTCTTGAGCACGTGAAGGCTCTCTTTCACCCACTTAGGTCGAAACACCGCCCAACCCAGTTTCCCGCCGCTTGTCAGGTGTGCTTTCAGTTTGCGGGCTTGTTCATGAAGGGACCTTGCTTCAATTGCGCCCGGTAAGTCGATTTCGGTTCGGTCGGCGGTCCCGGCGAGATCTTCAATTGATGCAACAATTTCTTTCGTCACGCGAGAAAGCTCATGCCAGAGTATTGAGTCACCGGCGAGAATATCTCGCAATGCATCGCCCACCCACGGATGTGGTGCTTTGAGAAGGCTGCCGCGAGTGGCTCGATAGCGTGACAAAGCGTCTTGCAGGTCCTCGATGACATGAGGATCGATTTCCTTCAACAGGGAAGCCAATCGCTCATCGGCTCCACGAGTCGAGTCTTGCTCTTCCTTCGTTGCGCTTGTTTCGGCCCCTACAATCTCGGCGAACCGTTCGGAAGTTGGCAGCGATTTGGGCCATATGCGGGTCAATTCGCGACGATCGCCCAGCGTGAATCGACGCATCGCCATCAGAACGCTTTGTAAATCGTTCCCCGAAATCGGGCAGTCCTGCTCCAGAGGAATGGAATCTGTAAACCATTCGAAATCGGCTTGATCACGGCGCACAGCTTCAGAGATTCGGGCTGCCGTCCCCCGGTAAGCCCCTCCCGCAATAGATAGTGAATGGGTTTCAGATTCTCTGACCTCAAATAGCTGCCGGTTGAGCTTAACCTTCTCCTCCCGGAGACTCCTAAGGCGTTCTGCGAGATCTTCGCGCTTACGTTGGGCGCGATTCTCATTCCATTCCTCGTTCTTTCGGAGGATGCCGCCCACGCTAGATTCGAGTGAGCGATGTTCCTCGCGGCCACTGCCAAGCAGGCTGATGCAGAGTGGGCGCAGTTCACGGGGTACAAGCCCTTCGAGCACCTGAAGCGCGCGCGGCGTTTTGGCAGTGATAAGCGTTCGTTGTCCCGTGGCAAGCAGATGGCAAATGAGATTGGCGATTGTATGAGATTTTCCAGTGCCAGGCGGCCCTTGTACAAGCACGCCGCTAGCAGCGCGGATCTTCGAGGCAATTTGGCGTTGCTCATCGTTCGAGGGCTTTGGGAAGAAGATTTCACCTTCGAATGGGACGGCCGCTTCCTCCGTCGCGATTGGCAAGTCGCGTCCATCTGCCGAACGAACCTCGGCTAGGTCGGCGAATTCCCCCAGGTCTTGTTCTCCGTTTTCGATCTGCTCCCTTATCCGTTCCAAGGCTTCAACGAGACCTTTAGAAGAACGCTTTCGCAGGATCAAAGCCGGAGCGTATTCCACAACGGGATTAGTCGACGCGCCAGCGTTTTTCGCCTCCAAGGTATCGTCATAATGGCCGTGTGAGCTGATCGTATGCACCAGAGTTTGAAGCACGCCCTCGACACACGGTATTTCCCAAGGATCGTCTTCCCCCGCAGCCAGCGATGCCTTCGCGATTCTCTCCGCGCCTGCCGGCTGATCCTCAATGTCGAGCATATCGAGTTCCGGGCGAAGCTTGGCGCCATCGATGTGGGGATGTATTGTGAATCGCCCCAACCGGGCTTCAAACTCCAACGTCGCGTCGGCGACCACCAGATGGCGACGGATCCGCTGCCGAGTCGGCGTCTGCCACGTCAACAAGCCGACACCCAGAACGAGTTCGTATTCTTCGCCAAGCCGCAGTTGTGCCTGATGAATAGCAAAAAGTGCGGAATAGACTTTATGAACTTTCTCCCAGACATTATGCTCTTCCGTCCACGGCAGCCATCTGTCTTCTAGAAATCGTTCCCACACCCGCAGGGTTTCGGGCTGATCCTCAAGGCGTTCGGTGAGTTGGATAGCTTCAGGCTGATCTGAACCCTCGCACCAATCGGGGTTCGAGACTAGCCTGGTTATTTCAGTAAGGAGTTCTGGAAGCTCGCCCTTGTTGCGGACTGTTAATGGGCTCGTCCAATGCTTGCATTCGGAGGGGATCGTAGGAAATTCCGGTTCACGCCGATTTTGGACCTCCAGCCATTCGTCCGATGCGTGTTCCTCATCTCGACCCCAAGCTTGGATGAAGCAGCCACGTTCACGGGGAACACTCGACAGCCAGAGGACCTTCTCGCACTCGGATATATCACGGATCGGTTTAGTTCGCAGTTGCGCCAACCGAAGCAGATAATCCACCAAGCGAACAGCTTTTCCGTTCACAGCCTGTGATTCTGAGAGATTCATTCCATTACCGCGCGAACCTCTTAACCGACACTCGTGTCCAACTTGGTCTACCGGGTGGAGGCTTGGGAATACCCGCAATTCTACAAGAAGGCAGCCATGTTCCGTTCTCGGCTCAGAAAAGTGAGTGTGGTCTTCTTTGCCGGGAATTCGGTGGAATTAGGGGCAGTCGTCACTTTCACTTTATGTTAACACGCTGATTCCACGTAGGTTACGTAACTTCAATCAGAAATTCCAGCCGCGTTAAGCCTCTTTCCGAGCAGCGCCTGGAGGGTCCCGAAGCCGTCGATCCCTTGCCCGCCGAAGTGGATTCCCTAACCTCCAATGCGAGTCAGACCACTCCGATCTACGCTGCATCGCGCAGCCGTCTGAATCGCGATCACAGCCAGCGAAGAAAAATTCGCTTCCACCCCGGAATCACGTAACTGCAAGGCCGGCCATCACTTCCACCATCGGGGAAGCCCACCCGCACCGGCCCAGTGCCACCACAAAGTTCAAATCCACCCCCGCCGCCGCTACTATCAACCGGATGCAAAATCGGGCCCTTCCCGAACCCAGAAACGCTAAGCCTGCGCAATCCGCGCCCCCGCGCGCCCGCATCGCCACCAAGAGCCCGCAGGGCGGCATAAGCCAGCTGGGTGTGTAAACGCCCGGAATCGAACGCCCAAACCAAAACAGTCTCGCGCAGCGAGCCCACGAAGCGCCCGCCCGTATGTGGGCGCGATTCCCCCGCGGCCACGCCCGACGCCTCTCCATCCTCCGCCCAGTGCCCGCGCCTTTCCGTCCTGGTTTTCGTCCAAAACACCTCCGCCTCCCGGCGCAATCACAGAAGTTATCGAACGGCATCTCCCCTACTTCCAACCAGTTAGCGAACCAAGCGCCAAATTCCCGCTACGCCCGCCTCTACAATCCCTCTGAGTGCGAAGCCGGGCCACCAGATCAACCGTCCCGGACAAGCAAAAGGAAACAGAGCCATGAAGTCCA
>JADLCF010000292.1 GCA_020847315.1 Bryobacterales bacterium | reverse complement strand
GGGAAAGGTAGAAGAGCAATGAGTACGGCAGCGGTAAATTTCAACGATCCACGCGAGGACGGCCTTACCAAGTCTCTCGCGGAACGGGAAGCGGCAATCAAGGAACGGCTTTCGGCGGCGTGGCAATTGCACATTGCGCGGGTGCAGGAGGAATTGGAATCGGGCTGGCAGAGCCACATCGCGATGGCCGTGGAAGGCGCTCTGATGAATTTGCAGGATCCTCTTCGGGAGGAGATTCAGCAGGTGGCGCGCAGGATGGCCGACAGCCAGGCGGAAGAACTGCGCCGGGCCAATGAGGAAGAAATCCAGCTCGCGCTCGAAGAGTCAAGGCAGAACGCCGATGAGGAGAAGGCCCACGCGCTCGAGTCGTTGCGCGCGGAACTGGCGGAGCACCACCGCGTGGAGCTCGACCAGGCGCAAGAATTGTTCCGCCAGCAGATGCAAGCGCTTCACAAGGCCGTGCGCCGCGCGGAGAACGCCGAAGGCCGCGACGATGTGATCGCAGCGCTGCTCGATGGGGTGTCCTCTTACGCGGAGCGGGCCGTGCTGCTTCAGTTGGAAGGCGACATGATTACCGGGATTTGCGGGATCCCCGGCAGCGAGGACCCCTACGAATCGCATTCTCTCGAGATTCCGGTGGAGCAGGCTCCGGCGCTGCACAATTCGAAGCAATCGGGAGAACCACTGGTCGCGATGCGTCTCGAATCGGAGTTTTCGAGCGAGCTATTGGGATATCTGGGGGAGGCGGCCGACGAAAAAATTCGCATTTTCCCCGTACTCAGCCGTGGGCTGGTGAAGGCATTGCTGCTGGCGGAGGCCGGGACGAAGCCTTTCCACGCGGGGAGTATCGAGATTCTGACGATGACGGCCGGACATCGCTGGACCGTCAGCAAGGAAGCGGCGGAACCGGCGCAACTGATCGCGATTCAAGGCAGCCAGGAGCCGAAGCCCAAGGAGAACACCCAGAACTGGTTCCAGCTTTCTCCCCAGGAGCAGGAAGTTCACCTGCGGGCGCAGCGTTTCGCCCGCGTGCAGGTGGCGGAATTGCGCCTCTACCAGAGCGAGCGCGTGCGGCAATCGCGCCGGGATAACAATATCTACGGCGTTTTCCGCAGCGAAATCGACCAGGCACGGGAAGAATTCCGCACGCAATTTGTGGAAACCTGCCCGTCTATGTTGGACTACTATCATATGGAGCTAGTCCGAATCCTGGCCAATGAAAATGAGAAAGTCCTTGGACCCGAATATCCGGGTCCGCTCGTATAGATCGTTAATTCCCGCCGTCCTCGTTGCTTTCCTCTGTGTAAGCGGCGGAGGACAGACTCTGGAAAGTCTGTCCTCCGCCTACTCGAAAGCCGCCACGCCCGCTCACCGCGCGGCATTGCTGCGCTATGCGGCCGCGCATAGCCGGGATGCGAACGGTGCTCTCGCTTACTTCGCGATGGCCCGCGTGGAGTCCGAATCCGGCGCACACGATGCCGCGCTCAACCACTTGAAATCCGCGAGCGCGCGCCTCCCGGAAATTACGGATTATTTGGCATTTATTCAAGGCTCGACGGAATATCGGGCAAAAGCTTACGAAAATGCCGCAAGGACCCTCGGGAAATTCGCGCGCGAATTCAGCACATCGCCGCTCCGATCGGACGCGGCGATTCTGGCCGCGAATGCCCTGCTCGAATTGGGCGATGCCGATGGGACAATCCGGCTTCTGCGGAGCCCAGGGCTGAAGCCGGTTCAGCCGCAGTTCGATTTTCTTCTCGGCAAGGCATATATGGCGCGGGGCGACCATGCTCTTGCCGCGCCCTACCTGCAACGGGTCGCATTCCGGTATCCACAACGCCCGGAAGCGCGGGACGCGCAGACCCTGCTTGGCCAAGTGGAAAACACCCTTGGCGCGGCGTATCCCCCGCCCACGGCCGCGGATCTTCTCGGCCGGGCGGAAGCCTTGCGGGCGAACCGCCGTTACGACGAAGCCCGCGCGGCGCTCGAATCCGTCATCCCGAGCTTGCTCGGCGAGGATCGCGAACGGGCGGAACTGCATATCGCTGTGATGGAGTATGACCGGGAACGGACGTCGATCGCCCGGCAGATGCTGGAATCGCTTTCCCCTAAGTCTCCGGAAGTGGATGCGGAGCGCCTGCACTATCTCGTGCAATGCGCGCGCCGGTTGAAGCTCGAAGAGCCGATGCTGCGCTATGCGAAGATGGCGCGTGACCGGTACCCGAATTCCGCGTGGACGATGGACGCGCATCGCTGGGCGGGGAATTACTATCTCCTCAAGAACGACGTGAAGGCATACGTCCCACTGTTTAAGGCGTGCGCCGATGCCCGCCCGCAGGACCCCGAGAGCGCATACTGCCATTGGAAAGTGGCGTGGGCGGCCTACCTCGGGCGGGAAGCCCAGGCAGCCGCCCTCCTCGAAGAACACCTTGCCCGCTATCCCCATTCGGACAAATACGCGGCTGCGCTCTTGTTTCTTGGGCGGCTGGCGGAGGCCCAGGGCAGTCTGGCCGCCGCGCGCGCATACTACGAGGAACTACTCGCTGTGGAGCCCCTCTCTTATTACGCGGCGTTGGCGCAGGACAGCATCGGCGGTCGCAAGCTGAGCGGCGCCCGCCCGGAACCCGCGTTGGCGGCCAAGCTCGCCGCCCTGCGCGGCAAGGAATTGCGGGAGGATTTCTCAAACGTCAAGGAAACGCCGGAAACGGCCCGCCGTCTGAAACGCGCCTCCCTGCTTTCGCGGGTAGGGATGACGGACTGGGTGGAGTTGGAACTGCGTTCCTATGAAACGGACCGGAGCCAGCGGCAACTGCTAGCCATGGAATTGGCCGCGGTCTACGCGAAGGACGGCGACCACTTCCGCGCGTTGCGAACGATGAAGAGCATGGCGCCGGGGTATTTCCGCCTGCGCGTGGACCAGGCCCCGAAAGAATTCTGGCATCTCCTGTTTCCGATGCCCTATGCCGCTCCGCTTGCGAAGTACGCAACTACCCGGAATCTGGATCCGCATCTCGTCGCGGGCCTGATCCGGCAGGAATCGGAGTTCCGCGCCGATGCTGTCTCCAGAGCGAAAGCACGGGGCTTGATGCAGGTGCTGCCTAGCACAGGGCGCTCTTTGACACGCAAGCTCAAGCTCGGAACGTATCGCGTGAGCATGCTGGACCAGCCGGAGGTGAACATCAATATGGGAACCTACTATCTCGCCCATATTGCCGAGGCCTTTGACGGCCGTTTGGAGTACGTGCTGGCTTCCTACAATGCGGGGAAATCGAGAGCCGACGATTGGAAGACCTGGGGCAGTTTCAAGGAACCGATCGAGTTTATCGAGACGATTCCTTTCACCGAGACCCGCGAGTATGTGCTGAGCGTCTACCGCAATGCGATGGTCTATCGCCAGGTGTACCCGGATCTGGCCTCTCGCGCCGGCAAGGAAGGCGCGGTTTCGCTCCAACCTGTCGCGGAGAAAGCCCCTGCCTCTCGCGCCAAGCGCGCCGCTCCCGCGAAGCCTTCCGCGAAAACTTCCAAACGGCCCGCCAAAAGACGAAAGCAATAACGCTAGAATAAAAACATTGTCTGCGGGGATGTTTTTCGTGCACAACTAGAGAAGGGACCTGCGGGGCCATGAGCAACCACGCGCAAGCGGTAGCAAACGCATTCCTGATGGAGGAGCAGATCGTTACCGCGAATGGCGAAGGCCCACCGGTGGCGGTGACCGGCGCGAGCGGTCGGGTTGCGACACTCACGTTAGGGATCCTGGAATCCGTCGAACAGCAAAGCATCGAGGTCTCCATTTACGGGTCCACGGACGGAGAGGCCTGGGTAGAACCGCCATTGCTCGTTTTTCCGCAACAATTCTATGCGGGCGCCATGGCGATGACGCTGGATCTCAGCGAACACCCGGACACGGTCTTTTTGAAGGCCCGGTGGAGCGTAAACCGTTGGGGACGGGGATCGCTTACGCCTCGTTTTCATGCCTACTTGTTTCTTCAATGGTGAGGCGAAACTTTGTTTTCGATGGAATCTGTTCGAAAAAGTCCAGTTAGGCGGTTGGCCGGGCGTGCCGCGGCGATTTGCGGTTAGTGATTGCTAACCATGAAAGGAGGAGCGTTGCTATAATGAATAAGGATTCTATGCCGAAGGTAAACGAATCGAACTCTCCCTCTCCCATTCAGCAGGCCGTTGACAAACCAGCGCCCGCGAAGAAAGTGCTCCTTCTCAAACCTCGAGGCTTTTGCGCGGGGGTGGTGCGTGCTGTCGATGTGGTGAAGTTGGCGCTGGAATTCTATCAGCCCCCCATCTACGTACTGCATGAGATTGTGCACAATAAGCATGTCGTAGAGGAACTGGGCGCGGCCGGCGCGATTTTTGTCGACGAGATCGAGGAAGTCCCGGTGGGGGCTCGAATCATTTTCAGCGCGCACGGCGTCTCACCACAGGTGAGGAGCGATGCGAAAGGCCGCAACCTGAAGGTGATTGACGCCACGTGCCCCCTTGTGACGAAGGTACACATGGAGGCGATTCGTTTCGCAAAGCAAGGGTATTCCATCGCGCTCATCGGACATAAGCATCACGACGAGACGATCGGCACCATGGGGGAAGCGCCGGAACACATGTTTTTGGTGAGCGATGTCGCGGACGCGGACGCCCTGAGCGTGCCCGATCCCGACCGGATTGCGTATCTGACCCAGACGACCCTGAGCCTGGACGAAACCCGGGATATTATCCTGCGGTTGAAAGAGCGCTTTCCTTCCATCCAGGGGCCGCCGTCGCAGGACATCTGCTATGCCACGGAGAACCGGCAGCTTGCCGTGAAGGCCGTTGCGCCCTCTTGCGATTTGCTGCTGGTTGTGGGGTCTCAGAACAGTTCCAATTCACGGCGGCTGGTGGAAGTTTGTGAAAACTCGGGCGTGCCTGCGTATCTGGTGGACGATGCAAGCGAGATCGTACCGGCGTGGCTGGACGGCGTAGCAACCGTTGCGGTGACGGCGGGAGCTTCTGCCCCGGAAGTTTTAGTGCAAGGGGTTATGGATCAGTTGCGGTTGCGGTTCCAGTTCACCGAGTTGGAGGAAATGGAGTTGAAAGATGAGGACGTCCGCTTCAACCTGCCGCCCGAACTGAAGATTCTTGACCCGCGTCTGCAATCTGTAACGAACTGAGGAAGACATGAGCGCATTAGGCCAACTGGTCGAAACGCAGGTGTCGCGCGTAGATGAGGCCATGAGCCTCGCGGCGCGCCACCTTCTGGAATTGCAGAAAGCCGAGGGCTTCTGGTGGGGCGACTTAACCGCCGATACCACGCTCGAATCCGATTTTATTCTGATGGATTTGTGGCTTCACCCGCCGGCCGAGGGCCAGCGCCGCTGGGAGCCATCTACTCGTTCCCGGATCGATAAAGCCTGCCGCCGGATCCTTTCCCAGCAATTGCCGGATGGCGGATTCAATATCTACGCGGGCGGCCCCGCGGATGTGAGCGCCACCACCAAAGCGTATTTCGCTCTCAAAGTAAGCGGCTACGATGTGGATGATCCCTGCATGCGCGCCGCGCGCGAGCGCATTCTTGAGCTTGGTGGTTTTCAGGCGTGCAATAGCTACGTCAAGCTCAATCTCAGTTTCTTTGGACTCTATCCGCGGCAATTCGTGCCATCTATCCCGCCGGAGATGATGCTGGTGCCGGGTGGGTGGCTTTACGAGATGTCCTCCTGGAGCCGGGCGATCGTGGTGCCTTTGAGCGTGGTTCACGCGAGCAATCCGCGACGTCCCGTGCCGGAGGGATTCCACCTTGAAGAGTTGTTCCGGCCCGATATTCCGTTGAGTTTCCCGAAGGCGGACAGCCTGATTTCCTGGCGCAACTTCTTCTATGGCGTGGACGCCGGGTTGAAGCTATGGGATCGGTTCGGGAGCGCAAGGCTCCGGAAGATGGGCGTGGAACGGGCGATGGCCTGGGCGCTCGAACGAACCCGGCATTCCGACGGGTTGGGCGCCATCTATCCGGCGATGATGTACATGATCATGGCGCTGGACCTGATGGGCTATTCGCGAGAGTCAGAGGAATTCCGCGAGGCGCTGGGCCAGTTTGAACGCTTGAAGGTGGAGACGGACGACGACCTTTTCTTCCAGCCGTGTTTTTCGCCGGTTTGGGACACCGCCATAGCCGCCTTCGGGCTTGCTGACTCGGGTCTTGTGGAGCCGGGGGCGCTGCGGGAAGCGGCCGACTGGCTGCTGACCAAGGAGGTTCGGCGCAAGGGCGATTGGAGCATCAAGCGCCCAAACACGGAACCTTCCGGATGGTATTTCGAATTCGCGAACGAGTTTTACCCGGATATCGACGATACCGGCATGGTGCTGATGGCGCTCGCTCGGACCAAGGCCAGCGACCCTGGCGCGCAGCGGGCGTGCATCGACCGCGCCGTGCGCTGGCTGCTCGACATGCAATCGAGCGACGGGGGCTGGGCTGCATTCGATGTCGATAACAACCTGCTTCCGCTGAGTTATATCCCCTTCGCGGACCACAATGCGATGCTGGACCCGACGTGCGCGGACATTACCGGCAGGGTGATGGAAGCGCTCATCATGTGCGGCATCGATCCACAGCATCCGGCCATCCGGCGCGGTGTCGCCTACTTGCGCAAGACGCAGGAGCCGGACGGTAGTTGGTACGGGCGCTGGGGCGTGAACTACCTCTACGGCACCTGCTTCGCGCTCCGCGGATTGCGAGCTGCGGGCGAAAACGATCGGGAAGCGCACATGCTGCGCGCCGGGGAGTGGCTGCGCTCGATCCAGAATGCCGACGGGGGTTGGGGCGAAGATTGCCTGAGTTACGCCACCGGCGAGTTCGTCGCCGCGGAGAGCACGCCGACGCAAACTTCCTGGGCACTCATGGGCCTGATTTCGAGCGGCGATAACTACAGTTCGAGCGTGCGGAAGGCCGTGGATTATCTGGTCAACGCGCAACTGCCCAGCGGCGGTTGGGACGAGCGGCTTTCCACCGGCACGGGATTCCCCCGGGTGTTCTACCTCACGTATCACTACTACCGGCACACATTCCCGCTGATGGCGTTGGCGTGCTATCGAAATTCGCTGGGCGATAGCGAGTAGCTCCTCCCGCGAGGGGAGGATGGCCGCGATGCGCGGGGGCGCGACTGGCGGCGGATGAATTCGGAGTGAATGGGCATGCGATTTCCAATCTCGATGACGATGGGGCTGGCCGGTTATATTTACCGCAACAAGCGGAACCCGCCCGCTAGCTGGCAGCGAGACGATTCGAAGAAGAGCGGCGCATCGAACCCCTTTCGCCTTCTGCAGGAGAAGCACAGCCACGGCGGCAATCGCGCGCCGCACCCGATGATTAAGAAGCGGTTTCCACTGGTCTTAATGCTTGAGCCGCTGCATGCCTGCAATTTGACCTGCACTGGCTGCGGGCGGATCCGCGAGTATGAAACCACCATCAGCAAGCGGCTCACTCTGGAACAGTGTCTGGCGGCGTCGGATGAATGCGGCGCGCCGGTGGTTTCGATATGCGGAGGAGAGCCGTTCCTCTATCCGGAACTCGCCCAGTTAACCCGCGAACTTCTCGAACGGAACCGGCATATTTATCTCTGTACGAACGGGATGTTTCTGAGGAAGAAAGTCCACGAATATACACCGGATAAGCGCCTGTTTTTCAACGTGCATCTGGATGGGCTCCAAAAGACGCACGATTTGGCCGTCGAGCGGGAGGGCGTCTTCGAGGAGGCCGTCGCCGGGATCAAGGCCGCGAAAGAGAAGGGCTTCAAAGTCTGCACCAATACGACGGTCTACAAAGAGACCGACATGAAAGAGATCTGGGAATTGTACGAGTTTCTTGAGCAATTCGATCTCGATGGCCACATGATCGCGCCCGCGTATGGATATTCCGCGGTAAATGACCGTGAGATTTTCATGACCCGCGACGATATTCATGAGAAGTTCAAGGATATTGACGCGATGGCGGCCCGATTTAAGCTGAATTCCACTCCCGTTTATCTGGATTTCCTGAAGGGGGAGCGAAATCTGCCCTGCACGGCCTGGGGCAACCCGACCTACAACGTGGAAGGCTGGAAGGGCCCCTGCTATTTGATCACCGACGCCCATCACGAGACCTTCGAAGGATTCATGACGGAGACGGATTGGGAATCGTATGGGCACGGGAACGACCCCCGCTGCGAGCACTGCATGATGCACTGCGGCTATGAACCGTCGGCGGCGCTGGGGATCAACTCGAAGCCCGGCGACAACCTCACGATGCTTCGCTGGGTGCTGCGCTAGCCGGCGGGAGGCCAGGAAGTTGGAAGCGAATTGAAACCGGTTCTCGTCACGGGCGCCTCGGGCTTCCTGGGTTGGCATATCGCCCGATTGCTACTCGATGAGGGCTATCCGGTCCGCGCTCTCGTTCGCAAGGGTAGCGCCGTTCCGGGCCTCGCCGTGGAGATCTGCGAAGGCGATCTGCGGGATGCGCGAAGCGTCCAGCGCGCCATTCAGGGTTGCGACTACGTGTTCCATGCGGCGGCCGATTACCGGCTGTGGGCGCGCCATCCCGAGGAGATTTTCGAGACGAACGTCCGGGGCACCGCGCAGTTGCTCGAACTGGCCAGCATCGAGGGGGTGGAGCGCTTCGTGTATACGAGCACGGTGGGCTGCATCGGGATTCCGCCGGATGGCATCGGCACGGAGGAGACCCCGGTGGACACGAGCCAACTGACCGGCGCATACAAGGAGTCCAAGTTTCTGGCCGAGGAAGCGGTGCTCAAGATCGCCGCGCAGGGCTTCCCCGCCGTAATCGTGAACCCAACCGCGCCCGTGGGCGAGAGGGATGCGAAACCCACGCCCACGGGGCGGATGATCCTCGATTTCCTGTGCGGGAAGATGCCGGCCTACATTGAGACGGGCCTGAATGTGGTGGATGTGGAGGATGTCGCGCGCGGCCATTTCCTCGCGTTCGAGCATGGCATGGCGGGAGAGCGGTACATTCTAGGCGGAGAGAACCTGACCATGCGGGAGATCCTCGAATTGCTCTCCGAGGAGAGCGGCGTGCCGGCCCCCCGCTGGAAGCTTCCTTACGGCGTGGCGATGGGTTTTGCCGCGTTAAGCACGGCGGGCGCATTTCTCTCGGGAAAGACGCCGCGGGCACCGCTGGACGGGGTAAAGATGGCCCGCAAGAAGATGTTCGTGAGTTCCGCGAAAGCGGAGCGGGAGCTAGGCTACCGGCCCGCCCCCGCCCGGCAGGGTTTGGCCAAGGCGGTGCGTTGGTTCCGGGCGAACGGATATTGCCGATGAGGCGGATCGCGTTGATTGCCTCGCAGAGAGGCGAGTTCGGGGGCATTCACAGGCGCTTCGGCGCCGGAGAAGCAGTGCGGAATTCCGCACGGTATGCCCGCAGTGTCCGGGGCGGTGGAGTGGAGTGGCTGCTCCTCGCGGATGGGCAAGGCGCCAGAGCGGCGGAGCGGGCATGCGCAGCGATTCCGGAGCCGGATCGCCTCTTCGCGCTGGGCAGCATCGGATATTGTGGAGGCACGCGGCCGCGCTGGCGGCGCGGGGACGTGATGCTGGCGAGCGAAGTGGCGGATTGGCGTTCCGGTGAGCGGTTCCCGTGCTGGATACCGCCGGATGCGGACGGGATCGCGCCGACCGGGCGGATTCTTACGGTGGAACGGGTGATCGGCGCGGCCGAAGAGAAACGCAGATTCGGAGAAACCGGAGTGGATGCCGTGGAGATGGAAGCATCGGCGGTGGCCCGGTTCGCGGGCGCAAGAGGATTGCGGTTCTTTTCCCTAAAGGCGGTCTCTGATCTTTGCGAAGAAGACCTCGTGATCGATTTCAACCGCGCCACGCGGGAGGACGGTTCCGTGCGGATCGCTTCGATTCTTGCGCAGGCGCTCCACCGGCCCTGGGACCGGCTGCCGCATCTGGCGCGGCTCGCCGGAGCGGCGAAGTTGTCCTCGGAGAATCTGGGAAACGCCCTGGCCGCGCTCTTTCCCGCGAACGGCGACAATGGGAGAGATGCGCATGGCGATTCCTAGCGAGATGAAAGCGGCGGTTTACACGGGCGAAGGGCGCGTGGAGGTCCAGAGCATCGCGTGCCCGGAACTCGGACGGGGCGAAGTTCTGATCAAGGTGGATAGCTGCGGCATCTGCCACACGGACCTCAAGAAGGTGGAGTACAACCTGCTGCCGCCGCCGCGCGTGTTCGGCCATGAGACCGCAGGCCAGATCGCTGCCGTTGCCGACGGCGTGGAGGGCTGGGAAGTGGGGGATCGCGTCGTGGTGTTCCACCACATCCCCTGCGGTGAGTGCTTCTACTGCCAGCGCCGGTTATACGCACAGTGCCCGGTCTATAAGAAGGTGGGCGTGACGGCGGGGTTCGAACCCGCGGGGGGCGGCTTTTCGCAATACGTTCGCGTGATGGATTGGATCGTCCGGCGCGGCATGGAGCGGATTCCGGACGACGTCCCCTATGAAATCGCCACCTTCGTGGAGCCGCTGAATACCTGCCTGAAAGCGGTGGTGGGATGCGATCCGCAACCGGACGATGTGGTGGTTATTCTCGGGCAGGGGCCGATAGGCCTGCTCTTCACGATGCTCGTCGAGCGGCTGGGCGCATGCGTCGTCACCACCGATATGATGGAGACGCGCCTCGCTCTCTCCCGGCGTTTTGGTGCGCACCTGGCGATCAAGGCCGACGATCCGGATTTTGCGCGGAAGGTGAAAGAGCTTTCGGGAGAGCGCGGCGCGGACATCGTGATTGTGGCCGCTTCCGCGCCGGGAATCGTGGATCAGGCCGTGGCGTGCTCCCGGCCCGGCGCCATAATCGCCCTTTTCGCCCAGACGTCGAACCGGGAAACCATCGCGGTGACGGGAGCGGATCTCGTGGTGGCCGAACGCACGCTGGTGGGGTATTATTCCGCGGACGTCGATTTGCAGGCGGAATCCGCACGCCTAGTTTTCAGCGGGGAACTTCCCTTGAACGAGTTGATTTCGCATCGCTTTGCTTTGCCGGACATCCATAAAGGCATCCAGCAAGCATTGCATCCGGACGATAAATCACTGAAAATCATAGTTCAACCACAGAGGTGGTCCGAGTGAAGACGAACATGCTGGCGGGGGTCCTCTACGGCAAG
>JADLCF010000291.1 GCA_020847315.1 Bryobacterales bacterium | reverse complement strand
CCATCTGCCGGTGCAGAATCTCCACGCCCTCGAAGCCGATCCGCGCGGCATTCTCGATCACCTTCTCGATCGGGTATTTCTCCCGGTCAAAGTGCCAATACGAGTAAGTGGAAACCGCCAGCGAATACCGCTTGGGCGTCTGCTTCGCGGAACCCTGGGCAAGAACCTGCGAG
The DNA here is from genome assembly GCA_020847315.1 of Bryobacterales bacterium. GTDB lineage: Bacteria > Acidobacteriota > Terriglobia > Bryobacterales > Bryobacteraceae > JACTMJ01. The sequence goes on along the minus strand of JADLCF010000291.1, from coordinate 13,613 downwards.
GAAGGAAGCGCGGCCATCCCGGCCAAAGCGCTGAGTGTAGAGCGGCGGCTAATCGGCATGCATCGAATCCTATCACGCCAAGCCCGGCGAAAAAACAGCCACGCGCCACGGCCGCTGGCGCTGCTTCAATGAGGCCCCGATTCTAGAATCGGGGAAATGTCGCATGGCGTGGGAGATTGTTGTTTGGAGAATCCACTTCAATGAGGCCCCGATTCTAGAATCGGGGAAATCGGCAAGGCGTCGCGCGATATAATCCTTGGTATCCACACTTCAATGAGGCCCCGATTCTAGAATCGGGGAAATGACGGCCACACAGGCCATGCACCGCTACCTGCATAAACTTCAATGAGGCCCCGATTCTAGAATCGGGGAAATGGGGGCTTCAAACTCGAATAACTGGCTGGAGATTCTGACTTCAATGAGGCCCCGATTCTAGAATCGGGGAAATGGAAGAGAAGCATAATAGAGGGGACGCGGCGCGAGACTTCAATGAGGCCCCGATTCTAGAATCGGGGAAATGCGAGCGCCCATGTGTGGCGGTTTGGTGGATGAAAACTTCAATGAGGCCCCGATTCTAGAATCGGGGAAATAGCTATCAACCTAACGCTTCTATTATCAAGCATCTGCGGCCTCGTTTGCGAGAGCCTCGCCACGCTGCGCGTTCTTGCATCCGCCCGGCAATCCCAATTCTACTAGAACGCCTTCAAAATAAAGGACCGCGAGAGCCTCCCGGCTTTTCCGCATCACAACGCCACTCGCGCCGCTTGCCCCGGCCCTGTCTGCCGAGCCATCTACCGCGTCGTAAACACCGGATACCGTCCAATCTCCCCATCGAGCAGCTTCCCCAGCAGCCGCGCCTGGATCTCCAACATCCGCCGGTAGCTCACTCGATAGTCAAACTGCGGGTGCGTCACCAGCGTGTCCATCCTTGTCTCGTATGCCCGGTAAAACGCCTTCCGCCCGTTCGCCGTCAAAGCCACGCTCCGTCCCACGGATACGAAGTCGCCGGGCGTCACCATCTTGGTGTTGATCGCGCTCACGACCGCCGAATCCACGATCAGCGGCCGGAATGGCTCCATCAGGTCCAACGCCAGCGACGGCCGCCCAAATCGAGGCTGATGGTAGAACCCGCTCATCGGATCGAACCCCACCGCATAGCACGCAATCGTCAGGTCCTTCGCCAGCATGCTGTACCCCAGCGAGAGTAGCGCATTCACTGCATCCCGTGGCGGCCTCCGGTTCCGGCCCGCAAAGTCGAACTGGAAAATCTCCGGAATGCCTTCCTCCGGTTCCGCTTTCAGCATCCCCGCGAACGATCCAAAATACAGCCGCGCTCCGTTTCCTTCCAGCCCGAGCAACTCTTCCGCCGTGCCGCAGTCCTCCGCCCGCTCCGCCATCTCCTTCATGCCTTGCAACGCAATGGCAGGCGGCTCCACATGGTTCCGCATCAGCATCGTGCGCTGGTTGCGAATCTTCCCCGCCGTCAACTGCCGCGCCAGCCGCAAGCAGAACCACGGTTGCTTCGCCATCTCATATTGCTTCTGCCGCAGGAATACATTCTTCGTGCAGAGCGGCTGCGTGATTCCATAAAACCACCCGCCTTGCGAAAAGTAGCAGACGGGGATCTCCGCTTCGCACAGGCTCTGGATGGTCTGCGTCGTCACCTGAATATTCCCCATCACATTCAACTGGTTGATATCCGTCATGCGGATCTCCTGCACCAGCTTGTCCTTCTCTTTCACCTGTAGAACGGTCCCGCTCCGCCCCACGCGTAACCCCTGCGTATTCAGGTAAACGGGCTTCAAATCGTCGCGAGCCGTCACCAACCGCCGAACCTCTCTCGCGGCTAAGTCCTCCTCCCGCTTGGCGCTCTTTCGCGGCGCGCCCCGTTCCCCCATCTGGAAAAGCAGCATCTGCTCGGCTTCCGGTTCGTCGCTACCCCCGTTCAGCCGATTCACTTCATCCGGCAAGCAGATGGGCGCCAGCGAACACCCCACGCACTTGGGAGAGGCCACCAGCGGCTCTGGAATCTCGCCCCGAAGCGCCAGTTCCCAGGCTTCCTGGATCGCCGCCTCCGCCTCAGCCATCACCGCCGGCGTCATCTCCAACCGGACCCGTTGCTTCGTCGTCCGGTAGTAGATCACCCCCTCCTCACAGCGGTAGCCGTTCTCCCGCAGCACAATCGCCTGGATCGCCAATTGCACCCGGTCCGTCGGCCATAGCCCCAGCGCGTCTCCATCGTCCCGGGGCTTGCCGCGCTTGTAGTCCACCGGCGTCGCCACCCCGGCGCTCACATCCACGATGTCCAGCTTCGCGATCACCCGCAGCCGCTCGCTCGAAAGCATCACGCTCCGCGAGTGGATCTGCTCCTCGCCCGCCTCCTCCGCCGGAGGCAAGCCCTTCCCCTCCTTGTCCACCCGCGCATGCTGCGCCGCGCCTTCCACCGTCGCCGCATTCTCGCGGAACACGCCTTCCACCCACTCGTAGAAGAACAGCCTTGGGCAGTAAACGAACTCATTCACCATCCGCGCCGGAAGATAATCCGGCCCCTGCCGCAACGCCGCCTCTGGCAGCGTGAATGCCCTGCTCGCCATCCGTGCTCCTTTCCCGCCACCCACTTCGCTCCTCGCCTCAGAAAACCTGAGCGAAGCGAAATGAACCGGCAATTCGCCTCAACAAGACACCACCCAATCACTTCAGCTTGGTGAATCCTCCAACTCACCTGAGCAAGGCGAGTCCCCCAATAAACCCGAGCGAAGCGAGACCTCTGAGCATTTGCCCGTTTGCAAATGCGATCAGCGGCCGGATCCAGATCCGGCCGCCCCACCTTCGCCCTCGTGAAACGAATTGTTCCCCAACCGACCCCCGCTCAAACCACGAAGCAAGGAGCATCCACACTCGTATACGGCTTCCCGAGCGCCGTAATCACCCGGTCCCCCCGCCCCTCCGCCGGACCCAGCGACACAAACAGCACCTGGTCCTCCCCGTGATCGATCATCCCGCCCAACGCCGTCCGCAGCTTCACCAGTTCCGTCGGCGTCAGCGCGCACTCGAACACCGAGTACTGCAAATGGTCCCCATACCCCCGCATCAGCCGGAACACCTTCCGCAACCGCTTGTCGTCGCAAATGTCGTAACAAACCAGATAAGTTGTGCGCATGGGAATGTCCTCTTCGGGATCACCAGCGTATAATCGCCATTTCTCGCTTCGTTCCAGTTGGCGGGGTGAAGTCTGAAGCGATCAGGTCTGTACCTGTGCTGGGCCAAAATTGCCAAACCCTTGTGCGGTGCGGCGGATCTCGGACGTGCAAGTAGCGAACACACTTCGACGGCGCCGCTCTTCGATCGCCTTCTCAAGATCGTATTGAAGCCTATTCAGAGAACGCGAACGTTTCCCATTTCTGCTGTAGCTCTCGATTTTGCGTCTGGTCTGCTCATCCTTCTCAATCCAATCCGCAGTAAGTAGTAGCAATGAGCGAACTGTTGCGTAACTGGCCCCGCAAGACCACAATGGCCAGTGGAAACGAAACTCATTTTGGCGACGCCCAGTCACCCCGCAAGTCACGATTCGATTGCCAATGGGAACACTGGGAAATGCCGGTAGCCCGCGAAACGCAAGCCATTCCAGTGGAGCATTTGCAGTGGTGCCATCATCGTTAGGATTGGCGCCCATCAGCGCACGACTTCTCTCCGCGCCGGGGTCCCAGCGAAGGTTCATCCCAGGCTTCATCTTGCCATCGCGATCATCAAACGATTCTTCGACCCATTCTTTAGTGATCCTCCCACGCGTCTCTTCAACCGCTTTAAGGAACTGTTGGTTCGCAGCGGTGAAGTGAAAGGCCATCGGCTTGGTATTTCCTTTGCCGTCACGTGCAACATCGGTTCCGTAAGCCGCAGCGTATTCGGATTGCTCAGGTTGACACTTTAACCAGGCATCGATTGCCGAGTTCAAGTACTGGGAGAATGCCGCGGGTGGAGCCTTCAAATCGGCAACAATCTTGATGCCCCTCTTCTCCTCCTTCTCGTACTCCAGCCGCCATGGTTGAGGGCCGACCGCGCGCTTTGCGTCGCTGGCAACAATACCCGCAAGATCGTTCAGCGTCGGGGCGCGCTCAATCCATGCGTGGAACGCTCCATCCTCCGTGAAACCAAGGCGTGTAAGACTACTCTGCGCATCCAGGAGACGCAGCAAGCCCACCGAAGCCATGAACCCAAGCGGGTTTGAGCCGTTGATACCTTTAAGCACCGTTCGAGTCATCTCAGACTTCCTGCCTCCTCTTCGCTCGCTCGATGGTCGGCCAGTCGGAGGATTGCCTCTAGCCAGCAGAGTTCGAGCCATCCATACTTGGCAACCACGGACCAGAAGCGATCTGCAAGAAGACTGTCCAGTCGATAGAGCCCATGTGCTGACGAGATCTTCTCAAAAGAAAGCATTCCGAATGCCTCGCTCTCGTGCTTGTCAAGCGAGACATCAATAGGCTCAAGCTCTTCGATTGCCGGTGCAAACGGACGACAATGCCCATGGTGCGTGGCAACAAGATGCATCACTAAATCGAGGTCATGCGCCTTGCCTGCTACCCGTTCCCGCGCCGCTTCGATCATTGCAAGAGACTGTACTTCGTGCCGCGCTCCTTCTGGGTAGCCGCTTAGCCTCTGTGCCCTTTGTCGTTCGGCCTTGCTGCTAGCGGGCACCCCCGACTTGGCAAGAATCCTACCCTCGTCTCGGAAGTAGGCGATCTCGCTCCCGCCCCTCAACCTACGCTGAAAGCGCGAGTCCGCCTTGCCGATGTCATGAAGCCACGCAGCGAGAGAAAGGTCGCCGATGAGATGATCCGATAGCCCGAGCCGCCTCGCATAGTCTCGAGTCCTCTCCTCCACATGCCGGGTGTGTTCGTCAAGGGTAAGCTCTGATCCCGTGTACGAGGAGCCTTCGCCGTCGGTGGTAGCTTCACTCCCCTGTTCGATTGAGACTTGATCCCACCCTTCCGGATCCAGCGTCTCTCGTAACTCGCGGGATTTGACTCGCTCGCCGGAAATGACAAACCAGCCATCATCGTCCCCCTCTTGCCATGGAACGAAACGAGCCTTCTGGCCTTTGCCAAGACGCTGTGCCCAGAGTTGCTTCCATCCGCTCAAGTTATTTACAACGGCATTTAACTCGCGACGTGCGGCTTTCGGATCTTCACGATCCAGATCCAAGCCGAGGCCCGCAAGCACACGAGGATGCAGACGCAGGAGTGGCCGTCCACGCCCAATGAGCGCCGCCCGCTCAGCGAGGTCTGGAACTTCCTCCGCGGCACTCGGATCGAAGCATCTGCTAGTGGAGTCGATCCCGCCATAGCTGCTCGGAACGACAAGCGTATTTCCTGGACGGATACTGGAAGCATCAAGGATTTCGCTCTCGTCACCGCGCCAGCGCAGAACGAGCCGTCCACCAGCTTCTACATCCCGCCCGTCGTCGTCCTTAATTTCAACATCCGCACTTGCTTCAAACGTGTTCGCTTTGATCGAGAGCCAGCGACGGGCGGCGATGAATGGTAGAGAAATTGCCTCCAGTGAAGAGGGCCGAACCATACTAACGGCCGTGACGAGGTCCGATAACGATCGTGAATCGAGCGCAGCTTCCCTCAGCATGATTTCATCAAGATCAGCCCGCCAGATTATCTGCACATCTTCAGGCCCACTGCGTGGTCCATGCAAAAACAGCCCAGGCTCGGGGACTGCAAACGGTTTAGGGGAGGTTTGGGACCAGAGGTCGAGATAGGCGGGCAGTAGTGTCGGCGCACTTTCCTTCGGTGCGAGCAACGCAGTAGGGGCATCGAGTAGCGACCTGCTTCCGAAATCTACCGTCTTGGTTCTCCGATCCAACTTTCCTTTTAGCCATTTCACGGTTTCCGAGATCGTTTTCTGGTAAATTGGGTCGTCCTTCTCATCTTTGTCATGGACGATGATACCCTCCGCCTTACTGTTACCTTTCTCGTCCTTATATTCACCTAGCCGGTCAACCCGTCCGAAACGCTGTCGCAAGCCATCGAAGCTTGCCGATTCAGTGACCATAGCATCGAAGTCGAAGTCTGCACCAGCCTCAATACACTGTGTGCCGACGACGACGAGCTTGCCCTCAGAACCTGAGCGTGCGCGTATTCCCGTGGCGATACGAGGACGCCAGGCAGCCAGTACATCATCGCGATCGAGCGGTCGCATTCTTCCAGTCAAGAGCACTGTGTCCGCGCCATTATCTAACGTCTTTTTCAGGGTGGTGAATACCGCGAGTGCCGTATCGACCCGGTTCACTACTACTGCCACGACATTATGCTTCTCAGCCAGGTTCTTAGCTTCGCTCGCAACGCGGGTCGCAAGGTCTTCCCGCCCCAATACTTCCACGATGCGTGTCGGCTTTCTTGCGTAAAGCCTCCGGCCGAGCGCGGAGTCCGGTGCGAGTTTGGTCAGCGATGGCACAAACCTTGACCCCTCTGCGTCTCCCGGCGTCGCGGACAGAAATGCGAACTGGAACCGCTTGGGTAGCCCATTCCGTTCATAACGTTTGCGCAACCTACTGAGTTGCTCCAGTGTCTGTTTGAAAGGCTGAGAAAGATGTACCTCATCGAGCAGGATAAGCACATCGTTGCCTGCGAGGCCAGCATGCACTGGCCGCATCCCTCGGGAAACACCATAGCCTTGGATAAGGAGCCGCGAGCCAATTTGATCAATCGTAGATGCAATCACCAGCGGCTGATCTGGTGTCCTTGCCCAACCATCGTCTTGCGGGATGCCACCTCGAAGTGTGAACACCCCAAGCGGCTCCTCATCAGATCCAGTCAACAAAGAAAGCGCCTCCCGTACCGCTTTCAGTTCTGGCACAGCTGACGTTGTAAGTGCTCGGAGCAACTTACGACCGCGCTCAGCCGCCTGGTCGACAACAACGCGTCGATCTACAACCATTGCGATGCGTCGAGGACACCAGCGTTCAGCGGGTGGAGTAGAGGCATCGAGGGCCAAGGCGAACAGGGCGATGTCGATGCATGTCGTCTTGCCGGAACCAGTGGGAAGATCAAGAACGCGCGGCCAAATTCTCTCTCTGACTATCTCGCGCAATAGTTCATTCTGCCAATCGAACGGGGCTTGGTTGTGAACCGCTTGATGAAAGGCTTTGAAATCTTCTATCGAGAGGCTCATGAGGTCCTCCTCGATTGGTCGGCATTGAGGTCGGCTACAGGCAGGCACAGCCCGAGTCCGAAGTAGCGGCCCGCTCCAATCAGGACCGGGCCGCAGACTTTTTCGGGGAATTCAATCTCAGCGTGGACACGCACGCGTCGTGCCCGGCCGGGCTGCGGCGGCCATGGAGGGAACTGCCGAACATGCTGCGCTCCGGGAAGGAGAGGTGCTGGCGAGATGAAAACCTTTAAGGGACGTGGCAGGCCGATCCGTTCGCATGCGTCCGCGATAGTGGACTCTGCCTCGGCGGCTGCCCTATGAGCTGCACGCTCAACGTTACTGCGCAAGTTTCCTGGGTGACGGTCGAGAGCGATTGGTGTGGCGGTTACGAATCGCTGCGCTGGCTTGCACCAACGCGCAGCGTTCAATGTTCTTTTGCTCGGTATCTCAACACGCCGGATCCGAATCTGGAGTGGACGCCCAAGTTTCGGGGGCGTGCCCAATTCGAGTGTGTAATCGTCATCCTTATCACCACGCTGACTCTCCCACTTCCCAAGCAAGCGCATCAACATCGTCCGTTCGCCTGGAGGGATCGAGCGAGGTAAAATCAATGCGAATCCCTGCACCGAGCCGTCAGCATGCTCGTGACCAACCCAGGGCAGCGGTACAAACGCGAGGTGTGGCTGGCTCGTCTGGCTCCCCTTTACGTCATGACCTGAAAGTACCGCTGGCAGGTTCTCCTCACCGTGGGTTTCGATTAACGCGCAACGCAGCGAGATTGCCAGATGGATACCACGCGAGGCGAGCGGTCGCTGTCCGCCGATTCGTTCAAACACCACCCATTCGTCTGAGAAGATGCTGTGCGGCCGTTGCAGATCGCCTTGCCCAATTGGCTCGCCATACCGTTGAGCGCGAGCTGGCAGCACGCGAGGGTCAACCGCCTGATGTCGCTCGTAGGCGTCTTCGAGTCGTTCAAGTTGCCCAGGTCCAACCACGCGGAGCACATATTCGCCGGTCTTGCGTGGTACCAGTGAGGGTTTGATTGGACGATCAACGATGATGCAGTGAACAAGAGACGACGAATGTCCGAGTCTGGTCACGCGATCACAGAGTCTGCGGAGCGCTTCCAGGTACTTGCCCGGCTCAGCCTCTGGCCAAAGGAAAGTGAATGACGATCGTTCGGGAACGATGACCGGAAACGTACGTTCCTGGCGGTTACGACGATCGGGAAGGAGTGCAATGCCTCGCTTCAGGTCCTCCTTATGTGGGTTCGTGGGCGCCACCTGTTGAGATCTGAGAAACTCCGCCAGTTTCCCTTCCTCTCTCTCCAGCGCTCTTCTGGCATTTCTTACCTGTAACTCAGTTTCGTTGGTCTGCTCCGATCCTTCCAGCCGCGCAAGGATTTCTCTGGCTCTCCGGACCTCAGTTTCGGGGTCGCCAACGAGGGTCACGTCGTTCACGGGAACGAAAACCGAACGGACTTCCCGTCGCCCGACCGTCTCATCCACGTTGATATCGACATCCAGATGCGGGTCAGGCTCCAGCCTTTCGAGCCAACACAGTGCTTCACGCTCATCTGGATCCACGGGATCGCGATCATGAAGTGCTGCCACGAGTGCTGAGAAGAAGCGTGCTGGATGTGGCGGCCACTCGGCGCGCGAGCGATCATTGTACTGGGTCGCAGCATAGCGTCCAGTGAGTAAATGCACCTCGATTGCCAGCATCACTCTTCCTCAACATCTGCCCCTGCGGCTGAGACCACGCGGCTTTGCGTAATGAGCTGCTCGAGCTTCGGAGATGGCGTTAGCGTAGCGAGTGGCTCACGCCTCAGGTTGTCAGCGAACCTAAGTGAATCCGGCAATGCACGAACGGCTTCTTCATATAGGGAAACCGCTCTCTCCAGGTCGAGCGTAAGCGGCGTTGTAGAGCCGTCTTGAGCCACAGCCTCGAGCACCAACGCTCCACTTTTTTCTTCTTTCGCGTCCCAGCGGGGAATAAGAAGACAGCGCGAGCGAAGATCATGTCCTCGGCTCTCTGCAGCGAGTATGGCAACCAATCCAAGTGCGGCGAGCACGACCCGAGGCGTCGCCCCATCCTCGGTGAATCCTAGCCTTCGCAGACCCGCAAGCGACAAAACAACCGTGTGTTCTGCTCGGTCGATGGTTACTCCGCCCGCGATATCATCAATTGTCGGAGGGATGTTGCTGTGATTGGCGGTAGTGGGTTTCCCCTCCCCCTGCTTCCAGGTTCCATCATTCTTCTTCTTTGCTCCCCACTTCAGCGGCTCGTCTCCCCTATTTAGTTCCGCCTCCTCCGGATCGAGTGTCCAGGTCGGGATCTCTCCGGATTCTGGTCTCTTCCGGTAAATAGTGGCAGCAGCGTTTACAATCTGAGCGGGATCAATTCGACTCGCTGTCTTCACACCCGGCTCTGCTCCGATGCCGATGATCTCCGAAGTGAGTACGCGTGCAAACTTCGCGCCTAGCCCTCCCTTCGGCCCGGTGCTGTCCCATACCCCGAAGACAAGTCCGGTCGGGCACACCCTGAACAGCGGCCCCGCATTGCGTGGGCTGGCGTCGGTGAACGACCTTCCAGGCGTGGATAATCGGAACAGTCTTTGTTCGCCGTTCTCAACGACAAAGCTGTCGCGCAGGAGTGCGTCAGCCACGCGGTGCGGGGCAGTGAGCGAGGTGACCCTATGGACATCTGGTGCGGCCCTGGATAGGTCAACTTCAATTACCGGGAGCGTAAGTCTCCGGTCGTCCCACAGTGCTTGAAGCGCCTCCTCCATCCGATTCGCTTGGCTCTGCACCGAATCGATAAGTACACACCGAATATCCTTTCCATCTCTGCGACGGGTCTCGAAGGCATACTTGGCGCCAGGGCGCTTCTCGCTGTCACCCACCGAATGCGACGGTGGAAACACCTTGTCTCCGGGGCCTCCCGCTGGCTCCAGTACGGCACGACCTCGGATCGCGACCGCACCTCCCTCTACGAGTTGACAGAGCTCACCGAGCGTAATATTCAGGCACATGATTCCTCCACAAAATACAGCGCTTCCATTGTCCATCCCGCGCGACAAGCTCCCTGTCGAGGCGGTCGGCGCGCCTTCATTCCAGAGTCAGCGTGGCAGCGTCTCTGGATGTGCTCGATAACCGGGTTAATTGGTGGTTGTGCCTGAATATACAGGAATCATCATCCTGAATACAATCGCTGGAGTACTGATTTCGACGAGTCCCTGATTGAAGTCGGTAAAGTGCCCGGGAAATTTCGGTCAGGTCCAGGGTGTCCTGTCAAGCCGATCACGCCTATTGGCGGTTTTTCCGAGTCACCGGAACCGATTGATTCGGCAGGCATAACGTTCCATCTGAACCCTTCGGCCGTTGCCGCCCTGCTTGGAATCGCCACCCCCGCCGCTACAATCAACCGGACGCACAAATAGGCCCATTCTTTCCATCCTGATAAAGGCGGCTCAATCAGCTATTCCCCCGTAAGTCAACGGGAAAGCGCCCGAGCGTCAGCGAGACCGTGTCGCGCGGCCCCGTTTAGCCAGCGCGACGCCACCGTGCCCTTCCCCCTGACGCAAGCGCCAAAATCCGGGGCCGAATCGGGGCCCATTCTCGTTCGTTCACCCCACTCTCAAATATTCTTTCCAGCCTGCCATCCTGGCATCCTGCCCTTTCTTCTCAATCGCTTACGAAGCCACATCCACCCGCTCCAACCCGCGCTACCCGCCCACCGCAGCCCGTCTTCCAAACCCCGCCGCTATCCTCAGGCATGTCAGATACTCTGCAAAATGCGATTCGCAATTTCGCCGGGCGGGTGAAACACCGCCGGGGAATGGGCATCCTCAAGAAAACGCCCGGCACGCTCGGTGAGCCGCCCGCGCTCCTCGATGCCATCGAGGCCAATACCGTCTATGTGGGCCGGCGAGAGATCGAAGTGACCGCCGAGCGCGAAGTCCTTCGGTACGGCAAGAACCTTGCCAAGGCCGGCCCTCGCGGAATGCAGCACCGCGTCGATACCATCGCGCAGAACCTCACCCTTCTCCGCACAACCGAAGACGAACCGTCGCCGCATGCGGGCGCCACGTTCCCGTTCACCGCGACGCTCGTGGCAACGCACGGTGCGCGAGTCTGGCGGCATTCGTGAGCCCCTCGCCGGGCGACGTGAGGCGCTACAGTCCGCCCGCCCGGCCGCTATCGCGATGCTGCATATTTCCGGAAAAATCCGGAAATTCCGGACAAAACATCACTGCTTCAAGTCGCGGTTAACTCTCATGGTTTCAATCGCTTGGAAGCGGTTCTCCTCATTTCTTCCCCGGTTACGTTTTTTCGCGAACCCGGACAAAACCGCCCCGCGCCAGACCCCGCGTTCTCCGGATCGCCGGCCGCCGGAATCACAGCGGCCCGCAAGCCGCCCACCGGAAACCCGGAAGCACGAACCCCAAAGCGCATAGCGGCATGGCGGCGCCACGGCGCGCCATCAAAGCCCGGAACTGTTGAAACGATGGTGGGCCCTGTAGGATTTGAACCTACGACCAACGGATTATGAGTCCGCTGCTCTAACCGCTGAGCTAAGGGCCCGGAGGGAGGGAAGGCATCCCTGAAACGGAGTGTAGCATGGCATGTAGCCGCTACCTTGCGCGCCAGCGCTGAAAGCCGCGGACCATGCCCGCGCAGCCAAGCACGAAGGCAATCATCGTGGCCAGCCAGGCAAGCAAGCCAAGACCGATGGGGTTCGCGTCCGCATCGCCGAACGCAATCATCAGCAGCAGCGGTAGCCAGCCCAGAACCAGAATCGCCGCTCCAGCTCTCGTGGCGCGGGACGACCAGATGTCCGTGAAGATCGCGAAGGGATCCTGCATGCGCGGCGCCTCGGCAGGCTCAACGGCCGGCCAGTTCCCTGGGCTGCGCCACGGAGTTCAGGAGGCTGGAGATGGCGCCGTATTTCGCGCGGTAATCGGCCATGCTGCGCTCGATCACCTCATGCGCTTCATTGCGGTTGTAGACGTGCGTGATCTCGCTGATCTTCTTGGTGCCGGGCGTATCCTTATACGTGAGGAAATAGTGGCGGAGCCGCTCTATGACGGGGTAGGGCGCATTCTCGAGATCTTCGTACTCGCCATAAACCGCGTCGTTATGCAGCACGGCGATGATCTTGTCGTCGGCTTCGTTGCCGTCGATCATGCGTAGGCCACCGATCGGAATGGCTTCCAGAATGATGTCGCCGTGCATCACTTCCTTCTCCGTGAGCACACAGATATCGAGAGGGTCTCCGTCCCCCACGATGTCCCCGCGGCCGGTGCGCGCGTTGCATAGTTCCGCCACTTCATCCCCGCAATAAGTCTGCGGAATGAAGCCATAGAGCGCGGGGCAGAAGTTGGAATACTTCTGTGGCCGATCGAGCTTGAGGTAGCCACTCGACTTGTCGATTTCGAACTTCACCGTATCCGTCGGAACGATCTCGATGTAGCAATTCAGCTTGCGAGGGGCTGCGGCGCCGACATCAATGCCGTGCCAGGGGTGCGGCTTGAAAAGCAGCCCCATCAAGGTAAGGAGCGGGTCAGATTGATTTGCCATATCGCGCGTTTGTCAAAACCTCGTAAGGTTGCGGGGCGCCGGCGAGACGCCCCGCAACCTTCTTCAGTCTAAGCCCGAACGCACCTCCGCGTCTTGGCTGCTGCGGCCCGCGCCTCGGGTCTGCCCCGCACCGGGCTGCCCTGGGTCGGCTCGCGCTCTACGGAGCAACGCGAATTTGAAAACTCTGGAGCGTCGAGCCCAGCGCCAGGTCGAGCCGCGCGAGGGCACGGTTGAGATCGAGGCGGGAAACCACTTCGCGCAGCCGCGAATCGGCCAGCTCATTCTGGCGCGTGAGCACCAGGAAGTCGGTGGATTCCCCGTTATCGAACAGCCGCGTTTCACTCGCGAGGCGCTCTTCGGCCGCCTTCGCGCTGGCCTCCGCCGCGCGGATGCGCTGCCGCGCCACATCGAGAGCCTGAAGCGCATTGCGCACTTCGGATTGGATGGTCTGCTCGGTCTGCGCCCGCTGCAGCGAGAGGCGCTGCGCGCTCAGACGGCTCTGCGCTACTGCCGCTTCCGCGCGGCGATTCTTGAGATTGAGATCGACGTTCAACCCCACCTGCCACGTGCGGTAGGAACCGCCGAAGAGATTCTGCAAATTCGTGCCATAGCCGCCGATCAGGTCTCCCGGCAACGGCGGAATGCTGACCGATGGCGGAAGGATCGGGTCGAGACCTTGAGCCTGGGAAAGCGCGCTCACGCGGTTATAGAGGTTGTGGTCCACCGAGGAAAAGAACGTGAGCGGGGGAGCCTGCTTGCCGCCGAGTCCGCTGAGCGAGAATTCGCCCACGAAATCCACTTGCGGCAGTTTGAGGCTCTGGTTGAGGCGCTGGTTCACCGCCACGATATCCACCTGCATCGCCACCAGCTTCGGTT
>JADLCF010000290.1 GCA_020847315.1 Bryobacterales bacterium | reverse complement strand
GGGGACTTCTTATCCAGGAATCGCGCCCCCAGGTTCGAGGTCATGATGATAATCGTGTTCTTGAAATCGACGGTGTTGCCGAGACCGTCGGTCAACTGGCCGTCTTCAAACACCTGGAGCAGAATGTTGTAAACATCAGGGTGTGCCTTCTCGATCTCATCGAGCAGAATCACCGAGTAGGGCGACCGCTTCACACGTTCCGTCAACTGCCCGCCTTCCTCGTAGCCGACATATCCCGGAGGAGAACCGATCAACTTCGAAACGGAGTGTTTCTCCATGAACTCCGACATGTCAAAGCGGATCAGGGACTTTTCGCTCCCGAAGAGAAACTCGGCCAGCGCGCGCGCGACTTCGGTCTTCCCGACGCCGGTTGGTCCCAGAAACAGGAAAGAACCCGCAGGCCGTTTCGGAGACTTCAAGCCCGCGCGAGAGCGGCGGATAGCACGGGAAAGAGCCGAAATGGCCTTTTCCTGGCTGATGACCCGCTTGTGCAATTCCTCCTCGATCCGGAGCAGCTTGGCCACTTCCTCTTCGCGGATAGCCGTCATCGGGACGCCGGTCCAGCGGGCCACCACGTCCTCGATATCGTCTTTTCCGACGACGCCGGTTGAAGTGTCGTCCAGATTGTACTTCTCCCGCAGCAGGCGTAGATTCTCGCGTTCCTTGCGTTCCTCGTCCGAGTAGAAGCGCGCCTTTTCGAATTCGTGGTTAGCAATGGCGTTTTCCATCCGGTGCACGATGAACTTGATTCGCTTCTGAACATCGGCTACCTCACCGGGGAGCGTAGTCTGCCGGAGCTTGACGCGCGCGCCCGCTTCGTCGATGAGGTCGATGGCCTTGTCGGGCAGGTAACGATCGGGAATGAACCGGCTGGAAGCGTACACGGCGGATTCGATCGAGTCGTCCGTGTAAGCGACAGCGTGGAATTTCTCGTAGCGCTCCTTGATGCCGAACAGGATCCGCACGGCATCCGCTTCGGTTGGAGGCGGCACCTTGACAGCCTGAAAACGCCGCTCGAGCGAGCGGTCTTTTTCAATCGACTTGCGGTATTCGCCGGGTGTTGTCGCGCCAATGCATTGTATTTCGCCCCGCGACAGAGCGGGCTTCAGGATGTTAGCGGCATCCAGCGATCCTTCCGCCGATCCCGCGCCGACCAGGGTGTGCAACTCGTCGATGAAGATGATGGCGTTCTGATTCTCCATCAACTCCTTCATGATGGTCTTTAGCCGTTCTTCAAACTGGCCGCGATATTTAGTTCCGGCCACAATCAGCGAGAGGTCGAGCGCCAGAATGCGCTTGTCGGAAAGAAAGGAGGGCACATCGCCATCCGCGATCCGCTGCGCCAATCCTTCGACAATCGCCGTCTTGCCGACGCCGGGCTCGCCAATGAGCACGGGATTGTTTTTTGTGCGCCGGCACAGGATCTGTACGACCCGTTCGAGTTCATAATCCCGGCCGATGAGCGGGTCCAACATGCCGTCCATTGCCGCCTGGGTCAGGTCGCGGCTGAATTCGGAGAGCAGGGAACTCTCCTTGGGGCGGCTCGATGCCATTTTTTCCGAGGAGGACCGCGCAATTTCCTCACGAACCTGGGAAAGCCTCAACCCCCGTTCATGCAGAATCTCCGCCGCAAAGCACTTTTCCTCGCGCAAGAGGCCCAGCAACAGATGCTCCGTGCCGATGTGCTTGTGGTTCAGCCGCTCGGCCTCTTCCGCCCCATAAGCGAGCACGCGTTTGCATTCGTGGCTCAGAGGCAGATCGACGGACGTCGAGACCTTTTCCCGAATCGTGGTGTGCGCCTCGATCTGCTTGCGAATGGATTCGATGGCAGCAACGGAGCGCAGGAAACGATTCGCCAGGGCCTTGTCTTCGCGCAAAAGGCCGAGCAGCAAGTGCTCGGTCTCAATATACGGGCTACCGAACTGGCTGGCTTCGTACCTCGCGAAGAAAATCACCCTGCGCGCCTTCTCGGTATATCGTTCAAACATAGTCTTACCGTCTACTCTTTCTATTCTCTCAAGCCTTGGCTACTCGAGTCGAGAGAAAACAGTTCACCCTTGTCCAGCCTCAAGACGCGATCGCACCGCGCCGCGAACTTCTGGTTGTGAGTAACATAGATGGACGTGAGCTGGTGTGAGCGATGCAACTCGTCCAGCAGGTCCATGATCATCTCGCCCGTTTTGAAATCGAGATTGCCGGTCGGCTCATCGGCCAGCAGCGCCTTGGGGCGCCCGACCAGCGCCCGGGCGAGCGCGACGCGTTGTTGCTCTCCACCCGACAATTCACCGGCCCGGTGAGTCGCCCTTTCTTTCAACCCCACTTCCTCCAGCATCCGGGTAGCCGCAACCGAAGCTTCCGGCTGCGAGACATTCCGGATGAGCAAAGGCATCATCACATTCTCGAGAGCTGTGAACTCCGGCAGCAGATAATGAGTCTGCCAGACAAACCCGATTTCCCGATTGCGATAGTTCGACAGTTCGGCATCCGAGAGCCCCGAGATCTCCCTGGTTTCGAAGAATATTGTACCCTCCGAGGGCCGATC
>JADLCF010000289.1 GCA_020847315.1 Bryobacterales bacterium | reverse complement strand
CGTTGTTGAAACGATCGCCGGGTTCGAGATGCTGAATTCGGAAACACGCAGCGCTCTCTTCGGGAAGGCAACCCGGATGCGGCTGGAGGGGCGGACGGCGATGCTGGATGCGCTTTCGGCAGCGGCTCAACTGTTGCGCCACGCTACCTATGCGAAACGGGCGGTGCTGTTGTTTGGCGATGGCGGAGACAACGCCAGCCACGTCAAACGAGACGACATCTTCGAGCTTTACCGCAGCCGCGCCATCGTCATTCATACCGTTGCGCTATCGGACCCAAACAATCCCGACCAGAATCTCGGCTTGCTCCGGCGTCTCGCGAAGGAAAGTGGAGGATATGCGGGCGTCGCCTTCCGAGCCCAGGATCTTGTCCGGCACTTCGATAGGGTCGCGGAGGAGTTGCGGTCCTGCTATGTGCTCTCCTTCATCCCGGCTCACCCAGAAGGCGCGCCGGAATCGCGGCTGCGCATTGAACTCGCTCACCGGGACCCCAGGGATTACCGGATGCGGTACCGGCAGGCTCTCACGTACTGATGACCGTATGAGCAGAAGGAATATACTCTCGCTGTTGATGATCGCCTCCGGGCTGGCGTTGCTGGGCTGGTGGCTGTTCCAACGCGAGCAACTCGAAGAGACGATTCGGTCGACCCGCGAGTGGCTGCGCGCGGCAAACGCGACGCCGGCGGCCTCCCCGGTCTGGCTCAGCCCAGACCGTTCCTTGCGGCTGCCCGCGAGCCAGCCTCTCGGCATGCTCTCCATCGCGCGCATTCACCTCAAGAGCCCCGTATTCGCCGGGACGGACGAGCGGACGCTTTCGCGCGCGGCAGGCTGGATCAAGGGTACGGCCCCGCCTGGCTCCGCGGGAAACGTGGGAATCGCCGCTCACCGCGACACGCTATTCCGGCCGCTGCGCAACATCAAGCCGGGGGATGAAGTGGACTATTACAGCCCGTCGGGGGTGCATGTGTACCAGGTGGTCTGGACGAGAATCGTGAAGCCTTCCGATGTCTACGTCCTCGACGGCACGAAGGTCCCTAGCCTCACGCTGGTGAGCTGTTATCCCTTCTACTACATCGGCTCCGCTCCATACCGGTTCATCGTACGCGCGGAAGCGGTGGGAGGCCGGGAATCGCCGTGATGCAGCCGGGCCGCGAAGGCGCCACAAATCCCCGGCGCCAACGGTTCAGGTCAAAAAAACCCCGCCGGGGAGGCGGGGTGTTTGTGTTGGAGGCAACGCCACCAAAAGCGACAAACTCAAGACCCGCGCTCCCTATTGCAATTCGAGAACCAAATCCAAACGATTGATAATACGAGGTATCCCCGGCTCGAAGCTCTCAAAATTGAAATTTGTCCTCTCGCGAATCCCATTAACCATAGTGCGACGCATGCCGGCGCTTCTCCTTGGAATTCACGCTGTCACTGATACAATACTCTCAGATTGCACGCGCCAGAGCGTCTAGCCACGATCGGGAATTGCACTATGCCGGCAGCGGTACGAAACACGAAACAGCGGCGGGCCATCCGCGACGTTTTTCTCGAAGCCAAACGGCCACTCTCTCCGGAAGAGGTGTGTACGATGGCGCAGGAGAAGGTGGAAGGCCTCGGCATTGCCACCGTCTACCGGACCATTCGCACGCTTCTCGAAGAGGCTTGGCTGGCGCCGGTCGATCTTCCCGGCGAGGCTTCCCGCTACGAGGTTTCCGGCAAGGACCACCATCATCACTTCCATTGCCGCAATTGCGGAAAAGTATTTGAAGTGTTCGGCTGCCTGGGCGGCTACACCAACCTTGTGCCGCAAGGCTTCGAGTTGGATAGCCACGAAGTGATTCTGTACGGCCGATGCCGCGATTGCGGGAGCTCTCCCGGGAGCTAGAAGATGCCGTCCGCACCCGCCTATCGGGATCGAAACCGGCCATTGGAACGGAGAGAATAGAGAGATGAGAACGGACTGGGTTCGCCAACGGACGAGCGACGAAGCGCCGACGCAGATGTACTATGCCCGCCGCGGCGTCGTCACCGAAGAGATGCGGCATGTGGCGAAACGGGAATCGCTCGAACCGGAGTTGATCCGTTCCGAGGTGGCCCGGGGCCGGATGATCATTCCGGCGAATATCCGTCATGCCAACCTTGAGCCCATGGCGATTGGGGTGGCCGCGAAGTGCAAGATCAACGCGAATATCGGGAACTCCTCCACCACCTCCGATATCGAGGGCGAGCTCGAGAAACTACGTTATTCGCTCAAGTACTACGCCGATACGGTGATGGATCTCTCGACCGGCGGCGATATCCCGCGCATCCGCAAGGCGATCATCGAAAACTCGCCCGTGCCCATCGGCACGGTACCGATCTATGAGGCGCTCTCCCGCGTGCGGCGCATCCAGGATCTGACGCCCGAGGTGATGCTCGAGGTGATCGAGGAGCAGGCCGAGCAGGGCGTGGATTACATGACGATCCACGCCGGCGTGCTCATCCAGTACGTGCCCATGGCCGCGAAGCGGGTTACGGGAATCGTCAGCCGCGGGGGAAGCATACTCGCCGAATGGATGGTGAAGAACCACCGGCAGAACTTCCTCTATGAGCGCTTCGACGATATCTGCAAGATCCTCCGCAAGTACGACGTGAGCTTTTCGCTCGGCGACGGCCTTCGCCCCGGCAGCGTAGCGGATGCCAGCGACGAGGCTCAGTTCGCCGAATTGAAGACGCTCGGCGAACTCACCCGTATCGCCTGGGATTACGACGTGCAGGTGATGATCGAGGGGCCCGGACACATCCCGATGGATCAGATTCAGATGCAGGTGGAGAAGGAAAACGAGCTTTGCCACGAAGCGCCGTTCTATACGCTCGGGCCGCTTGTTACGGACATTGCTCCGGGCTATGACCACATCACTTCCGCCATCGGCGCGGCGATGATCGGCTGGTACGGCGCCTCTATGCTTTGCTACGTCACTCCGAAGGAACATCTCGGCCTGCCGAACAAAGAAGATGTGAAGGCGGGGCTGATCGCCTATAAGATCGCCGCCCATGCCGCCGATGTGGCCCGCAAGCGGCCCGGCGCGCGGGACCGGGACGATGCGCTCTCGAAAGCGCGCTTCGGCTTCGATTGGAAGCAGCAGTTCGCCCTTTCGCTCGACCCGGAAACGGCCGAGGCGATGCACGACGAAACGCTCCCCGATGAGTCCTATAAGGATGCACACTTCTGCAGCATGTGCGGGCCGAAGTTCTGCTCCATGAACATCTCGGAGAAGGCTACCGTGATCGATGAAGGCACGGCGGCGCAAGTGGCGGGCGCTTCCTCGAAACCGGGGAACCAACTGGTGCGGCTCGGCTAGATTCGACTTTTCCCTGAACCCGGACGTCTTTCGAACGTATGCAGCGATTCCTCACGATTCTCTGGTTGACGGCCCTTCTTGGCCTGAGCGCGATGGCGCAATCGAGCGATGCCTACAACGCCGTGGGAACGATCGGCTTCGGATTCGGCGGGCAGGGCGGCCAGAGCGCCGGCTTCGGCAAGCTGATGAGCTTCGCCGGAGCGGGAGAAGGCTATACGTGGAAGGGGCTGGCGCTTGGCGGCGACGGCCAGTTGGTGTGGAATCGCGACAACTCCGACGCCTACTTCGGGCTGCTCTCGCTTGGCCCTTCCTACCACTTCGATAACCGGCAGAATCCGCGCCGCTTCGTACCATTCGTCACGGGGGGCTATGGATTGGCGTTCCGCGAGGGCGCTCTCAGCCTCTACCAGATGGGGGCGGGCGTCACGTGGTGGCCGAAGGCCCGCGTCGGTCTGCGGTTTGAATACCGCTACTTCGACAACACCCGCGATGAGTTCCAGATGAACCAGTTGCGGTTCTCCGTCGCCTTCCGGGATTAGATCCGGTTCCGACCTCATCTTCCCCGCGCGTTCAAGCTCGGGCTCGAGCACCGGCTCGCCCACTGCCGCGGAAAATGGAGTAGAATGGTGACCGCGAACGGCGCTGGGGTTCGTTCGTTCGCCTGGCGGAGCCGCGCCGGCGGTTCGCTTCAGTATCATTTTCTACCATTTTTCATAGTTCGCGAATCACGATTATTGGATATATTCGGAAATCGCCTTATATCACCGATTTTCGTGTTGATTATCTCTACCACTTTCCATAGTTCCCGGTTCCGGTTTCCCCATTTGCATCATAGGTTTAGCCGCATCTTCCAGAAATGGAAGCGAATAGAGATTCGCTCATATTCGGATCGCGTAATAAATTCAGCCAGATGTTCGGTTTTCGATTGATTTCCGCGCGAGTTTGTGAATAAATTGCATGTGAGGCATTAGCCTTGCCCTTCGCTTCAACGCAGGGGTTCTGTCATTGACAAGAGAGGTTACAACATGACGAGATCTTTTCAGGATCGCGCCGCGTCATGGGCAACATTGCTCGTGGCGCTGGTCGTGTTCTCGCTGATTTGTGTCCCGGCTTCCGCGCAGGTTCTCTACGGATCGATCGTGGGAACGGTGGGTGACCCGACCGGCGCCGTGATTCCCGGCGCATCGGTGAAGGTGACCAACACCGGTACCGGATTGAGCCGCGAGACGACGACCGACGCGGCCGGACGCTTTTCGATGCCCAGTTTGCTGCCCGGCAAGTACAGCGTTGCCGTCACAAGCACGGGCTTCAGTTCCTTGACCCGCGAAGACGTGGATGTCACGATCAACACCGTCACCCGCCTGGACCTGAAGCTTCAGGTTGGACAGGTGACCGAGCAAGTGACCGTCTCCGGGACGGCGCTGTCGCTGCAGACGGAGAAATCGGACGTTCACTCCGAGATCACCTCGCAGGAGATTACGAGCGTGCCGCTGCCCGGCTACCGGAACTATCAGACTCTGATGAACCTGGTGCCCGGAGCGACTCCGGCCGCGTTCCAGAACGCCGTGGTGGACACCCCCGGACGCGCGCTGACGACCAACGTCAACGGCACCGCCCGCAATAACAACAACACGCTCACGGATGGCGCGGTGAACATCAACATCTGGCTCCCGCACCACACCGCATACGTGCAGCCCGTCGAATCCATCGAAACGGTTAACGTTTCGACGAACTCCTTCGACGCCGAGCAGGGCATGGCCGGCGGCGCCGCCATCACGGTGGTGACCAAATCCGGCACCAACGATCTGCACGGCGTAGCCTTCTGGTTCCACAACAACAACCGGCTGAACACGGTGCCCTATTTCCGTTCCGCTACGTTCAAGAACCCGAAGACCACCCTGAACATCGCGGGCGGCACGATCGGCGGCCCAATCATCAAGAACAAGTTGTTCTACTTCTTCAGCTATGAGCGGACGATGGAAGGCACCGGCTACAGCGGCAACTATTCCGTCGCGCCGGCAAACTTCCTGAAGGGCGATTTCAGCGCGCTCAACGCCTACGCCAAGGTCTACGACCCCTCGAGCGCGCCGGCAACGACGCCGGAACTTCGCACGCAGTTCGCGGGCAACATCATTCCGAGCGCCCGCCTCAGCCCGATCGCGGGCAGAATTTATAACGGGATGCCGGGGCCGAACCAAGTCTCCCCCACTGACCCGAATAATCTGTCCGGTAATTTCTTCGCGAGCGGCGTGCTTTCGCTCACGCGAAATCAATACGACTTCAAGCCCAACTGGGTTGTGAACGAGAAATTGAGCGTCTGGGGCAAGTATAGCCGCATGGACGCCCCGGTTACGGGCGCGTACCCCTTCGGCAACAAGGGTGGCCCAGCACTCGGCACGGAAGGTATCGGCGATACCACCGTTCAGTTGCTCACTTCGGGCTACAACTACACCTGGTCGCCCAGCTTCCTGATGGATGGCGTATTCGGTTACACCCGGATGGACCAAACCGTCACGATTCCGGAAATGGACAAGAATGTCGGCCTCGATGACTGGGGTATCCCCGGCACCAACGGCGGCAGAACGTTCGCCAACGACTTCCGCTACGGCGGCATGCCGGTCGTCACCGGCATCGGCTTCAGCAACGTCGGCAACGAGGGCACATGGACCCCCACGTGGCGCGCCGAACGAAGCTTCACCTTCCAGGCGAACTTCACCAAACTCGCCGGCGCGCACGAAATCCGCTTCGGCTTTGAGCCGCGCCGTTTGATATTGGACCACTGGCAGCCGGAAACGGCGAATCCGCGCGGAGCAATCAACTTTGACGGCCGGACCACGAGTATTCCCGGCGCCGTGGCGCGCGAACCCAATCAGTTTGCAGCGTTCCTTCTGGGCCTGCCGTATAGCTATGGCAAGTCCGTACAAAACTTCCTGATGACGAACCGCGAATGGCAGTTGGCCTGGTACCTACGGGATCGCTGGCAGGTGTCGCGAAACCTGACCGTTAACCTCGGTTTGCGGTATGAGTACTACCCGCTCATCAGCCGCAAGGATCGCGGTATCGAGCGCTGGGATCCCTACACCAACATCGTCTACCTCGGCGGCCTCGGCGCCGTTCCGAAGAATGTCAACATCAACGTGAGCAAGAAGCTGTTCGCGCCGCGCGTCGGCTTCGCCTACCGCTTCGCGGGCGAGACCGTGCTCCGCGCGGGCTACGGCATCACCTACGATCCGGTTCCCTTCTCCCGCCCGCTGCGTGGCCTTTACCCCTCCACGATCACGGGCGACTATCAGCCGAATACATCTTTTGGCTGGTATAACAACCTGGCCCAGGGTATTCCCGAGATCCCGCTGCCCGACACCAGCACCGGCGAGTTGATGTTGCCCTTGAATATCAACATGGGCCCCCGCAGCCCCTGGGGCGGAAACCTCAGCCGCGGTTATATCCAGAGCTGGAACCTGACCCTCGAGCGGAGACTGCCGTGGGGCATCCTCGGCACGGCGGGTTACGTCGCCACGCGCACCATTGACCAAATGATGGACCGCGACATCAACACCGTGGGCCCGGGCCTCGGCAAGGATCGCGCGAATCTGCCTCTCGCGAAGATCAACGGACGCCGCATCGGCGCCAACATGTGGGATGGCTGGGGCTATGGCGCCTATGACTCTCTGCAGATGAATGCGCAGAAGCAGTTCGGTTCCGGACTCTTCTTCACGACGTCCTACACGTTTAGCAAGGCGCGGAACATGGCTGACGACACCGGCTGGGCCGGACCGAAGGCGTTCAACTGGGATGGCATGTTGGCACGGAATTACTCGCTCGCCGGGTATGACCGCACCCACATGTTCACCACGGCCTTCAGCTACGACCTGCCGTTCGGCCAAGGCAAGCACTTCGATCTTTCCGGCCCGGCGGATCTTGTTCTGGGTGGATGGAAGCTGAGCGGGACCTTCTATGCTTACACCGGCACGCCGTTCACGGTTTCCGGTAGCGGCTCCAGCCTGGAGTGCATCGGCTGCACGCAGACCGCATTCCAGCTTGGCCCCGTGAAGAAGCTCGATGGCAAGGGACCAGGCCAAGCCTACCTCGATCCGTCGGCCTTCCGCGATCCGCTCTACTACTTCGATTCGAAGAATCCGAAGTATGTTCCCGGCTCCATGGGCGTGAACGCTATCCATGGCCCCGGCTTCTGGCAGCTCAACCCTGGCCTGTTCAAGACCTTCAAGTTGACTGAGAAGCTGAACATGGAATTCCGGGCGGAAGCCAACAACATAGGCCACAACACGCGCTGGAGCAACCCCTCCGGCTCTTCGGCGAACATGCGGCTGAACGCCGACGGTTCGCTGAACACCTCGGTGGCGAACCCGCTCAACGGGTTCATGACCATCACCGGCGCGGATTCGTTCCGCCAATTCCGCTTCGGCCTGCGTTTGAGCTTCTAGTCGCGAAGACGCTGCTCGTTAGCATAAGGGGGAGCCGTTTGGCTCCCCCTTTTTCTATGGGAGAAACGATCCAGGGTGTTCCGCGCGCGGCGGCGTCGACCGCCCCTGGCGGGTTCCCCGGACCTGCCCTGGAATAGCCCGCGCGCAAGGCTACCGGGAGAAATGATCCCAGCCGGCCGGGAGCAGTGGTTCTCCTTCGAACAAGAGCCTTCCGGGCTCTCCTACGACGAGCTTCCCCACGCAATGGAGCAACTGGCCGGCGAGACAATTGGGGACGCGAACCGACGGCGGTACCGCAAAGAGCAATTCGTAATCGTCGCCGCCGTGGAGCGCATCGGCCTCGCTGGCTCCTGGAAAAACGGGCAAGGGCCTCCGAATATGGGCAGCCACCCCCGATGCGCGGGCGAGGCGAGAGAGATCGCTCGACAGGCCGTCGCTCAGATCCATGGCGGCCGAGGCGAGCTTGCGCCGCCGGAGCGCCACGCCCAGATGGATGCGCGGCTCCGGAGACAGAAAGCGATCAAGAGCCAACGCATTCGAGGGTTCGCGCAAGCCAAGCGCTCCGCCACCGAGCCGTCCGCTCACATAGATAAGATCGTCCGGCTTCGCAGTGTCTCGGCGCAGCGCTTCTCCCTTGGGAACGCTGCCGGCCACCACCACATCGATGGCCGTGTGTGCCGCGCGCCCGAGATCTCCACCGGCCAGGGGCGTCTTGAAATGTGCCGCGAGGGCCAGGAAACCGTCGTAGAATGCGTCGATCCATTCGGGGGTCACCCACGGACCAGCCGCCAGGGAAAGAAGAGTGAATTCCGGTCGGGCGCCCATGGCCGCGATGTCGCTCAAGCCCCGGCAGATGGCCTTCCAGCCAATCTCGAAGGCGGGATGGTGCTGGAGAAAGTGCCGCCCCTCGTGCATCATGTCCGTGGTGAACACGAGATCTTCCCCCGGCGCGGGCCGATAGATAGCGGCATCGTCGCCGATGCCGAGGACGAGCCGGCCACCGCCGGAACGAGAGCGGCCTTGGACGGGCAAGCGCGCCTCGATGCGCGCAATCCAATCGTCTTCGCTTTGCGGGAAGAGGCTCATCAGTGTTTTGCGGTGGCGCCGGGGCTGGATGTTTTCCCACCAGCGCTCACTGGCTTCGGGCCGCCGCCCGGCACCACCGCGCTTTCGACCAGGCGCTTCAATTCGCGGCGCGCGATCATGGCCCAGTCGCTCGAAGGATCGAGCTTCAGGAATAGCTTCCAGTGCCGCGCCGCCTCCATTAAGCGTCCCAGGTTTTGATAGAGAAGCGCCAGGTTGTAATGCGCATCCACGTAGCGCGGGTCGAGTTCCAGCGTCTTCGCATAGCAGGAGAGCGCCTTTTCCACCTCTCCCTTCTCGTCGTAAAGGCTGGCGAGATTGAAATGGGCCAGCACGTAGCCGGGATGGATGTCGATGGCGCGCCGGTAATGATCCTCCGCCTGGCGCATCTTCTTCTGGTTGAAATAGATAGTGCCCAGGTTGAGATGCGCGCCGAAGCACTCGCCGTCCAACTCGAGCGCCTCCTTATAAAGCGGAGTGACTTCAGAGGGCGCCGCGCCCTGATTCTCCCGATCAAGCGCCTGATAGAAGAGGTCCGCCGCCCGGCTCTTCCGGGGATCCTCCTTCTGCTTCTGGCGAGGTTTCGGAAAGGCGAGGATCTCCTTCAACTCAGCCGGTTCGAGCTCGAGCAGCAACTGGCCGCTCTCGGCGTCCATTTGGCAGCCCTGCCAATGGACGGCCAGCTTCCGTCCGCGGCGGCGCAGACGCAAATCCCGCAGGGGGTCTTCCGCCGCATCAACGCGTTTGCGGAGAGAATCGAGCAGCGCGTCCATCCGCGAATACGGGACTTTCGATTCCCGCAGGATGCGCAGGTTGCGCATGAGCAGGAGATCGCTCTGGGTATAGGCATCCTTCCCCGGCAGGAACCCCAATTTCTCCCACGCCGCAAGCTGCCGCGGAGACACGTGGGCCTGGCGAAGCGCCTGTTTTCGCGAAAGGGATGCGGGAATAGGAAATTCCGGCACGCTGGTATCGTAACATGACGAATAGAAGCGTGCTTCGGGAGGGCGAGAATGCAGGACTTCGTGGAGATTCATTCGCGCGGATACGCAATCTCGGACCATTCTTGACTTATATCTCCACGGGACGGATACTGAAATCGAGATGCAAACTGTTTTCAATGGGAATGGGGCGGCTCCCCACGTACTTTCGGAGTTGCGGGAAGGCGAAGAAGGGATTCTGGAGAGCCTCGATCTTCCTGAAGAGTTTGCGTGCCGCCTGATGGAGCTTGGCTTCATCCCCGGGCTATCCGTTTCCGCCGGCAAGACCGCGCCGGGCGGAGATCCGCGTATTTTCCATGTCGATGGCAGTGAAGTAGCGCTGCGGCGGGAAACCTGCGCCCATATTCTCATCCGCGCTCATGCCTGATTTCCTTTCTGCTAGCGCATGCAAAGCCTTGCGATGATTGCACTTACTACATGCCCACCAGATTTTTCGCATGAGGGTTCGGCATGAGTGAACTCCATTCCCTGCCGCATGGCCCGAAGACGCCCGCCGCAGCGGTGCTCGAACCCTTACGCGAACCGGTGGGCGCGCCCAGCCACCGCGTGATCGCATTGGTGGGCCCTCCGAACTCCGGCAAGACCACGCTCTTCAACCGCCTCACCGGCCTGCGCCAGAAGGTGGCCAATTACCCCGGCGTGACGGTGGATTATCACGTGGGGCAAATGATTCTCAATAGCAAGACGCTCGATGTAGTGGACTTGCCGGGTGTTTACAGCCTCACTCCGCGCAGCGAAGACGAGCAGGTGACGCATAACATCCTTCACGGGCAGACGGATGGGATGCGCAAGCCGGATGCCGTTCTGTTGATCCTCGATGCCACGAATCTCAGCCGCCACCTGATGCTGGCCGCGCCGATTCTGGCAATGGGCATTCCGACGCTGATCCTGCTGAATATGGCGGATGAGTTGCGGCGGCGCGGCGGGGATGTGGATACGGAAGCGCTGGCGAACCAGCTTGGCGCACCCGTGGCTCGTATCAGCGCCGCGAGCGGAGAGGGTCTCGAGATGATCCGCAGCTTTCTCGCGGGCACGGTGGCGCTGCCACGGCCGGTGGAACTGCCGATTCTGCAGAATGTGCCGGCCTGCCGTGAGTGGGCGGGCAGCATGTCCCGCGCGGCGGGGTATCAAAGCCCCAACGCTCCGATCTGGACCCAGCGGCTCGACGCCGTCTTTCTGCACCCCATTGCCGGGCCGCTGATCTTTCTGGTCGTGATGGTGCTGGTGTTCCAAAGTATATTTGTGGTGGCGCAGCCGCTGATGGATGGCGTGGAAGCGCTGATTGCCTCTTCGGGGGAGTTGGTGCGTTCCTTGCTGCCGAACCCATGGCTGCAATCCCTCGTCGTGGACGGCGTTTGGAGCGGTGTGGGCAGCGTCGTGGTGTTTCTGCCGCAGATTCTGATTCTCTTTGCGTTCATCGGCATCCTTGAGGATTCGGGATACCTGGCGCGCGCCGCCGTGATCTCAGACCGCACCATGGCTCGGGTGGGCCTTCAGGGGAAAAGTTTCATTCCGCTACTCTCGGCTTACGCCTGCGCCATTCCCGCCATCATGGCGACGCGCACGATCGAGAGCAAGCGGGACCGGATGGCCACGATCCTGATCGCGCCGTTCATGACCTGCTCCGCACGGCTGCCCGTCTACACGTTGATCATCGCGGCATTCTTACCGGAGCGGGAGATTCTGGGCAAGTTCCTGGGCATCCGGGCGCTGGCCTTGATGGGCCTTTATCTTCTCGGGTTCCTGGCCGCCGTCGGTACCGCCTGGGTATTGCAGAGTTCGGTGCTCAAGGCGAAGCGGCAACCCTTCGTGATGGAATTGCCGACGTACCGTTGGCCCACGCTGCGATCCATCGGCTTGCGGCTGCTTGACCGCTCCAAGGTGTTTTTGCGCCGGGCGGGGACGGTGATTCTGGCCGTCTCCATCGGGCTGTGGGCGCTCGCGAGCCTGCCGCTCGTCGACGGCCATGCGCCTCCGATCGAAGACAGCTTGGCGGGGACGCTGGGGCGCACGGTGGAACCGGTCATCCGGCCGCTCGGATTCGATTGGCGCATCGGCATCGGGCTGGTGACTTCGCTCGCGGCGCGCGAGGTGATCATCGGCACGCTCGGTACGATTTACGGAATTGAGGGGGGCGACGAATCGAGCCTGGGGCTGCAGGAAGCGCTACGCCAGAACCTCGACCTGCCGGGAGCGATCGCGCTGCTGGTTTTCTTCGCGTTCGCGATGCAGTGCCTCTCCACGCTGGCCGTGGTGCGCCGCGAGACCGGTGGATGGAAGTTTCCCGCGTACATGTTCGGCTACATGACCGCGCTGGCGTTCGTCTCCGCCTATCTGGCAAACCACATCACGCGCTTCCTGATGGGCTGAGCGGCCGCTCATAGCTCAGGTCGATGACAAGACGGTCGTCCGTGGCGTCGCATACATCGACGGACCAGGCTTCGTCCAACTTCTCGAGGCGGTCGAGCGCATCGCCCGTGCCACCGCCGGCCTCGATGAGGATGAAGAGCTTCTCCGCGGCCGGGGCGCCCTCCTCCCCTTCGTCGTGCTCCACGGCGAGCCGCAAATTCGCATCCGGAAAATGCTCTGCGATGCGCGCCTCGCTTTGCTCCACGTAGGGCAGCAAATCGGGATTCGCGCGGAGGTAGATCTCGACCGCCGGTGGGTCTTCGCACCGGTAGACCCAATGGAGTTCCCGAATGCGTTCGCCGAGTTCGTCCGCCATGGATTTACCCGTTCCCGTCCAGGCTGCGAATGGCTTCGTCTAGCGCTTCCACAAAAAAGTACTCCCCCCAGATGACACTCTCGCCAACGCCCAGTTTCTGGTTCATGTGGTAGACGCCATTCTTGAGGATGCCTTCGTAGCCGTCTTGCCGGCCAATATGCTTTTCGCACAAGGAGCGGAGAATGCGGCGGGCAACCTGGTCATAGAACTGGCCTTTGGTGAGATCCGGCACGACGCGGGAAAGTTTAAAGAAGCCGGAGGCGGCGATGGCCGCGGCGGAAGTATCCAGCACCACGCCATCGGCCGCGGGCGCGTCGAAATCCCAGGGCGGGACGCCATCCGAAGGGGAGCTTTGCACGTAGAAATCGGCGGTGGCTTCGGCGGTGGAAAGCAGGCGCGCATCCCCGCAGAACTCGTAGGCATTCGTGAAGCCGTAGAGCGACCATGCAAGTCCGCGGCTCCAGCAGGAATCGGCGCGATAGCCCTGCTGGGTGCTTTGCGCGACGAAAGCGCCGGTTTCGATATCGAATAGGGCGCCCTGCCCGACGGAGCCGTCGCCGCGCACCAGGGTGCGCCGAATGGTGAGGCAGGTATTCATGGCGGCATCCATCAACTCCGGGCTGCTCGCTTCGAGGGCGGCGTAGAAGATGAGGCCGACGTTCATCATCATGTCGATGAAGGTACTGTCGTTGGTGATGAAGGAGGCCATGTATCTGCCGGTGGGCTGATAGCGCCCGGCAAGGGTGCGGCCGGCTTCCACGAGCACATCGCGAAGCGCCGTCTCTCCGGTGATCTCATGCCAGCGGTAGAAGGTGGACATGAAGATCAGACCCAGATCGTGGACATCGCCATCGAACTTTCTTGGCTCCAGCGGCTTGGTGTAATGCACGGCCTGGTCATGCCACCAGGACGCTTCCCCTGGATCCGGCTCCGCGGCAGCAAAGATCCACATCATGCCGGGGAGAAATCCGTCGCACCAGTAGGTCCACGGAGGAAGATCATGGCACCACTTGCCGTTCTCCGTGAACATCGGGTAGAAGCCGGGCTCCCTTTCGACGAGCGCCCGCACGCGCGTCTGGGCGAGGCGGAATGCCTCCTGAAACATCTGCTGATCTTGGACGGAACTCAGATCGATCATGGCCTGACTGCAACTTTCCCGCGCATGCGTATCCCGGCCCCGCCGATGGGCCGGATGACCCGGCGAGGCCGCATCCAGCGTATCATTATCCGGCCCGGGGGCCTGCGCGCCACGGAGCGCCCTGCCGGATCACACAGCAACGCGCGGAAGGCCATCCATGCCCCGGAGCGCGAATGCGCGTGAATGAACGTGTCGCGGCCACGCCGCCGGGTGCCGTATGCTGGTAGTTTGATGCCGTTCGACTCCGCGCGCCAACACCGGGACTGGCCCCGCATCTATCTCGGTGTTTTCTTCACAACGCTCGCCACATTGATTCTGGAACTGGCTCTCACGCGGCTATTTTCGGTGGTCTTTTACTATCATTTCGCGTTTCTGGCCATTTCCATCGCGATGTTCGGACTGGGCGCCGGCGGATTGTTTTCCTACACGCTGGCGCGGCTGCCGGGCAGTTTTCAGAATAAGGCGGCGGCCCTTCTGCTGGCGAATGCCATCGTGGTTCCGCTTGCCCTGCTGCTGCTGGTTTCCGTGAGAGCCGAGCCGGGAACCCCGATGCTGGCGGGAGTATTTTTCCTTTCGGCAATCCCGTTCTTTCTGGCGGGCGCGGCACTCTCCCTGGCTATCAGCGAAACCATCGAAAAGGTGGATCGCGTTTACTTCCACGACTTGCTGGGGGCGGCGGCGGGGTGCCTGCTGCTGGTGCCGTTTCTGAATAGTTTCGGCGGCCCGAACACGGTGATCGCGGCGGGCGTGATCTACGCGGTGGCCGCCTCGCTCTGGTATTCCGCCAAGCATCGGACGCTGATGCGCGCGGTGGGCGTGGGCGTCGCCCTGCTGCTTGTGAGCTTGATGGTGGTGAACGGCAAGACGCGGTGGCTGGACTTGCATTACGCCAAAGGCCACGAACTGAGCAACGAGATCTACGTGAAGTGGAACAGCCTCTCCCGGGTAGCGCTTCGCCAGGCGCCCGGCCAGTGGCAGCCCGATATCGTGATCGATGGCGACGCGGCAACGGGCATCCCGCCCTACGACCTCGACCATCTAAGCGCCAAGGACCGGCAGGATTTGCTGAGCATGGGCCCTGGGTTCGTCTACAACCTGCGGCCCGGAGCCAAGACGCTCGTGATCGGCGCGGGTGGGGGATGGGACATGGCGCGCGCCATCGCCTCGGGCAGCAAGGATGTGACGGGCGTGGAGATTAACCCCGCCATCGCCAACACGATCATGCGGGAGCGATTTCCGGATCTCTCCCGGCGCATCTATTTCCGCCCGGAAGTGAAGATTGAGGTGGAGGACGGGCGAGCGTTCGTGCGGCGCAATAACGAGTTGTTCGGGGTAATTCAGCTCACGCTGGTGGATACGTGGGCCTCCACGGCGGCGGGCGCGTTCGCGCTATCCGAGAACAATCTTTATACGACCGATGCGTTCGAGGATTATCTGCGATCCCTGCGCCCGGACGGGTTGCTTTCGATCACGCGCTGGGGATTTGAGAAGCCGCGCGAGAGCCTGCGGCTGCTGGCGCTGGCCCGGGTGGCGCTGGGGCGGCTGGGGAGTAACGATGTGGCCCGCCATGTGCTGGTGCTGCGGGAGAACAGCCGGCTGCTGCTCGGCTGGGGCGCTCTCGATACGGTGATTGTTTCCCGCCGGCCCTTCGACGATGCACAAGTGGCGCAGGCGGAAGCTGTCGCTCGTGAACGGGGCCTCGAAGCGATCTATCTGCCGGGGCGGCCGGGAAACACGGCCTTCCACCAATATCTCGAAACATCCAACCCCCAGGAGTTTTACCGGAACTATGCGTTCGACGTCTCTCCCGTGGGCGACAACCGGCCGTTCTTCTTCTATACGGTGCAGCCGCGCGACTTGTGGAAACTGGTGAAGACGATCGGCCGCGACAGCGCGGACTTCAACGTGAACCGCGCGGTGCCCACCCTGCTGGGGCTCTTCGCCGTCAGCATCGTGGCGATGCTGCTGATCCTGCTGCTGCCGCCTCTTGTGCTCAAGAATGCGCTTCCGAAAGAACGCGGCCTGCGGCTGTTTCTGGGCTATTTCGTTCTGATCGGGATGGGCTACATCCTCACGCAGGTGGCGGCGATCCAGAACTTCGTGCTGCTGCTGGGGCACCCGGTCTACTCGCTGACGGTGATCATCTTTTCCATGCTGGTGTTCAGCGGGCTGGGCGCCTTCTTCAGCAAACGCATCACCGGGGGAGAAACCGGAAAGCTGCGGAAGCTGGCGATGCTGGTTGCCCTGGAGATCGCCGTGCTGGCGTTGATCGCCACGCCGCTGAGCGCGATTGCGGTTTCCTGGCCGTTCCCGCTGAAGGTGCTGCTGACGGTGGTGCTGGTGGGGACGCCCGCCTTCACGATGGGCGTTCCGTTCCCGATGGGCTTGCAGTTGCTCGAAGGCTGGAGCGCGCCCACCGTCCGCTGGGCTTGGGCATTGAACGCCGCCGCGAGCGTGCTGGGAAGCGTGAGCGCGATCGTACTGGCGATCTCCTTCGGCCTGCGGGAAACGCTGCTGGTGGGCGGGCTTTGTTATTTGCTCGCAGCGGCGCTGGTGAGCCTCGTGCCGCGAACGGCCTCCCCGGCGGGCAAGCGGGACGCTATCGAACAGATAGCGTGAGCGCCGCTTGCCGCAACACGGCATCCACGGCGCGGACGACCATCTCCGGCTGCTGAATCGGGATCTCATGGGCGGATTGGGTGGCGACCAAGCGGGGCGCGGGCGGTCCGCTCAGCGAGCGCATCTTTTCCTGGAGCAGATTCCATTGGCGCTGATATTCGGCATCCGTATAGTCGGGCGGCACCCAGCGCGGCTTACGGGCGAGGCCCGCGCTTAGCACCACGAGCGGCATCGGGCCGAAACCGCCGGCGGCCCTGGCCTCCCGCATGCTCTCTTCGAACAGGAGCAACTCCGCCAATGCCGCCTCCACCTGCCGAGGCATCGAGCGAAAGGTGCGAATCGTCTCCCATTGAGCGTCGCTGAACGCGGCGGCTTCCTCCCCGCGCCGGTCCATCCCGAAGAAGCCGGGCGCGATGCGAAAGAGGCTCAGTTCGGCCAGATAGGGGGCTAGTTCCATCTGGGCGCGGCGTTCCTCCATGCGGACGCGGATCATGGGAAGCGCGCGCAGCATGTCCTCATGCACGGCATCAACTAGAACCATGCCCGCGACGCGCCCGGGCATTCGCTTGGCCAGCAGGCGGACGCACAACCCTCCGAAGGAGTGGCCAACCAAAATGATCGGCCCTTCGATGCGCGCTGCCGCAAGCAGAGCCTCGGCCTCCCTGGCGATTTCGGCTGCATCGCGCGGCGCGGGGCCGGTCTCACTCCAGCCATAGCCCGCGCGATCACACACGCAGGCGCGCGTCTGCTTCGCGAGCAGCGGTTGCGTGCGCGCCCAAACCGCCGCGGGCATCCCCCATCCACTCTCGAGCAGGATCACGGGCGAACCCTCGCCCAGGCAGGAAAGATGCAGCCGGTGGGAACCAACCGAAATCATCCGGCCGGGCATGGGCAACCGCGCCAGATCGCGGGATACTCCCAATTGCTCCAGGGTATAGCCCGCCGCCCCCGCGAGCACCAATGCCAGCGGGATGGCCCCGAGAAGCTTCCAGAGGATAGAACCGCGCGCTTTCTGTTCCGCTTTCATCGCTCGCTCAGCACGGATCGCTTATGAAGCTATTTTCCCTTGCCTTGGAGAATGCCGTCCACCGTGGCGACGGCCATCGGATGGTAACCGGGCCGGGCCTTTGCGTAGATTGCGAGCGCGCGAGCACGCCCTTCCGGAGTCTTCACCAGCTCCTCGTACAAGGGCTTGATGAACTTGCGCCTTCCCACTTCGATCAGAAAGCTCTCCAGGCGCGGATAGGCCGGAGAATAGCCATTGCGCACCGACATGAGAAGCCACTCGGCGGCCACTTCGGAGTTCCCCGAATGGGTAAGGCCGAACGCCTCGTCAAGCGCCTTCATCCTCGCAGCGTCGAGACCCTTCGGCAGGGAGCGCAGGAAGTGCAGTTGCTCCAAACTGCTCCAGCGCTTGAAGGGAACGGACGCCGCTTGCGTCTTGCCATCGGCGAACGCGGCAGCCGCCTCCGCCACATGCTTGAGCAGCGGCGAGGATGGAATGGCCGCGCCCTCCGGGATGCCGGGTTGCGTTACCCAGGCTAGCACGGGGATCTTCGACCCAAGCCTCGGATCCTCGCGGAAGAAGGCATCGGCCAGCTCGCCGAGAAAATCCTGCGTGGTGATGCTCTGGAAGGCGTACTTATCGAAATAGCTCCGCAGGAACGCATCGAACTTTTCGCGGCCCACCGCGCCTTCGATGGTCCGCAGAAAGAGCGCGCCTTTCTCATAGGGCACCTGGGTGAAGCCGTCATCGGGGTCGCGGCCCTTGAGATCGACGTAGAGAATCTGGTCTTTCTCCGGGAGCGTCTTCATCTCGTCGAGCAGCGTCCGGTAGCCGAGCACGGCTTCCATATCGGCGCGATCTTTGCCGTAGATATCTTCGAGGATGCGCCGTTCGAGATAAGTGGTGAAGCCCTCGTTCAGCCAGAAGTCCCGCCAGGTGGCGTTCGTCACCAGGTTGCCGCTCCAGGAGTGAGCCAGTTCGTGCGCCACCAGGCTCACCAGGCTCTTATCCCCGGCAATGACGGTGGGGGTGGCGAACGTAAGGCAGGGGTTCTCCATGCCGCCGAAGGGGAAGCTGGGGGGCAGGATCAGCAGATCGTAGCGGCCCCAGCGGTATGGGCCAAAACGTGCTTCGATGGATTCCACCATCTTCTCCGTATCCGCGAACTCACTGGCCGCCCTGGGAAGAACGGAGGGCTCCGCATAGACGCCGGTGCGGCCTTGCCGGCCGCCGCGAGGGTCGAGATTCGCGAACGCGAGATCCCCCACGGCCAGCGCGATGAGATAGCTCGGGATCGGCTTCGGCTGATCGAACCGGAACTCGAGCGTGGACGCATCGATCGCCTTGCCGGAGGCATCTTCCGCGAACGGGTTCGTATCGGCGCTCATCACCGCGCGCAGCGGGCGAGGCACGCGAATCTTCGCGCCATAGGTCACGCGGATGCCGGGTGAATCCTGAAGCGGGATCCAGCTACGGGCCTGGATAGCCTGCGATTGCGAAAAGAGGAATGGCTGCTTCTTGCCCGCCGTCTGCGCGGGTTCGAGCCACTGGAGGGCAACGGCGCCGGGAGAGGTTTCGTAGGTGATGCGCACGGCGCGCGCCTCGGCGGGGAGTTCGATGCGCAGGGGCGCGCCGAGGATGGGGTCGTCCGGTCCGAGGCTGAACTCGGCATCGCTCCATGTCTCTGCCTCCGCACCGGGCTTCGCGCCCTGGCTCGCGCTCCATTCGGCCTTCTCTACAGTCAGCGCGCGCGTATCGAGAATCACGGCGGCCGCCGGGCTTCCCGGACCATGCTCCAGATCGAGCAGCGCCGTACCGCGCAGCACCTTGCGGTGGAAATCGACATCGAGATCGAGGAAGACGCGCGTCATCTTCCATTCCTCGGGCTTGGCATAGGAGTGCGTATCGGCGCGCGGCGCAGGGTTATCCAGTGGGAACATGGGGCCTTTCGGAGAACATCCGCAGATGCACGCGCAAGCAAGGGCGGCGAGAATCGCGAGCGGAGCGAGATGCAGTTTCAAGCAGGGGGCACGCATGGTGGCTCTCTCTTATCGTAAAAGACGCGCTCCGGCGGCGGCCAGTGACAACAAGCGCCGCAAACGGAAAGGGGGACCGCAAAGGCCGCGGATGAGCGCTCGCGAGCGTCCGGCCGCTCAGCGCCGGTAGTCGCCGGACTTTCCGCCGGATTTCGAGAGCAGATAGATCTCGCGAATCTCGATCGCCTTCGATGCCGCCTTGGTCATGTCATAGAGCGTGAGCGCGGCGATGGCGGCCGCGGTGAGCGCCTCCATTTCCACGCCGGTTTCGCCCACGGTGCGCGCTTCCGTCTCGATGCGCAGCCCGCCCTCCTCGGCTTCGATGCGGACATCCACATAGCTGAGCGGCAAGGGGTGGCAAAGCGGGATGAGGTCGGAAGTGCGCTTGGCGCCCTGGATACCGGCGATGCGGGCGACTTCGACCGGATTCCCCTTCTTATTCGAAGGCAGCGCCGCCAGCACCTCGGGAGGCATGGCGACGAAGGCGTGGGCGCGGGCAACGCGGGCCGTGGCGCCCTTGCCCGAGACATCCACCATGCGCGGCGCGCCGGATTCATCGAAATGGGAGAGAGTCGCCATGACGCTAGGGAGAGGTGGATTTCAATAGCACGGAGATCCAATCGCCCGCCTCGTACCCGCCGCGCTCCGCCTCCACCACCATGAAGCAATCGCAGCGGGCCATGGTGGCCACATCCGAAGAGCCTTTCCACGCCATCGGAGTGACGCTGATGCCATCGGATTCGAGCTTGGCCGGAAGAAACCGCGTGAACCCGGGCTTTTCGTCCAAAGTCCGGGTGAGGCGGCCCTTGAGCAACGGCAGACACGGGACCGGCACGCCGGAGAGCAACTCCACGGCGGCCCTCGAAAAGATCTCAAAGGTGATCATCGTGGAGCCGGGGTTGCCGGGATGCCCGCAGAAAAAGCGATCCTTCAGACGGCCAAAGACGTAAGGCTGGCCGGGACGAATGGCTACGCGGGTGATGTAGAGTTCCGCGCCCATCTCCTCAAGGACGGTCTCCACGAGATCGTACTTCCCTGCCGAGACTCCGCCGGTGAAGAGGATCAGATCGAACTTCAGCGCCTCTTCGATGCGCGCGCGAAGTTCCCTGGCATCGTCGCGCACAATGGGAAAAATCGTGGGCTCCCCGCCCGACTTCTTCACCTGCACGGCGAGAGTCCAGGCATTCGAGTTGCGCACCTGGTGCTCGGTGGGAGTCTCCTCGACGGCCACTACCTCGTCCCCGGTGCTCAGAATGGCCACGTTGGGCCGGCGGAAGACATGCACATGCGCGCGGCCGACGGTGGCAAGCAGCGCTACTTCGGCGAAGCCGAGGCGGTGGCCGGGATGCAGGATAATCTCGCCGCGTTTGACCTCAAAGCCTTTCTCGACGATGTGCTGGCCGGGGCTGGCGCTCTTCTCTATATGCGCGATGCCGCCCGTGCGGCGGGTATGCTCCACCATGACAACCGCATCGGCCCCATTCGGAATGGGCGCGCCTGTCATGATCTCCACGGCCTGCCCTTGCCTCACTTCAAGATCGGCCGCCACGCCGGCGCGCGCCTCGCCGATCACTTCCAGCGCTCCGGGCAGATCCGCGGAGCGGACCGCATAGCCGTCTCGAAGACTCTTGTCGATGGGCGGATAGGGCCGGTCTCCCGCGATCGCCTCCGCGAGGATACGGCCGGAGCAATTCGCGAGAGAAACCGATTCCACGCGCGGCACGGGCGACACCGCGAGAATGCGATTTACGATCGTCTGCCGGGCTTGAAAAAACGGAAGCGCAGCCACAGGCATCATTGTATGGCACCGGGCCTCGCCACGGCACACGGTCGCCCGTGGGAGTGCGCGCCGCACGGGCGCCTCCCGCATTACGCGCCGGTGCTCACGCGGAAATTCACCCAATCGCCCTGCGCGGAATGATAGATCCGAATGACGCCCGGCATTCGCTCCAGGGCCGCGTGGATGGCTGCCGATTCTTCCTCCAGGATGCCGCTAAGGATGAGTGCTCCGCGAGGCTCCAGGGCGGCGAAAAGCGGCTCAAGCAGATTCAGGATCAGCGTGGCGTTGAGGTTCGCCAGAATCACGGGAAAGCGTTGCGGCCGAACCGCGCCGATGGAACCTCGAAAGAGGCTGGCAGGCGCGCCGGAAGCCGCGAGATAGCCTTGGGCCGCTTCGATGGCCACAGGGTCAAGATCGCAGCCCACAAGCGTGCTTGCGCCCAGGGTTCTGGCGGCGGCGAGCAGGATGCCGCTGCCCGTGCCTACATCCAGCACGGAAGCGCCTTCCACCGGGGTGATCTCGAGCGCTCGCAGCGCCAGTTGGGTGGTTTCATGAAAGCCGCTGCCGAAGCCCTGCCCCACCGGCATCCGCAGCAGGATGCGGCCTTCGGGCGCCACCGCTTCCTCATCCCATTCGGGCGCGAGATAGAAGCGGTCGCCTACTTCGAGCGGCTTCCAGAGGCCGCGGGAGTGAGCCACCCAATCCCGGGCATCCGCGCCGGCGATGGCGAGCGGGAATGCAGCGAACCGCGCGGCGAGGCTTTCCGCGGCGGCCGCATCGGCGACGAAGACATCCAGCCGCACGAGAGCGCCGGGAAGATCCGTCTCGCGAATCCCTTCGAGCGCGTGCTCGCTCAACTCGCCGACCACCAGATCGCTTTCCGCCGCGGGCACCGTGAGCGAGACAACCACCATGCCTTCGAGTATGAGTCAACCCGGCCCGGCAAAGCCACTGGCGCACGCGGCACGGCAGGGGGTTAGTTGATCTTCACGAGCGCGCCGGTGATGGTGACGCCCATCGCGTTGAGCACGATCTTGCCGCTGCCCGCCTGAATGGTGATCTGTGTACCGGCCTTAATTGTCATGTTCATTCCGGCTTCGATCGTCATATCCGTCCCGGCTTTCAAGTTGTAGGTCGTGCCGGCTTCTTCCTTGACGGAGCCGTCTGCCTTCGTCTCGATATTGCCCTGGACGGTGAGCTTGTCGTTCTTCTTGATCTTGGTCTCACGGCCGCCGGTCTGGATGTCGCTGGAGCGATTCCCCTTCTCAATAGTGAGGCTATCGTTCCCTTTCTGGATCGTCGTATTCCGGTCGTTCTCGACGATCGTATTCATGTCCTTTTCGGCATGAATGTAGAGTTCCTCGGAACCCTTCAGATCCTCGAACCGGATCTCGTTGAAATTGTCGCCGCCGCCACTCTTGCTGCTGCGCGATTTGAGACCGCTTTGCGTCATGTTCCCGGGCAAGGTATACGGAGGCATTTGCTCCGCGTTATAGACGTTGCCGATCACCAGCGGACGATCCGGGTCTCCTTCGAGAAAGTCCACCACTACTTCCTGGCCGATACGTGGGATCGAGATCATCCCCCAATTCTTGCCCGCCCACGCGGTGGCGACGCGGATCCAGCAGGAACTATCCTGATTCTTCTTGCCGACGCGGTCCCAGTGAAACTGCACCTTGATACGGCCGTATTTATCGGTGTAAATTTCCTCGCCGCTGGGGCCCACGACTACGGCGGTCTGCACGCCTTTCACCTGCGGGCGCGGCGTCTTCCGGGCCGGGCGGTAGGGCGCCGCGTTGGGCACGGAACTCACGTGGTTCTCATACTTGAAAACGTCCAGCCCCTCCGGCGCTCCCGCGGCGGAGGAGGAGCGGTACCCGCCGAAAGTACACACTTCCTCGATGCGCAGAACGATCACTTCCTTATTGAGTTCGGCATTGAAGTGATCCGCGATCTTCACGCGGCAGCCGCAGAACAGATCCCGGGCCATGCTCTTGAAGTTGATGCGGGTGACGTGCGAATCCTGATGATCCACCTGGAGACCGGCAAAATGATCGCCTTGCCCCTTGGCGGTGTAGAGGCCCGGGTAATCGTAGATTTCCTCGGAGCCCCTGGTCTCGCCGCTGGTCTGCGAGGAAGTGAGGTCGAGGCTCGGATTCTCGAAGAAGTAGTCCCGCCGCGTTTCGATCTTCGTGCGGGCGAACTTCTCCATGTCCATTTGATGGATGTCTTCGCTGTACTTATGGCTCTTCGTCGTATCGTAGTGCAGCACCCCCTTGGGGCATTCGGCAAATTTGCTATTGGCGTTGCCGATGATCATCGTGTGCTTGCCGTCGATATGCTTGAACCAGTAGAAGAGCCCCTCTTCTTCCATCAGTCGGTCTACAAACTGGCGGTGCGTCTCGCGGTACTGCACGCAGTACACCCGCGTTTGCGTGGAACCCTGCAGGTCAAACTGAAAGTCGTTGAACCCGGCGTCCTTGAAGACCTTCGAGATGATGTCCTGCGTGGTCATGTTCTGGAAAATGCGGCACTCCTTGCGGAGATCGAGCATCCAGTTCCAGGAAACCAGCTCGACCTGATACTCCGTAAGATACTCATCTTCCTCAAGGATTTGCGCGCGGCGCACGACGCCGTTCAGATACTTCATCGTGGGCGCATCGGGATCGTCGGTGAGGTTGATCCGGATGGTGGCGCTGGTGCGAATCAGGCTCATGATATCGAGGCTCTTATCCTCGGATAGAGCCCTTGCGACGATCCGGAAACCGACCGAGACCTCAGCTTCGTGCGTAAACGAGGTCAGCAGAAGCTTATCCTGGCCGAGACTCGTGCCAATGGCGATGGGACTTGCATTTTGCGTGAATGGCATGGCCTGGATCCTCCCCGTCGGACGCACTCCGTTCGTACACTTTTGCGAGAAATCCCCCCCTGCGGGATCATTCCCGGCCGGTGAAATCCGGTTTCCGCACCGAACGGCAAACCGTACGGCGCGGCCCTCGAAGCAAGAACCCGGGGTCTTCGCCGTAAGGGGAAGTCCCCGGGTTCACCGATTACATTCCGCTGAGCGCCGCCCTTGCGGACGCGGTCCCTAGAACTGGTACTGGAACACTCCCGCTTCATCCACGCCCACCTGGACGTGCGAAATATCCAACCCGTCCGCCATCCGGCTGAGCAACTCTCGTGAGATCTCGGGCAGCAGCGAATTGGTGAGAATGTTATCCACGTTACGGGCGCCGCTTTCCACTTCCGTGCAGCGATCCGCCACCGTATTCACAAGTTCCGGCGTGTATTCGAGCGTCACGCGGTGGTTTTCCGCCATGCGCTTTTGAATCTTGCGCAGCTTGAGCACGATGATCTTCTTGAGCGCTTCGTCGCGCACCGGATAGTACGGCACAATCACCAATCGGCCCAGGAAGGCCGGCTTGAATACCTTGTCGAGTTCCGGCTTCATGGCCTTCACCAGGGCATCGGGGGACGGCATGGTTTCCGGATCCGCCGTCAGCTTCATCATCGTCTCTGTTGCCGCGTTGCTCGTCAGCAGGATGATGGTGTTCTTGAAATCGATCTCGCGGCCTTCACCATCCTCCATCTGGCCCTTGTCGAAGACCTGGAAGAACAGTTCGAGCACGTCGGGGTGCGCCTTCTCCACCTCGTCGAGCAGCACCACCGAATACGGACGCCGGCGCACGGCCTCCGTGAGCACGCCGCCCTCGCCATAGCCCACGTAGCCGGGAGGCGCCCCCTTCAGCGTGGAGACGGTGTGCGCTTCCTGGAACTCCGACATATTGATGGAGATCATGTTGCGCTCGCCCCCATAGAGAAGGTCCGAAAGCGCGAGGGCGGTCTCCGTCTTCCCGACGCCGGAAGGTCCCACCAGCAGGAAGACGCCCACGGGTTTCACGGGGTCGTCCATGCGGGCGCGGGAGGTGACAATGCGCTGGGCGATGATCTTGAGCGCGTGGTCCTGCCCGATGAGGCGCTGGCCCATCACTTCGTCGAGTGAGAGCACGGTGGAAATCTCATCCTTGAGCATCTTGCCCACAGGAATGCCGGTCCATGCCGAGAGTACTTCGCCGACAATCTGCGCGTCCACGCATACCCGCAATAGCGGATTTTCCCCTTGCAGGGTTTCGAGGTCGGATTCGAGCTTCTTCAGTTCCGCCAGGGACTCTTCATCCTTGGGATTGGCTTCGAGCTTCTCGCGCAACTCGCGCATCCGCGTCACCAGGCCCGCCTCCGTTTCGAAGCGTGCTTCGAGGGCGGCCAATTCGGATTGGGCCTTCGCGCGGGCATCCTCAATTTCCTTGAGCCGCTCGGCATGGTCCGCTCCGGTTACGACCTCGCGGTTCAGGATCCGTTCCTGCACTTCAAGATCCTGCAAGCGCCGCCGCAGGTCTTCAATCGCGGGAGGCGTGGCCGTCTGGGTAAGCGCGAGGCGCGCGCACGCGGTATCGAGAATGCTCACGGCCTTATCGGGGAGCTGGCGGCCCGCCAGATAACGGTGCGAAAGCCCCACCGCCGCGGAAACGGCTTCATCGAGCACGCGCACATTGTGGTGCTTCTCCATGGTGGCGACGACGCCGCGCATCATAATGCGGCAGACTTCCTCGCTCGGCTCATCCACCTTCACCACCTGGAAGCGGCGCGCGAGGGCAGGATCTTTCTCAAAGTATTTCTTGTACTCAGACCATGTGGTGGCCGCGATGGTGCGCAGTTCGCCGCGCGCCAAGGCCGGCTTCAGCAGGTTGGCTGCGTCGCCCTGGCCCGCCTGTCCGCCCGCGCCGATCATGGTGTGCGCTTCGTCGATGAACAGAATGATGGGCGTCTCGGAACGCTTGACTTCCTCGATCAGCCCCTTCAGCCGATTCTCAAACTCGCCCTTGATGCCGGCGCCCGCCTGCAGAAGGGCCAGATCGAGCGTGCGGATGGTGACGTTGCGAAGTGGGGGCGGCACGTCCCCCTCGGCCACGCGCTGCGCGAAGCCTTCGACCACCGCCGTCTTGCCGACGCCCGCCTCGCCGGTGAGGATGGGGTTGTTCTGGCGGCGGCGCATCAGGATATCCACAATCTGGCGAACTTCCTTGTCGCGCCCGAGCACGGGGTCGAGCTTTCCGGTTTTCGCGCGCTCGGTGAGATCCACCGTGAATTGATCCAGGTTGGGCGTCTTGCCGCCGGCCTTGCCCGGCGCTCCGGGCGCCCCCCCCGCCTCCGCGGGAGCATCGGAGTAATCGTCTTCGGAGGAGCCGGTCACCAGCGAGAAGAACTCCTTGCGAAGCACCTCGGGCTCGATCTTCGCAAACTCGCGCGAGGATTCATTCACCATGCGCGAGAGTTCTTCGTTCGAAGCGATGGCGAGAAGAATGGCGCCGCTGCGGATGCGCGGCTGCGCGAAATCGAGCGAACCGATCGTCCACGCATCCGTGAACATCTTCACCAGATGCGGACTGAACGACGGCGTCCGCGCATTGCCCGTTTTTAGCAAATCGAGCGCCTTGGAGAGCTGCGTGGTGAGCCGCGAGGGATCGATGCCGAAGTGCTTCAGGATGCGCTGCGCATCCGTATCGGTCTGGTCAAGCAGCTTCACGAGGAAGTGCTCAATCTCGACGTCGTAATGCGTGCGGGAAAGACACAGCCCCGCCGACGCCTCCAGCGTGGACCGCGTGGTATCGTTCAGCTTCCCCACCAGCGATTTCAAATTTACTGCCATCTCAGTTCGGTCTCCTTTGCTTCTTCAATCCCGTATCTCACTCCGGCTTGCCCGGCGCCCAGATCCCACGTAGCTATAGGCGCAAAATCGTCTCGTCGGGGTCCCTGGCCTGCTCTTTGTTCTTCGCC
This sequence comes from Bryobacterales bacterium, assembly GCA_020847315.1. Classification (GTDB taxonomy): domain Bacteria; phylum Acidobacteriota; class Terriglobia; order Bryobacterales; family Bryobacteraceae; genus JACTMJ01. Next base: position 1,012 of record JADLCF010000289.1, on the reverse strand, counting down.
CAGGAAAGCCAGCCCAGCCGGGGCGGCTCTCCCGCCGGGTCCCCCAGCCGGCACATGGGAACACTCGCACGCTCCAGAACGAGTTGCACTTCCGATTCCATGGAGTCCCCGGCCCAGAACCGGACGAGGGACTTCAGCGCGGGATAGGCGCTGCCGTCCGGAAGAAATTGCCGGTACTTGGCCAGCGTCAGCGGCCCGATCCTCAACCGGACCTTCGATTGGTGGCTGAAAATCTCGTCGCCCACCAGCGCCCCCACGCTCAATTGCCGCGAAACCTGATATCCCCAATCCTCCAGTTCACATTGGGTATTGGCGTCGATCTTATACCATGCGCCGACGAATTGCTTGACCTTCACCGGCACTTCGAAATAGTCGGAAATGATCTGTTCCAGACCGCTTGCCGAGCGGGGCCGCTGCGCGAAGAGCCCGGAGTAAAAAATGATGGATTCATCGCGCACCGCCAGCCGGTCCTGCATGCCGCGCGTGCCCAGTCCCACCAGGTCCAGCAAATTCCGCGAAAAGGGATCGAGGCCGCCGCGCTCATAGACGATTCCAAAGTGATACTTTTCCCAGGCGCGATAAAAGAGGGAAATCAGGCGGTGATTGAACAGATCGAGGAAGTCCTTGAGCGTCGTATCCTTGGCGCGAAGCCGGTCCATGAGGGTGACGGTGTAGAAGTGGGGAAGCACGCCCATGGTGCCCGTGAGCCCGAAGAAATTCACGACGAGGAACGGCTGCGCATCGTCTTTCCAGCGCGCGGCCTGGATGTAGCTGGCGGGAAAGCTCATTGAGGCGTAACATCCCAGGCGCGCCACTTCTTTGCGCGGGTTGGTGAAGTAGCCCAGTGGTTCGCGCCCCGGCTGCATGCGCTCAAGCACGCGGATCGCCTGGAAGAATCCGAACGAGTACGGTTCCCGCTCGAACATCCTCCGCAGCGGCTCTTCCTTGACCGTTGCTAGAGCAAAATCTCGTCGCCGGCTCTTGGCGGCCATTCGCGCATCACCTCCCTTCT
>JADLCF010000288.1 GCA_020847315.1 Bryobacterales bacterium | reverse complement strand
TGTGGTAGAGCACGTAATCCGAGCGGTCTCCCTGCTCCATGGTGCTCGGCCCAAGGTAGAGCATCGCATGGAACGGCATCGATTGGTTCTCCTGCCGGTAAAAGAGCAAGTCGCCCGGCCGCGCCTGCCCTATATCCTTTCCTATCGCGAAAGCATTGTAAAGAAGCAATGTTTCCGCATCGGCAAATTGCCCGAATGCGCCGGATTGGAGGTCCTCCACCTGGAATTCGCCCGCCTTCAGCCGGAACAAGTCTGCGCGCAGCGGAGTGAAGGGATATTGGAAGCGCATCACGTCCGGGATCGGCTTCACCGCCTTCAGCCCCACGCGCACGGCCCATTCGCCATCGTGGCGGCGCAAGGCCTCCCGATAAGCGTAGCGCAGGAGAGCGGCGCAATCGTTGATCTCCGGGTCAAGATCGTCGCCGCGATAGTATTGCTCTTCGGCCAGAAATCGAAACCAATCCCGGAATGCACGGGCATCGGAGGGATTGGGCAACTCCAGCGAATCCGGAAAACCGTTGCGGTTGCGATCCCGCCAGTCCGGCTTCACCTTCACTTCTACGGCAACGCGATCGCCGGCCGGACCGTGGGCAACCAGGCGCACTTCCCCCGGCACAACGCCGGCCTGAATCACGGCCACATCCTGATCGCCCTCTTCTCGGATCTGAACGATCCGAGCCACCCCCGCCGGCCCATCCAGCATGTAATCTTCATTGGCGCGGGCGCGTGCCGAACCCACGAGTTCGAACTCTCTACTGGCTATCCCATTGGCTGGCAGCGTCTCCACGGCCGGAACCGACGCTTGGCCGTTCTCCGCCGTCAGCATCAACCAGACAACTGGGATAGCCGAAAGCGCGATAACGGCGGCCATAATGCCATACCGTTTCACCCTGCCGATCCGGTCATCAAGCAAACCATTCGCCACCGTGGCCCACCCTTCCTATAATCACCGCTTCGCCTCCTGGCTCTCCCCCAGGCAGGATGAAAGCGGCGTCTTGCCCGCATCCTCTGGATGGAAGTGTCTCGAATTCGTTGCGGGGACCGGCCGGTTAGCCGCCCTGCGAGCCCTAAATGGTGCATGCGAAGGAACCGGGAACACAGGCTCATGCACCGGCGCGGACTCGTGCATCGCTCGTACTATAGCCGCCAGGCATGCATCAGTTATTTCGCTCGGGCGCGGTGGTAATCCACCAGATCAGTCCGAATCGATCCCTAACGCCGCCGCTTCGACCGTAGGTTTGGTCGGCCATCGGCATCAATTCCTCCATCCCCGCCGATCGCGCGCGGCGAAAGACGGCATCCGCATCCTCCACATATAGGAAGAGGTGGACCGGAGACCCGCCGAATTGCTGGATAGGAGGCATAAATGGATAGTCGGGACTTCCGTCGCACAGCATCAAATGAGAATCCCCAATGCGAATTTGCCCGTGCCGCAGCCGGCCTTCTGGCGTCGTCTCAATATGTCCCCTCTCCGCTCCAAACGCCTGCTCGTAGAGAGCAATTGCCTCCAGGGCTCCTTGGACCACCAGATGCGGCGTCACTGTGTGAAATCCCTCTGGTATGGACATCATCTCCTCCTCTCGATGGAACGGAACCGGCAGGTTGTCAGGGCGTTCCCGTTTTGCCGCTTTCGCCCGATCTAGGCTAGGCAGCGTGTTCCCTATTCTATTCGCAAAGACACCGTGGCATCCCTTCTACTCTGGGGCGATATGCCAACGCGCGGCCTCGGAAGATGACGACCGCGCCTGTGGCGCAATCGGTACCGTGGTTTCCATCGGAATCCCTGTCAGACTAACCTAGGACTTAGGCAATGCGAATAGACACCCTGCAAGTCCGTTGCGGCAATTGTGGCGCCGATGCCCACTACACCATTTTGGTGCATGCCGATGAGTTGGAGCCTCCCGATCTCGACACCCGGCCGGGCGAGCCCCTCCGATCCTCGCTGCCGTTCTGGATCAAGCGCTGCGCCTCCTGCGGGTATTGCGCCGATGAACTCGACCGCGTTCACGAAGAGGCCGGGCCGGTGATTGACAGCCCGGTGTATCAGGCCCAGTTGAGCGATGCGCGCTTCCCGGAGAAGGCCAACGAGTTTATCTGTTACGCCCTGATTTTGGAACGTGTTGGCCAGTACGCCGATGCCGGCTGGACGGCCATGCATGCCGCCTGGACCTGTGACGACGGCGCCTTCCCGGAAGCCGCATCGCTCTGCCGCCAGATGGCCGTGCGTTCGTGGACCGCGGGAAAGCACCAAGGGCAGGCTTTTCATGAATCTCACGAAAGCGAGTTTCTCATCGTAAGCGATGTCCACCGGCGGCTGGGTGAGTTTGAGCACGCCCTTACCGCGTGCAATTTGGGTTCCGAATCCGAGGATCTTCCCGATTTGCTCGACCACTGCTTCCGCCTCGAACGCTCGCTGATCGCACGGAAAGAACGTGGGCGGGGTTCGCTACGCGAACTGGCGATGTTTAGCGGCGCTTCGCAGGGTTTGGGAGGAACCCAATGAAGCCTCGGGAGAAAGTAGCCCCGGGCGGGAGGCGGCTCAAGGATCTAGCCGGAATCGGACCGCGAATGCTCGAGGATTTCGAGACTCTGGGCATCACCAGCGTCGAAGCCCTGTGCGGCCAAGACCCCCGGCAACTCTACGAACGGCTGTCCGCGTTGCGCGGCACGCGCATGGACCCTTGCGTTCTCGACACCTTCACTTGCGCGGTTGCTCAGGCGAAAGACCCTCATCTCCCGATTGAACAACGAAACTGGTGGTACTGGAGCCGGGTCCGAAAAGGGCAGATTCCGGCGCAATCTTAGTTTTGAGAGCCCGCATGAATTCATCCGTTTGGGTGGATTTTGCGAAACGAAGCCAAAAGCGTAGAGCAAGCGAAAAGGTCAATTCCAACCCATTCCGGTTGACCCTCTCCACCGTTCTCTCCCACAATCCGGGCATTCGCCCTCCACGCGAACCCGGCCGTGCAACCTGCCTGCCCTGATTGCCGCAGTTCCGTTCTGAGAATCTCCGTTCTGAGAACCAGGGACGAGTAAGCGCGTTGTGTTACACTGGCCAAGCTTGACACTGCCCGAGCTTTTTGACCTTTCCCTGATACTCCGCCGCGACGAGTGCGCACTGGAATGGGACCGCACCTACACCTTCGGCGAGATTGACGCGCGCGCCTGCCGAATGGCAAATGCGCTTCATGCGCGTGGAATCGCCGCCGGCGATCGCCTGTGCGTCTATCTTTCGAACTCGATTGCCTATATCGATCTGTTCCTCGCGGCAACGCGCCTGGGCGTGATTTTCGTTCCGGTGAATATCCTCTATCGTGACCGGGAAATCCGGCACATCCTCGAGGATGCAGACCCCGTGGCCGTCGTCAGCGATGAGGCCAATGGAGCGCATATTCCCGATGGCGCGCCACTCTGGCGAATGGAGGATCTCTTGCGGGAAGCCGCGGAGCAGCCCGCCACCCGGCGCATCTCCGTGACGGATGGGGACACGCCCGCCGCTCTCGTTTACACGTCCGGGACGACCGGCGTTTCCAAGGGAGCCATCATCACACACAATGCGTTCGCGGTGAACGCGCTGAATATCATCACCTGCTGGCAGATTCAGTCTACGGATCGCCTGCTGCTCACGTTGCCTCTCTTCCACGTCCATGGGCTCGGCAATGGTCTACATTGCTGGCTGATCAGCGGCTGCCGCATGCGGCTGACCGAGCGATTCGATCATGCTCGCGCCGCGGAATGGATGTTGGATTTTGAGCCCACGCTCTTCTTTGGCGTGCCGACGATGTATGTGCGCCTGCTGGATGTGGACGAGGATGCCGCGCGCAGGATCGGCGAGCGGATGCGCCTCTTCGTTTCCGGCTCCGCGCCCTTGCCGTCGCAAGTACTCGAAGCGTTCCGCAATCGGTACGGGCATACGATTCTCGAGCGCTACGGAATGAGCGAGACGCTCATGAACATCTCCAACCCCTACGTGGGCGAGCGGCGCCCTGCCAGTATCGGCTTGCCCCTGCCGGGGGTTTCGGTACGCAACCTTGACCCGGACGGAAACCCCGTGAACGATGGAGAAACCGGCGAGCTGTATGTGCGCGGATCGAATGTATTCGCGGGGTATTGGCGGAGGCCGGAAGCGAGCGCCGCCGCCTTCCGCGACGGCTGGTTCCGAACCGGGGATCTTGCCGTCCGGAGCGCCGATGGATACTACACCCTGCAGGGCCGCGCGGGCGATCTGATTCTTTCGGGCGGATTTAACATCTATCCTCGGGAGATTGAGGAATTCCTGACCGAACAGCCTGGCGTGGCGGAAGCTGCCGTGGCCGGAGTTGCCGATCCGCTGCGCGGCGAGGTTCCCGTCGCCTGGGTGGTAGCGCGCGCTGGAACGGAAGGCAACATAGATTGCGATGCCCTTGAAACCGCTTGCCGCCGCCATCTGGCCTCCTTCAAGATTCCGCGAGCGTTTATCGTAGTCGGCAAACTTCCCCGTACCGCGTTAGGGAAAATCCAGAAACATCTTCTGCCCCCTTGGAATCGAGAGTCGTGAATAGCGGCCTGCAATTGCTGATAACCCTGGCAGGGGTAACGCTGCTATTCGGCTGCGCGCAGGCGAACGGAACAATGGAAGGGGCGGCGCGTCAGGCCCTGCGCCTGTGTAGCGGACGAGCGGCGTTGCTGCCCCCGGCGTACTTCCTGCTTGCCGCGCTGCTCGCCATGGTGGGTCCCGGAGCCATTCTGAGCACCGCGATTCTGGCGCCGTTCGCCATGAGTACCGGATACCGTGCCGGAGTACCGCCATTTCTGATCGCCCTCATGGTGGCTAATGGCGCGAACGCGGGGAATATGTCGCCTTTCTCAACGGTGGGCGCGATCGTCAGCACCCTCATGATGCAGCAAGGGCTCGGCGGGCACGAGTATCGTGTGTGGTTTTTTCACGGCGCGGCCCACATTGTGGTGGCGGTTGCCGCGTACGTTCTGTTCGGCGGTCTGACCCTGTTCCGGAAAGGCTCAGCGGAGGCGATACCCGCGCCGCCTCGCATGCAGCGTCAGCACGCATTTACTCTTGCCATCACCGCTCTCTGGATCGCGGGTGTCGCGCTGCTTCGATGGCCGCTCGGCTGGTCCGCTTTCGGGGCAGCCGCGCTCATTCTGCTGCTCCGGCTCGCTTCGATGAAGCAAGCGATCACGCACATGCCGTGGAAGATTATCGCTCTCGTGGTCAGCGTCAGCACGGCAGTGGGCTTCATCGACGAGGCTGGGGGCTTTGCATGGTTCCAGAACTTGTTCGCGAAGCTGGCGACGTCGGAATCGGTTTATGCCGCCATCGCATTCGTCACCGGCGCCATCTCGGCCTATTCGAGCACCTCGGGAGTCGTATTGCCGGCATTCCTTCCCCTGACATCCGGGCTCGCGGCGCACATGCCCGGTGTCGATCCGCTGGCGTTATCGATCAGCGTCATCATTGGCTCCGCGTTAGTGGATGTGTCTCCGCTCTCGACGCTAGGCGCCCTTTGTGTCGCGGCGGCGCCGGAAGGTTCGCACCGTACCGCGCTCTTCCGTAACCTGATGATCTGGGGCTTCGCCATGGCCTTCGCCGGCGCGGCAATCTGTTACCTCTGGGCGCCGCTGTTCCCGGTATGAGATCTTCGGACTTAGAGCCGCCTGCCGGCAGCGCTTGCCGCCTCCCCCGGTGGGCTAGCTAAGCGGATTTGGCTGGGCGAACTTCATCAGTTCCGGCGCGGGGATTCGAGGACCTTCGTAGGCGCGGACGTCGCCGAATCGCCGATGGTCTTCCCAATCCGCGCGTGCCTCGGCGATCTCCTGCGGGGTACGGGCAACGAAATTCCACCACATCAGGATCCGTTCCGGGAACGGCGGCCCTCCGATCAGAATCATGCGGCCACCCGCGCGGCTTGAAAGCGCCAGGCTCTTCCGATGGATCCCCAGATAGTGCAATTGATGGCTCGCAATGGCCCGCCCTTCCAATTCACAATCTCCGCTTAGCGGGAGCAGCGCGTGCTCGTGCGTGGGATCCAGGTCCAGATCCAGCACCTCGCCGGGAT
>JADLCF010000287.1 GCA_020847315.1 Bryobacterales bacterium | reverse complement strand
TGGAGCCTGTCGGAGTAAACACGCGGCGTCACGAAGAATCAATAACTTACGAGGAGATGGTCGTCCGTAAGTTATTGATTCTAGGTTCGACAATTCTTTATTCCGACACACTCGTTGCCTGATGGCGAATTCCTGATGGCGAATTCCTTAATTCCTTGGCGAATTCCGGCAAAGCAGTCTCTCTTGCGTGCGAAGCCCGCCCCGCCTTGGCGGCGAGGCGGAGGCTTGCGACAATCGGGGGTACGCGGCGTTCCAGCCATGCTTATACACAGGCTTTACAGCCTCACCGGTTAGGCGGCTTGCACGGCTCGCTGATCCTCGTCAGCGTAGCGGATGCCGCTTCGCTCTAGCGCGGCCATTTTCATGATCGGGGGTGAACCCACGGTTCATGGACCAGTGCTGATGCCGAATTTGCGTGATACCGAATTTAGATTAGGTACTAAAATGCGCAGGTTACCTGAGAGTGACGTGGCTCGATCGCGCGAACTGATCCGTGAGATGGCAACCCTGACGGAAAATCGGGGCTACGACTTCAATCCAGCTTGGCTTGAGAAGTATAACTGGGTCGTTGTACCGGTAGAAGATACAGGCCATTTCGCCGAAGAGGAGATTGCTCGGATCGTTCCGGCGTTGGTCTCAAGCGGTCATTCGAAATGTCTGGCAATTGGAGCCCTAGACTTGCCCGATCCTTTGCCGACACACTTCGAATTTCCGATTTCGGACAATGAATTGCGCAACTTTAACGCCGAATGCGGCATTTTTCGCTTCCTCTTGACCTGCCCCGAGCGAACCTGGGCCATTAGCTGTAACGAATGGTTCAATCTGTTCGCGGGTCCTCAAGCCTTGGTTGAGGATATGCTCGGCATCTCGATAGGGCAGGCACGAGATGAGTTTCTCGAATACGCGAAGGTTGTGGAACAGGGTTCGGAGGGAGGACTAGTGAGCGTCGCCCGGATGTACGGTGCAAAATGATGGATTGCGGAGCATCCTCTGAAAACGGATTGCAGTACAGAATTCGCCATCAGGCAAGAGTCTGTCGGAATGAACCCGCTTGAAGCCGCTTTCGAGGTTCGGCATCGGCACCAGCGGTTTCTTTCGCCGGGGTCGCCGGAAGTGCGGATCTTCGCCGGTTCCGCCCGATATGCCCCGTTTTCCGAAGTCGCCGCGTTTTTCGGCCCGCTGGACGAGTTTTCGGATGATTTTTGCTCGCCTTCCTCCTTCGCGCGGCTCACGGGCGGCTTAGCGGCTCGTTGCGGCATCCAATCGTGGCGATAGAGCTTCAGGAGGTTGTGCGTCAGGCAAATGAGCGCCGTTCCGCCTTCGTCTTCTTGATCCCCCGTAATCGAAACTCCCGGATGCCGCGTTGCTGCTTGATCTGTCCGAATACCGGTTCCACGATCACTTTGCGTTGTCTGTAGAGCGCAGCCGCTTCCTCGGTTGCGAGCAGTTCCCGCATCGCGTCCATCGTCGGATTCTTGCGCCGCTTCGCCGCGAGCTTTTCGCCCATCGCCCGTTCCACCGCCACCACCATCGGCAGCAGCATCCAGTAATCCGTTTCATCCTGCGTGAGTTCGGCGCTCACGATTACTTGCGCGTGCCCGTCCACCGCCGCTTGCGCGTTGTAGGCGTAGACCAGATGACGCTGGTGTCGTGGCGGGGTGCTGGCGGGCGGCGAGGTAGCGGACAGGGACGAGGTCGTACGTGGCCTTCTCGATGCGGCGCGAACTGGTCAGGCCGATGGCGTAGCCATAGGCAACATCGCGAGGTAGCGTCGAACATAAAATTAGGAACCACAACGCGCCCCGGACCGATCCGAGGGGCGATGGAATCCGGCGGGTGTGGAACAATAGAGACTTGTATGTCTTTTAGCCGCATCTTCCTGGTGGTGCTCGATAGTCTGGGAGTGGGCGCGATGCCCGACGCGGCGGAGTACGGCGATGCGGGCAGCGATACGCTGGGGAATATCGCGAAAGCGTACCCGCTTCGGTTGCCCCACTTCGAAGCATTGGGCCTCGCGAATATCCGTCCCATCACGGGGTTACGGGCAGTGGGGTCTCCTTTGGGCTCGTTCGGACGCTGCGCGCTTGCGAGTCCGGGCAAGGACACCACTACGGGGCACTGGGAGATCGCGGGGATTCTTCTGCGGAAACCCTTTCCCACGTATCCCTCCGGGTTCCCCGCGGAGCTGATCGCGGAGTTCAGCCGGCGTGCCGGTCGGGGGGTTCTGGGCAATGTCCCCGCCTCCGGCACGGAGATCATCGAGCGGCTGGGCGAAGAACACCTCCGAACGGGGAAACTGATCGTCTACACTTCCGCCGATAGCGTATTTCAGATTGCCGCGCATGAGGAACGGGTCCCGATTGAAGAGCAATACCGGATTTGCGAGATCGCCCGCGATCTCTTGCGGGGGGAACACGAAGTGGGCCGGGTGATCGCCCGCCCCTTCCTCGGGGAACCCGGCGCCTTTGTCCGCACAGCGAATCGCCATGATTATGCCGTGCCGCCTCCGCAAGGGATGCTGCTGGACCGCCTGGCTGAACGCGGGGTGGCCGTTCAGGGCATCGGGAAGATCGCGGACGTCTTTCTCAACCGGGGCATCGCCACATCGGTGAAGACGAAATCGAACGCTGAGGGGATGGCGCGGGTGCTGGAAGCGATGCGGGATGCGCCCGGCGGTCTCATATTCGCGAATTTCGTTGATTTCGACATGCTCTATGGGCACAGGAACGACGTGCCAGGCTATGCGAAAGCGCTCGAAGCGGTGGATGCCTGGCTACCCGAAGCCATGGCTGGCTTGCGCGAGAGCGATTTGCTGATCTTTTGCGCGGACCATGGCTGCGACCCGACGACGCCTTCGACGGACCATAGCCGCGAGTACACCCCCTTGCTCTGCTACCATTGCGGCGGCCGCTCCGGCCGGGATCTCGGCATCCGCCCGACGCTCGCCGACATCGGGCAGACCGTCGCCCACAATTTTGGTACCGATATTCCCCATGGGGAAAGCTTTTTGGAGGCAATTTCGTGAGAACACCCTTTATGGCCGGCAATTGGAAAATGTACAAGACGCCCGCCGAAACGAACGCATTCTTTGAGAAATTCGTGCCCCTCGTGGCGAATGCCGC
>JADLCF010000286.1 GCA_020847315.1 Bryobacterales bacterium | reverse complement strand
GCCGCGCGATCTCCCGCGCCGAGGAGACGCCGCGCGAATAGGCGTAAATCCAGATGGAAATGAGCAGCCGGGGCGGCCAGGCCTCGCGCCCCGAACCGCCCTCGTAGACCTTCACCTTCTTCTCGAATCGGCTCAGATCGAGCCCGCCCACGAAGTCCCAGATGGCCCGCGCCGGATGCGACTCGTCGAGCATGCGCTCCACGTCCACGAGCGCGAACATCGGCTGATCGCGCGCAATATGGCGCCGCCGGTGGCGGAACCGACGCTCGCCGGGGCGGACGCATCGGACCCCGGGTTATCGGAAGCCTCGGGCAAGCTCTCGGCTGCATCGAAGGAAAGCTCACACTCCGAAAACAGACTCATATCTCTATTTTACGAGCGAACAAACAAAACCGGCCAGGAATGTTTCGGAGGAGGGGTTGTTTTTTCACAGCTTCCCCGAATTTGTCCCGAATTCGGGAGCCTATCGAGAGTGAACGCTACCGGCTTGATGGCGCACGCAGCGGAGACTGCTTGAACCATTTCAGCTCGGTTCGCGCTGGGCCGCAAAAAAATTTACAGGCTTCGACTGCCGGCTCGTTGATGTGCATTAGCTATTGTTTTCTGCCGGTTCAGTCTCGCTGTACCAGGTGTACGGACAACGGGTCCTGTGCATCCTAATTGTTGGATTCGCGACCGGCCATGCCTAAAATTCAGACAGTCTATATTGCAAACTCGGTTTTTGAAAGGAATACTACCATGCGATCTCCCCGAGCGATCTTGCTATGGGCGGTCCTGCTAGTTGTTGCAGGTGGAGGCAGCCTTAGTGCAAATTCGATCCTGCAGAGTTCTGATCCTCTAGGGGTTTCTGGGGAGGGGGAATTCGGCTGGGCACCCTCCGACTTTTCCGGCGGACTGATTTTCGTTGGCAACGGCACCAATGGTGTTGATTCGATCAGATTTGAGATTTTTCTAACCAGCGTCCCCGGCTACTTCTTTCCTGGTTCGACGATTTCTGGCAGCGATCAGTACGGTGGTGTCAAGATCAACTTGAACGGAGTGTCGCTTCAAAATTTCTACTTCTCTTTGGGAGGCAGCACCTCCTACGTTCAGTTCTACAATGAGCAGATGATGGCCACAGAGTACGTGCCGCTGAAAGCCTTTATACATATAACTTCCTTCAAGTATGTCGCGGAGTCGCCAAGTTACCCGCTCGCGTGGGAGGGAACGTTTTCAGTCAGCCCAGTGGCTCCTATCCCTGAGCCCGCGACGTTTGGCCTCGTTTCATTGACGCTTGGTTTGGCGTATTTCGGCCTTCGACTTAAGCGACTCACGAGAACCTAACTGCATTACGGCTCGGGAAACTGGGCCGCACCCTTCAGCGTCGCGCGGTATGCCGGAAAGTACCGGACACGAGCGTCCGGTGCGGTGCCGTTGCACGAGGGCGAACGGGCCGTAGCCCTTTGTGCCGACAGTAGTTCTAAGCAATACAAGCTCCAGGTTTTAGAGTTGCAGACATACCTGAACCAGCAACACGAGGCGGGGCTTAGTGCTCGCAGCGTCGGCTACATCCGCGCCGTGTTTCGTGCCGCACTCAATGAGGCGATGCGGTATGGCTTCGTCCAGCCCTCAAGAGCGTTGCCGCGCTGGTGGAGCCACCAAAGGCCGAGCGGTACGAAATCACGTCGCTATCGCTCGAGCTGGCGAAGGCGTTTCAGAAGCGTACCGAAGGCCACCGGCTCGAAGCGCTCTTCACAGTCTGCCTAGCGTTCGGGGTCCGCATGGGGGAAGCCCTTGGGCTGAAGCGGGAGGATATCGACTTCGAACGCCATAAGTTGACCCTGGGGCGCGCATTGCAGCGCCAGAAAGGCAAGGGCCTTGTGGAGATTCCGCCGAGGTCCGAGCCCGGAGATCGGTGCGCCCCGAAACAGATTATAGACAGGTACGCTCCTCGAAATACCGGCGCGAAATCAGCGGGGAGCCGAGTGCAAGGTGCGTGAGTGGTGACCTCCGGATCATGGAACCAGCATCGCCAATCCGCTAGAATGAGCCTTAATCTCTACAACAGATGATCTCGTCGATTTCGTTCCCGTTCGGGCGTGCGGCAGGTGCCTCGCCGCTCACATTTAGTCCCGGTCGAATGACGGTCTTTGTCGGACCAAATAATTCAGGCAAGACGCTGGTGCTCCGTGAGATATCTTCTAGCCTGGGAGACGAACGATGGGCACATATGATGGGGCCGGGTTTCGTACCGGCGACGGAGCGCAAGATTGTCTCCAAAATCGCCTTCCCTCCGTACACGTTGTCTGACCTGCGCCCGTTTCTCGCACGCAACCTCAACACTCAGGGCGTATTCGATCTTCTCAACGTTGGTTCCCAGTGGCCCTTCGACTACTCCCAAACCTACAACGCACTACACAATAACCCAGACCCAAACACCCTGGAGCTCACGGCGGCGGTCTATCGGCGAACCCAAGTCTGCATGCTCGATGGGGTAGGGAGACTGAACTTGGTGATGGGTCGTCCGGGTACTCCGCTCAACAAGCCGCCACAGAACCACATCCAGGCATTGTTTGTGGATGACCTTCGACGCGGGAAACTAAAACGGGCCACCAAGGACGCGTTCAACTTCTATGTCCTTGTGGACCCGACGACACCCGGACAGTTTCGTTTTTGCACGTCTCCTGAATTGCCCGAAGACCCTGATATTGAACGTTCTTTGACAGATCAGGCGTTGGCGTTTTTCTCGAACTGCCAGTCAATAGAGTCAGCAAGTGATGGGGTAAAGGCGTACAGCGGATTGATCGCCGCCGTTCTGAGTACAGACTTTCGTGTCATCCTGGTTGACGAGCCGGAAGCATTTCTCCATCCACCTCTCGCTCGGAAACTCGGCGTTTTCTTGACCCAAATCGTCTCCGAGCGTTCTGGCAACGTCTTCGCTTCAACACACAGTGCAGACTTCCTGGGCGGTTGTATTCAAGCGGGTCCGGAAGTGGACGTTATACGGTTGACCTACGAAAATCAGGTGGCCAGCGCTCGCATGCTTGAATCCGCACGTCTGCGGACGATCATGCGAGACCCGTTGTTACGGTCTACCGGCGTCCTCAGTTCCCTTTTTTATCGCGGTGCGGTAGTTTGTGAGGCCGATACCGACAGAGCGTTCTACGAGGAAATCAATGATCGAGTCTTGCGATTCTCTCACGGGGGAGCAGATGGCTCGGTGTTCCTTAACGCGCAGAACTGGCAGACTTGTGCGAACATAATCCGTCCTCTCCGCGACATGGGCATACCTGCGGCGGCTGTAGTCGATCTGGATGTGCTCCTCAGCGATGACCTGAGCAAACTGATGTCAGCTGCCTACGTGCCTTCAATCACCATGGCTGGCTGGACGCAAATCCGCGCGAGAATCAAAAGCGCCTTCGAGAGGAACTTGCAACCGGGCGAAGGGCCCAGAGAACTCGCACGCCTCGTCAAAACCGCCGGGATCACGATTCTTCAAGGTGAGGAACGCGAAGCCGTTGAGCGCCTTATTGCCGATCTTAGTACCTACGGCGTATTCGTGGTTCCAGTGGGTGAGGTGGAACGGTGGTTGTCCGGCCTCAGCGTTTCTGGGCATGCTTCTCGGTGGCTCATTCCCATGTTTGAGAAACTCGGGAGCGATCCCGATGCACCTGGCTACGTCTGCCCCTCAGACGAGGACGTCTGGAGCTTCATTCGAAACATTGCAGCTTGGATCGGAAATCCACACCGCCACGGTATCCCTACGTGATGTGCGACAACGAATGCGCAGAGTCCGTTGAAACTCCCGCCGTTCGGCCGCCTCATCCCAGGACGGTCCGGAGTCGATACCGTAGAACTGCCGGAGTAATTGCCGCACCGACAGGCCCGCCCGCAATTTATCGAGGGAATTCGGAATTCGGTGCCAGTCACCACTTTCACTTTATGTTAACACGCTGATTCCACGTAGGTTACGCAACTCCAAGCGGGAATTCCAGCCGCGTTAGGCCTCTTTCCGAGCAGCGTCTGGAGGGTCCCAAAGCCGCCGGCCGCTTGTGCGCCGAAGTGGATTCCCTAACCTCCAATGCGAGTCAGGCCACTCCGATCTACGCTGCATAAAAGAGGGACAGTCACCGAGCCTGTCGGAGATTAACACGTCAACTTTCTCGATGCGCAAACATTTCCCTGCAGCCTTGTTCCGGCCTTCTTCATCCAATTGATATATGAGGAGATTTCGGCCCTGTACTCTCGATCAGCCGCTTCTCGTGGCTCCTTCCCTCCATGATTGGTTGCCGGAATCGCACTTGGCCCGCTTCATCGCCGAGGTGGTCTC
>JADLCF010000285.1 GCA_020847315.1 Bryobacterales bacterium | reverse complement strand
TCCGCTTCCTTGCGCACTTCCTCCGGCAGATCGGCCGCTTCGAGCTTCTTGCGCAACTCCTCGGATTCGGCTTTCTCGGGATTCTTCTCGCCCAGTTCATCCTGAATGGCGCGAAGCTGCTGGCGCAGGTAATACTCCCGCTGCTCCTTGCCGATCTCCGATTGCGCCTTGTTCTGGATGTTGGTGCGCAGTTCGAGAATCTGGACTTCGTAGCTCAGGTAATCGTGGACCGTTTGAAGCAGCGAACCGACGTTCTCCGCCTCGAGAATGCGCTGCTCCTTCTCCGTCTCGATAGACAGCATGGAGCCGATGAAGTAGGCCAGCCGCACGGGGTCTTCGGTGCTTGTCAGAAACTGCGTGAGCTCGCGAGGCGCGTTGGTGTTGGCCATCTGCAGCACCTTCTTGGCAAGCTCCAGAATGGCGCGCTGCAGCGCCTCCACCTCCGGCCCGGCGTCCCGCGAGAGATCGTGGAGCACGAAGCTCGCGATCATGTAGGGGTCGGATACGGGCGCGCCAACCAGGCGCACGCGATCTACTCCGAGCACGAGCAGTTCCATGAGGCCGTCGCCCGTGCGGGCCATCTTCTTCACCACGGCGCGGACGCCGACGTTGTAGAGATCCTCGAGCGAGGGATTCTCCACGTTAGGGTCGCGCTGGGCGACGATGAGAATCTCCTTCTCTTCCGTGCCGAGCGCCGCTTCCACCGCCGCCACGGAGGCGGGCCGCCCCACGGAGAGCGGCAGCATCAGGTTGGGGTAGAGCACGCTGCTCTTGAGCGGCAGCACGGGCAGACGGCGAACGCTTTGTTCTTTCTGGGGAGCCGGTTGAGTTTGTTCGCTCATAATGATTCCTCATCTCTCCGGACGCGCACGAGCAGCATGCCGTCCTTGAACTCCAATGAAATTCGCGAAGCCTCCACGCGACCGGGAAGCTCCACGATCCGGGAGAAGCGCTGGTAGGCGATCTCCATGTTGTGATGACCGGTGATCTCATCACAGGTCGTATCCCGGCGGGAGCCGTGAATCTCCAGGAGGTTGCCGCGGATATCGATCGCGACATCCTCCAGCCGGACTCCCGCCAGTTCCATCTTGATCAGCCACCCCACGCGGGTGGAGTAGAGATCGGTGGGCGGCCGCAGGACGCTATCCCGCGGCACCGGCGAGGAACTCGCGTAGAACAGCAGGCTGCCCGTGGTGCGCCGCGGGCTCATTGCGCGCCTCCCGCGCGCGCCGCCCCGCGGCGCAGCTCACGATAGTTGAGATACATATCCATCCTTTCCCCGGAACCCTAGTTGACCCTCGCCGCCGTCTTGCGCGCGCCTGCCTCCTGAGAAGCGGGAGGCACGCCGCTGAACGTCAGCCCGCCCCCTGCCACCGGAGCGTCGATATAGATGCGGCGACCGTCGTGGATCTCGCCAGCCAGCAAGCGCTTCGCGAGCGGCGTTTCAATTTCCCGCTGGATGGCCCGCTTCAACGGACGGGCGCCATAGGCGGGGTCAAAACCCTCATGGCTCAGGAACTCGAGCGCCGCAGGGGTGATCTCGATTTCGAGATGCCGTTCTGCCAGGCGCGTCCGCAACCGCTGCAACTGGATGTGGACGATCCGCTTGAGGTCTTCGATCCCGAGCGAGTGGAACACGACCGTCTCATCCACCCGGTTGAGAAACTCCGGACGGAAGAAGTTGCGCATTTCCTGTAGCACGCCTTCTTTCATACGCTCGTAATCCCGGCTATCGGTGGAACCTTTGAAATCGAGAATGCGGGCGCTGCCGATGTTCGACGTCATGATGATGAGCGTATTGCGAAAGTCCACCGTGCGGCCCTGGCCATCGGTCAGGCGCCCATCGTCGAGCACTTGCAGAAGCACGTTGAACACATCATGATGCGCCTTTTCGATCTCGTCGAAAAGGATCACGGCGTACGGCCGGCGCCGCACCGCTTCGGTCAACTGCCCGCCCTCGTCATAACCCACGTAGCCGGGGGGCGCGCCCACCAGCCGGGCCACCGTGTGGCGCTCCTGGTATTCGCTCATGTCGATGCGGATCATCGCGCGTTCGTCGTCGAAGAGCGACTGCGCGAGCGCCCGGGCGAGTTCCGTCTTGCCGACGCCCGTGGGGCCAAGAAAGATGAAAGAGCCAATGGGCCGGTTCGGATCGTTGAGACCGGAGCGGGCGCGCATCACGGCTTCCGCCACGGCGCTAACGGCTTCCTCCTGCCCCACCACGCGCTGGTGCAATTCGAAATCGAGATGGAGGAGCTTCTCCGCCTCGCCCTGCAGGAGCTTCGTGATGGGAACGCCCGTCCAGCGGCTGACCACTTTCGCGATATCCTCCTCGGAGACCTCTTCCTTAAGCAGCGAACTCTCGCCCTGCAGGCGGGAGAGCGCCTCGGACGCTTCCGTCATTTCCCGGTCAAGCTGCGTGAGGCGGCCGTACTTCAATTCCGCCGCACGGTTGAGGTCATACTCACGCTCCGCGCGGGCAATCTCGATCTTGGTCTGTTCGACCTGCTCGCGGAGATCGCGCAGCCTCTGGACGGACTTCTTTTCGTTCTGCCAGCGCGCTTGCAGTGCGTCTCCCTTCTCCTTGAGGTTCGCCAGTTCGCGCTCCAGCTTCTCGAGCCGGTCACGCGAGGCTTCGTCGCTTTCCTTGCGGAGCGCTTCCCGCTCGATCTCCAGTTGCATCACGCGGCGATGGATCTCGTCGAGCTCGCTCGGCATGGAATCGATCTCCGTGCGCAGCTTGGCTCCCGCTTCATCGACCAGATCGATGGCCTTATCGGGCAGAAAACGATCCGCGATATAGCGATTCGAGAGCACGGCGGCGGCGACCAAAGCGGTATCCTTGATGCGCACGCCGTGATGCAGTTCGTAACGCTCACGCAGGCCGCGCAGGATGGAGATGGTGTCTTCCACGCTCGGCTGCTCCACCATCACGGGCTGGAAGCGGCGCTCGAGCGCGGCGTCCTTCTCAATGTATTTCCGGTATTCGTTCAGGGTGGTGGCCCCGATGCAGTGCAACTCCCCACGCGCCAGCATCGGCTTCAGCAGATTGCCGGCGTCCATCGCGCCCTCGGCCTTCCCGGCGCCAACAACGGTATGGAGTTCGTCAATAAAGAGGATGATCTCGCCCTCTGAATCCTGGACCTCCTTGAGCACGGCCTTGAGGCGCTCCTCGAACTCACCACGAAACTTCGCGCCGGCGATCAATGCGCCCATGTCGAGCGCCACCACCTTCTTGTCTTTCAGACCGTCGGGCACGTCCCCGCGCACGATGCGCTGCGCCAAGCCTTCGGCGATGGCCGTCTTGCCTACGCCGGGCTCGCCGATCAGCACCGGGTTGTTCTTGGTTCGACGGGAAAGCACCTGCATCACGCGGCGGATTTCTTCATCGCGGCCGATGACGGGGTCGAGCTTTCCGGCCCGGGCCTGTTCCGTGAGATCGCGGCCGTATTTTTCGAGGGACTGGTATGTGCCTTCCGGGTTTTGGGTGGTCACGCGCTGCGAACCTCGCACCTCGCGGATGGCCTGCATCAGCTTCTCTCGATCCAATCCCGCTTCGCGCAGAATCGCCCCAGTCGCGCCGGATTCGCCGATGGCGGCCAGCAGGAGGTGCTCGACGGATACAAAGTCATCCTTCAGCTTCCGGGCTTCCTCCTCCGCCTTGGCGATGAGCGTGTTGAGTCGTCCCGTGATGTAGATCTGGTTAGCCGCGCCCGTATTCGATGAAACCTTGGGCATCTTCCGGATCTCACCGTCGAGGCGTTCGGCCACCCGGTCAAGCGCAATCCCGGTCTTGAGGAGAATGGCTGGGGCTAGCCCTTCCGGCTGCTCAAGCAGCGCCATCATCAGGTGCTCTACATCCAATTGCTGATGACCTTCCCGCGCAGCCGAAGATTGCGCGGCTTGAAGCGCCGATTGAACTTTTTCCGTGAACCGGTTGATATCCATAAACTTACTCGCCTTCCAACTGCGTCGCTTCCATGCAGCGCACTGCGTTCGGCTGCGTCCGGCAAAGCCGTCCGCAAGCCACGGACTGCCCGAAACCTCGGGCAAGGAAGCTCAACGGATAGGATGAGGGCAAAGGATGATCGGTTTCAACTAATTTAATTTTAGCGTATTGCGCTCAAGTTACTCCGCTCCATCCAATTTCACCGGATTCCGCAGAACCCCCACATTCTCTAAGAACACCTCTACCACGTCATCGTGTCGCAGCGGTTCCGTATTTCCGGGGGTTCCTGTGTAGATCAGGTCCCCCGGCTCCAGGGTGAGGTAGCGGGAGGCGAAGGCGATGGAGCGGGCGGCGGAGAAGATGAGGTCGGCGGTGGATTCGGACTGCTTCAGTTCGCCGTTCACACGCGTTTCGAGCAGCAGCCGGGTGGGGTCAAGGCCGGTGACGATGGCGGGTCCGCAGGGGGAGAAGGTATCGCAACCCTTAGCGCGCCACCATTGGAGATCCTTTTTTTCGCCACGCTGCCACATGCGATCACTGATATCGTTGCCGATCGTGATGCCGAGCATATAGTCGAGCGCCACCCATTCGGACACGTTGCGGCAGCGCTCGCCGATCACGAGCACCATCTCTCCCTCAAAATGGGGCTCTTCAGCATCGAGCGGGAGGATGACTGGCTTATCGGGGTGTTGCAGGGCGCTGGGGGGCTTGTAGAAGAACTCCGGCACTTCCGGCTGCGGCCGCCCATGCAGGTGGCTCTTGAAGTTGCGCCCGATGGCGAGAATCTTCGTAGGCTGGCAGGGCACCAGGAAATCGACATCGTCCGGCTGATACCACTCCTCGGTAGGCCGCCAGTCCCGGAAGGGCGTGCCTCCAATCGCCTGGATTCCTTCCTTATGCCAGATGCCGTAGGAAGAGCCGATTCCCGTGGAAAAGCGGACAAATTTGATGGAGCGCGCAGGCATACAGAATAGAGTATCGGGAATGAGGCCGCGAACGCCAAAGGGGCTGATCGGCATTGCACGAGGCGGCAAGACATGCGCGCCGTCCACATGGATTTGTTCTAATTTTTGAATGGAAAGGAATCGGACAGGATGCCCCAATTGCATTTCCATGTTTCTGAATCGACGGCGCGGCGATGGAAGCAGCGCGAGGCAATGGAACAAACGAGTGTTTCCCGGCTGATTGCCGAACCGGCCGACGCGAAGGTTCATTCCGGCCGGCCTGAGGGCCACGAAAAACGGGTGGGTTCCGCGAGCGATTTCCGGATGCCGACGGTCTCGATGCGATCCTACCGCCGGGTTTGCCGCGAGATTTTGACCATCTCCAGTCGGCCCTCGATACGAAAGCCCGCGCTCAACGCCTCAAGTTGAGGCGGGCGGCTTCTGAATACGCACAGATCGAAATTGCAGAAAATGAGACAGGAATTTCACACGATTCACCTTCGCACGAGCGGGCCGAAGCTGTATGAGTTCACGGGCCAGGTGCTCGAATGGCTTCGAGACACAGGAATGGAGCGCGGGCTGCTGACGCTTTTCGTGCGCCATACGTCCGCGTCTTTGGTTGTGCAGGAGAATGCCGACCCCGACGTGCAGCGGGACCTCGCGGCCTTCTTCCGCCGTCTGGTCCCCGACGGAGACCCTCTGTTTATCCATACGATGGAAGGCCCGGACGATATGCCGGCGCACGTCAAGGCGGCTCTGACACAGGTCTCACTCTCCATCCCGGTTCAGGGCGGAAGGCCGATACTGGGCACGTGGCAGGGGATCTATCTGTTCGAGCACCGGCGCTCCCCGCATACGCGGAGCATCGCGCTGCACATGATCGGGGAATGAGGGCCGCCACGCATCCGCACGCCCTCGCCGGCCGGCATGCCCCCTTCCGCTGGGTGCGCCGCGGCGGTCTGTGAATATAATCAGAGCATGTTGCCCGCCGGCCGTAAAATCGGCTTGGAGATTTTTGATCTGCCGCAATTTCGCCTCCGCGAAATGATTCCGCTTCTCGAAGAAGAAGCAGCCGCCTGGCGGAAAACGCTCCAATGGAACTATGACGCCTCATCGGCGCTGGTGGGCCAGTTTATCGATTCCCAGGCACTGAGCGGGATGGTGCTCTGCGACCGGGATTCCGCAGTGGGGTACTCCTACTTCATCTGCGAGGAGCGGAAAGCGCTGCTTGGGTGCCTCTTCGTCGCGGAGCCCTATCGGAGCGAAGAGAGCGAATACCGACTGCTGGAGGCTACCCTTGAGGCTGCGCGAAAACGGCCGGGCATCCGGCGGATCGAAGCGCAGTTCATGCTGCATGCGTTTCCGCTTACGGCCCCGCCTCTCGCGGCAAACGCGGAAGTGTACGAGCGTCTCTTCATGGGGGCGCCGCTTCCGCTGCGTGACTTCTCGCCGGTCCCCACGCCGCCGGCTCCATCGCCGCGGGTAGAGCCGTGGCACGAACGCTACCAGGATCGCGCGGCCTACCTGATCGAGGAAGCCTACCGCGGGCATCTCGATTCCCGGATCAATGACCAATACCGAACGGTGGAAGGCGGCCGCCGCTTCCTCTATAACATCATTCAATATCCGGGCTGCGGCCGCTTCGCCGCCGAATCGAGTTTCGTCGCGGTGGAGGCCGGGAGCGGAACCCTGCTGGCGGCATGCCTGGCAAGCGTAGTGAGCGAGGGCGTGGGCCACATCACGCAGGTTTGCACCCTGCCGCGAGCGCGCGGCTACGGGCTGGGCAGGCACTTGATGGAACGCAGCATGGAGCGCCTTGCCGCCGAGGGCTGCCGCACCGTGACGCTCACCGTTACGGGCGCCAATCGCAATGCGGTGAGGCTTTATTCTCAACTCGGCTTTACCGTGCTGCGCCGCTTCCCGGCGTATGTTTGGGAGAACCTCTAGGCGCCGGCCTGCCCAGCGGCGGTGATCGTGAACCCGCGCACGGCGGGATGCCACTCTGAACCCGCCATCCGCGGGATGCGATAGACTTCCCGCAAAGGAGTTCCGGCGATGCCGCGGCCATTCAAAGTGAGATCCTTCCCGGTTGGATCCATTCTCGTCACAACGGTGCTGCTGGCGCTCATCTCCGGCTGCGGCCGCTATATGAAGCTCGACGGTTCGATCGGGCGGGTGCGCGTGGTGGAAACCGGCTCTCCCCGGAACGTGCTGGTGGTGGAGTTCGATGTCACCAACACGGCCAGCGTCCCCTACGTGGTTAAGGAGGCGGAGCTGGAGATTCCCGGTGGCGGCGGCTTGGAGAGGGGCGATACCGTCGCGGTGCAGGACGCGCAGACCCTCTGCCGGCACATGGCGTCCCTGAACAACGATTGCGCGCAGCCCTTGACGGCCCGCGAAGCGATCGCGCCGGGCGCCACGGTGCGCCGGATGGTGGCCGCTTCCTTCGCAAAGACCGCCAAGGAATTGAGAGAGCGGCCGGGTTTGCTCTTGCGCATCCGGGAATTGGACCGGATGGAGACGGAACTCCGCGAAAAGAAGTAGAGCCGGCGGCGCCTAGCCCTTGCCCTTCTTGAGGAACTTCGATTGGTTGGCGTCCACGTACACGGAGTAAACGGCGGTGCTGATGGAGGCGCCCCAATAGACCCGCCAGGTAGGCAACTGGTAAGCGTCCGTCATTTCACAAAGGAAGTTCACGGGCAGATTCGGATTCTTATCGAGGAAATCCTTGGCCTCTTTCACGGCGATATCGTAGGCGGTGGTGGAATCGCAGCGAAGAGCCGCCACCGGGAACGGCTGGGCTCGCATGCCGCGCGGGTCGTAGCTTTGGCTGCCGCTATCCCAGGCCCCTTCCCGGAAGCTGGGGAGTTCGTCGGCCACGGCAAAGCGGACGTTATAGATCATTTTCTCCGCAGGCGCCACGAACTGAAACTGCCAGATTCCGGACTTGCCTCCCTTGGACTCCACGGCCTGCAGATTCAGGTTAGAGATTGAGAGAATCTCCATCTCGCCGCCCTTGCCGCGCACTCTCCCATACGCGGACGTGAACGCCTTCAAGGCCGAGACCGGCACGGGGGGCGGTGGCGGTTCCGCGGGCGCTTTCGGCGTGGAACTGCACCCGCCCAGCCCCAGGAGCATCGTTGCGGAAGCCGCTCCCCCCAGAAAACCCGCGGACTCGCGGAGCCAGCGGCGCCGGCCCAGGCTACCGGAAAGGTGGTTGGTTATGTCGTTCACCCTTACAGAACTATCAAACAACGCGCGTTCTGTCGATCCCGATCGCGGCTGCCCGCGCCACGAACCCGCGCGGGAGAGTGGTACTTATTGCAGGTGTCTTGCGCAACGGATAGGACCAAACTCAGATATAGTCCAATCTAGTTCCCCATGAGACGCGGAGTTCAGCCGTATAGATCGGTGAGAAGGATCGGAGGTCCGCATGGATGTGGCAATGGCGATGGGCTGGTGGATCTGGCTGGTGCTGGGTTTGCTGCTGGTGGCCGGCGAGATGCTGATGCCGACGGATTTTTTTCTGATGTTCTTCGGGGTGGGCGCTTTGGCCGCCTCGGTAACGACGGCGGTCGGCCTGACGCCGGGCGCCGTCTCGCAATCCGTCGTATTCGTGCTGGTGGCGGTGGTATCCCTGCTCACGCTGCGCGGGCGGCTGCGCAACCTGCTGCACCGGGATACGCCCGATCGCGGAGTAGATAGCCTGGTGGGCGAGATCGCGACCGCCGTGGAGGAAATTCCGGCCATGGGCATGGGGAAAGTGATGCTGCGCGGCAGCCCGTGGAATGCACGCAATGCGGACCCGGCGCTCATCGGCAAGGCCGCCCGGGTTCGGGTAGAGAAGGTGGAAGGCATCACGCTGGTGGTGCGGGAGCTGGAGCACGGAATCTGACCGGAGACATTGAAGGAGCAGGAGACAAATATGGAATTGTTGCTACTGATCGTTGCGTTCATGGTGGTGCTGGTGGGCGTGGTTGTGATCGCCAAGAGTGTCGTGGTGGTGCCGCAGCAAAGCGCGTACGTGGTGGAACGGCTGGGGAAATATGCAGGGACGCTGCATGCGGGCTTTCATACCCTGACGCCGTTCGTCGATGCTATCCGGTATAAGCACACCCTGAAGGAATCGGCCTTCGATATCCCGGAGCAGATCTGCATCACGAACGACAACGTGCAGGTGGGGGTAGATGGCGTGATTTATCTGAAAGTGGTGGATGCCGAACGCGCCAGCTACGGCATCTCAAACTATGTATTCGCAATTACGCAACTTGCGCAGACGGCGCTGCGCAGCGAGATCGGCAAGATTCCTCTCGACAAGACCTTCGAAGAACGAACGTCGATCAACGCCGCGGTGGTGAGCGAACTCGACCTGGCATCGGAACCCTGGGGCGTCAAGGTGCTTCGCTATGAGATCAAGAACATCACGCCGCCGGCCGATGTTC
>JADLCF010000284.1 GCA_020847315.1 Bryobacterales bacterium | reverse complement strand
TGATGGCAACTCTGAGCCGGATGTTCGCATCGGGGGATGCTCTGTGGAATGTGAAACCAGACACGCTCATCCGCTGGCACCGGAAGGGATTTCGCCTGTTCTGGCCATGGCCAACGGGACGACCGCGCCTTTCAAAGGATCTGCGTCAACTGATCCGAGATGGCAACCGGGAATGCGACCTGGGGGTGCGGAACAACTTGCCAACTAACTGAAGCTGAAGCTCGGCATTAGGGTACCGCCTCGCACAGTCGGAAAGTACCTGCGCGCCGGTCGACCGGTTCGCACGCCCGATCCAAAGCAGCGGTGGCGGACTTTTCGTCCGCAACCATGCCCGGGTGATGGCAGCGTGCGACTTCTTCGTGGTGGTGACAGCCACGTTCCGAACACTGTACGTATTCATCGTCATGGATCTGGGCACCCCAGAATCCTCCATCACAATGTGACCGCGCACTCGACGGCGGAATGGACCGTGCCACACTTCCGGGAGGCGCTCCCCGACGGTCATGCGTGCCGATTCCTCATTCACGACCGGACAGCATTTTATCTAAGGCACTGGACAACGAGGTAACCGCCATGGGCGTGCGGGCGTTGTGAACGCCGGTCAGAGCGCCGACGGCGAATTCATACTGCGAACGCTTCACCGGAACGTTCTCCGCGAATGCCTCGACTTCCTTATTCCATTTAGCGAGCGACATCTCAAATTCGTCCGAGACCCTCTGGATTGCTGGCCGAACATCTTTGAGGGTAAACGAGGAGCGCTTGGCGCAGCCCGTGGGACTCGATTGGCCGCTACAGACACAATGCGCTGCGGTCAGGACGGTACGTGGACCGACTAACGTCGCGGTGCAGCCAGGCACGATGCCAACGGCTTCCAACTCCCCGACAGGGATCTCTGTCCCGCCTGTCAACTGTGGTAGTGGTCCGATGGGCTGCGAGAGCGCTGTGCCAGTGAGGAGAGTTAGAGCGCAGGACAGGGCGAGAATCCATCGCCTGAACGTTGCATGCCGATCGGAGGCTGACACCCAAGCAACCAGCCTCTGACGTGCGGCGTCCTTGACCTTCTGAAGAGTCACATAAACCTCCTTTTGGTCGTATTGAAGTAAATCCTTCTCCTCTTCGGCGGTCGCGCCGAAACCCAAGCCCTTTGCGGCGAACGAGAAATCACGAGCCTCGAACGGCAGGCCCGGTGTGCACCAGGTCACAAAATTATTTGGCTCCGGTTTCATCTGGTCATCGCTGCCGTTCACGATCTGCGACAATTTCCTGAACAATCCATCGCTTAGTTCGCTGAGTGTTGTTTGCATTTCGTCCTCTCTACTAACACGTTGTCCTGGTCAAAGCTGCTGAAGCGCGGACTTGAACGCCCTCAGAACCCGCTCCGCTCCTCCTCGGTTGTTGTTTCAAACGTAGGAGGGATCATGAGTTCTCCCTCCTCGAAATAGATCTCTGGTCTGGCCTCGACCTCGAAAACAGGTCCTCTTGACGCGGACACTGCCACCTTGGCCACGTCTGCTTTGCGCAGCCGATCCTTAGCGGCATCCGCGCGACCTTGGACCGACACACGCGTGCCGCCCTGGAGAAGTTCGCGATGTCGAGGCGTGGTACTCACAATGACCGGCAGGATCTGGTCAAAGTCAGGTGGCTTGCTGATGACGTGGGCTGCAAACGTCTCCTCTCCCCGCCCAAACAGGATGTACTCGAGATGTTGTTGACGTCTCGTGGCGGGATCGAACTCTCGGAAGTGAACGACTCTCGTTATGTGCGCTTCGACGTCGCTCAACTCCGGCACCGGCTCGCCGCCGCGCTCGAGATGCCCTCGAAAGACCGTTCCTCTGAGAGATGTGACTTCCGTGGCAGTGTCATCCTGTTTCAGGCCCGTGAGAACAAACGGCACGGGCTGAAAAGTGTACAGCGCGGATCCTGGACGCTTCTCGCGCTCGCGAACATAGAGTGGTGTTGCGTCCGTCGCGTTCTTCTTGAAAGAGACTTCCAGAATTACCTGATAACGGTGCGGCGAAGCATAAGCGCGGCCGTCCGACGTCAGCGCCTCGAACATAGGCAGATGCGATAGAAACGCCGTCTTCGTTCCGGTAAGTAACATGTTGTGTGTAGCGGCAGCTTCAGAATGGGCGGGAGCTGCCCTCGCCTGCCGGCACGCGGCGGCGAACACAGCTACGGCCGGAATACATTTCAATATCCATCGCCTGGACGGATACCGCGCCGGCGAATGCGTTTCATCGAAAGCGGGCATCGACATAACTAACTCCTCTGTAATTCAACTTCTCCCTACCCGGGTCGGTTTTGCTCAAAACCCCGCGCGCCTAAACACACGCCATCTCGCGCATATTTCCGTCAGCGAACCGCAACTTTCTTGCATGGGTCGTATTCAGCGCATCCCAAACTGAGCTGGATGTAACTTTTCGTGGGCGGCAAGATGAGCCGGCTCAAACTGTGCCCATCAGGCTCAAGCGATGGCGGCGCCAAGGATGCTAGAATCAACGCCGTTCAGCAATGGGCAATCGGCGCTGCCTCTCCGACCTGCTTTGTCTGCGCCTTATCGAAGGCCGCGCTGAGGCCTGGGACATGCTGGTTGAGTATCTTCAGCCCGAGATTGTGGGCGTGGTTGGGCGACGGGCCGGCCGAAATGGTACAGTCTCTGCGGATTGTGTGCAGGATCTGACTCAAAATGCTTACCTCAAGCTGTGCGAAGAAGGATTAAACCCGCATATCTCACGAGGGCGGTGGCGAAGCATCTCGGGGAGGTTGATGAGCAAGCTGAAGGGCCGGGTCGGCAAGTTGGTGTGGCCGATGGGCCTGATTGGGCTCCGCGGCTGTGATTGAGCGTCGCGGACCCCTCGGAATTGGATGCCGATCACGGTCTGTGGGCGCACTTTGGCTGAGCCGGAAAATGCAAAACGGCGAAGTGATTCGTTCTCA
>JADLCF010000283.1 GCA_020847315.1 Bryobacterales bacterium | reverse complement strand
TCGCCATAGCTCGCGCGCAGTACGCTGCGATTCGTCAGTTTGTACGCAAAGCCGATGCGCGGTCCGAAATTGTTGTTATCGGCGCGCACCAGATTCTTCGGAAATCCGACTGCATCCGCCGTCGTCCAGGTGAGACCGCGCGCGGCCCAGGATGCCAACTGCGAAGGCGGCGCCCCCGGCAGGGACTCCATCTTCACGTTGCCCGGCGTGATCACCTGGAACAGTGTGTCCGCCGTTTGGGGGTCGATCCCGATGAACCGATTCTGCTTCTCGGTATAGGGAGACCAGCGATCGTAGCGAACGCCTAGGTCGAGGGTGAGCCGATTCGTGACCTTCCATGTGTCCTGGAAATACAGTCCGGTTTCAAATTGGCGGAAGTAGAAGTAGCCGCGATTGTTCTGATTGGAGAGGTAGGTAGGCAGGCCCAGAGCCATCGTGGCCATGCCGTCCCCGGTGAAGGGAGCCACGTCGTCGCCGGCCGGCTCATAGAGCGCTGTCCAATTGCCGTCGAAGGAATCCGAGCCCTGCGCCTGCTGCAGTTCGCGGACATTGTTTTGCTCGTAGCGAACCTTGGCCCCCATCTTGAAGGTGTGCTTGCCGGTGACAAAGGTCAAATTATCTTCGAGCACGTATCCGGTCAGGTTCTGGTCACCACGGTTGTCGTTATCCCAGCAGAAGAAGTCGGTGCAGATTGTCGGCCAGCCATTCGCGCCAAAGGGGTTGGGAAGGCCGAGCTCGTTGGCCCATGCGCGATTGTCGGCAAGGGTCCCCGAGCTATTCGCATTGCGCTGCACGCCCGCGGTGAATTCATTCACCAGAGTGGGCGTGAAAATGTGCGTTTCCTGCACGGTTGCCGAATAGTTCTTGGCGTCCTGCCGGCCGCTGCCGTATGCGTCCTTCATTCCAAGCGGTGGCGCGCCGAATCGGCCGCCCGATTGGAAGTATTGCCGGTTGGAAACGGTATACCGGCCCATCAACAGGTCTTTATCCGTGAAGCGATGGTCCCCCCGCGCGGTGAACTTATAGACGTTGTTCACTCTGGGATAGACCGTCTCAAAATTGGGAGTAATAAACGGATTCACGTTGAGCGTGGGCAGCGGCGTAATCGAGCGCATCGTCTGGAAAATTGGGGCGACGCGGCCCGTTGGAATCTGATTGTTGGCGAAGCGCTGCCGGATGCCGGTCGCATTCGTCGTGAGCGGGTCGTAGATATTGGTCTTGCGACCCTGGGCGTCGAGCAGGTTATCGAAGTTTAGCGCCCACATGTCCGCCGTCGGCACTTCCTGCCGATAGAAGGAGGACTCCCTCTGGCGCAGGCCTTCGTAGGCGGCGAACCAGAACGTGCGGTTGCGGCCGTCATAGAACTTCGGGAGGAACACGGGGCCGCCGGCGGAGGCGCCGTACTCGTTCCGGATCAGCTTCGGAGCGACGTTGCCGTCCTGGCGCGCCCGGGCAACCAAACCGCCTGCATTGTTCCGGTGAGTCATGAAGACGCTGCCGTGCAACTCATTCGTGCCGCTCTTGGTGACGAGTGAAACGGTGGAGGGGCGGGAAAACTGCGCGGAAGATCCCGAAGTTTCAATGCGGAACTCATTGACGCTATCGAGCGCGGGTTGGACGCGGCCCATGCCGCCGCCAAAGCGGTCTACCAGCGATACGCCATCGAGCGTCATTTCCGTGGAGCCGACTTTCATGCCATTGACGCGCGGATTGCCGCCACCCTCGACGCCGGGGGTAAGCGAAAACAAGGCGGTGATGTCGCGGCCGTTCAGAGGGAGCTGCCGGATGCGTTGGGCATCCTTCACATCTCCCACCTCGGCGCTCTCCGTGGTGATGATCGGCGCCGCGCCGGTGACTTCGACCACCGTATCAATGGATCCCACTTCGAGCGTGGCATCCACCACGGCGGTCTGGCCGGTTTGCAGCACGAGAGTGCCCGACCATTGCTTGAAGCCGGCGTTTTCCACCGTTACTTTATAGTTAGAGGCGCCAAGCGCCGAAACGGAATAAATGCCTTCCGCCGACGTGACGGTCCTCCGCGCGACGTTCGTTGCTAAGTTGGTAACCACCACACTGGCTCCGGGAACGGCGGCCCTCGTGGAATCGAAGACCGTTCCACGAATGGTAGCGGTTCCTTGTGACAATGAAGAAAGCGACAACAGAAGCGTGGCGGCAGCCAAGCTGAGCCACGAAATTGTTCGCTGACAAAAGAGAGAATGCACGGCTAACCTCCAAAATTGGATCCAACGCACTCTCAGCCCCTCAAGTTCTCACCGCGACGCCAAAACGACCGGCGGTGAATAGGACCGATTGGGGCAAGTATAGAGAATCAATTCGCGAGGGTCAAGCACTTTCTTGTTGCTCACAAGAGAAAAGTTTTGCAAACTATACGGAAGAACGGAACCGGAAGACCGAGTTTTGGCCGATTCCATTTCGGCAAAGAACACCGTTACCTATTCGTGACAAGATAGTGACTTCATGAAACAGCGTCGAGCGGATATTCGAGGAGCGCAGCGTGTAACGCAGATCCGTGGCGTGAACCGGGCGCTGGTTCTTCAGATTCTCAGAAGGCATCCCCGGCTATCGCGCGCGGAGCTTGCCCGCCGCACGGGCTTGTCGGAAGGCGCTGTTTCACGTATTGCCGCCGAGCTTCTCGAAGACAAGTTGATTCATGAACAAGGCTCTGAGAACTCCACGGGCGGAAGGCCGGGCACGCGCCTCGAACTGAATCCTCATTATCATCGCTCAATCGGCGTGGAGATCCGTCAGTTCGAAACTCTTGTCTCGCTGGGCAACCTGCAGGGGCACGTGATCGAAACGCATCGATTCCGCACTCCGCGAACGGCATTGAAGACTTTGGATCTGGTGGCGGAACAGGTTGATCGCCTGAACGCAACGAAGTCGGACCGTCTGATGCACGGCATCGGCGTAAGCGTGCGAGGCATCGTGGACGACGTGCGCGGCGTTGTGGAAGTGGGAAGCAGCGCGGCATGGAATGGGATTGCCATCAAGTCGTTACTTCAGGAACGGACGGGCCTTGCCGTTTCCGTGGAGAATAACGTGCGAACGGCCGCCCTTGCCCAGTACCATTCCGGAAGCGCGGAGATCAATGGAAGCCGCTGCATGCTGTACATCCGCGTGGATGAAGGGATCGGCATGGGCATCGTGATGGATGGAAAGATCTTCC
>JADLCF010000282.1 GCA_020847315.1 Bryobacterales bacterium | reverse complement strand
GTCATCATTCAGGAACTCATCAACAACCTGGCGATGCACCACGGCGGCGTCTCTGTTTTCGCCGGTGTAGGGGAACGCACGCGCGAGGGGAACGACCTGCTGCTCGAGTTCATCGAGAGCGGCGTGATCACCCCCAACGACTACGAGAAGAGCAAAGCGGCCCTAATATATGGGCAGATGACGGAACCCCCCGGAGCGCGCCTGCGCGTCGGCCTGACTGGCCTGACCGTGGCCGAGCACTTCCGGGACGTCGAGCATCTGGACGTGCTGCTCTTTATCGACAACATCTTCCGCTTCACGCAGGCCGGTTCCGAAGTCTCCGCGCTGCTGGGCCGCATGCCCTCCGCTGTGGGGTATCAACCGAACCTCGCTACCGAGATGGGCGAACTGCAGGAGCGCATCACGTCCACGATGGATGGCTCCATCACCTCCGTGCAAGCCATTTACGTTCCGGCGGACGATTACACGGACCCCGCGCCGGCCACCACCTTCGCGCACCTGGACGCGACCACGAACCTCTCCCGGGCGATTTCCGAGATGGGTATTTACCCCGCAGTGGATCCGCTGGCTTCCACCTCGCGCATTCTGGACCCGCGCATCGTGGGCGAGGACCACTACGAGACCGCGCAGGCGGTAAAAGGGATCCTGCAGCGATACAAGGACTTGCAGGACATCATCGCGATCCTCGGTATTGACGAGCTTTCGGACGAAGACAAGCAGACCGTGGCGCGCGCCCGCAAGATCCAGCGATTCCTCTCCCAGCCTTTCCACGTGGCGGAAGTCTTCACCGGGCGGCCCGGCAAGTACGTCAAACTCGCGGACACCATCCGCGGGTTCCGCGAGATCGTCGACGGCACGCACGATGATTTGCCGGAACAGGCGTTCTACATGGTGGGGGGCATCGAAGAGGCGATCGAGAAAGCGAAGGAGATGGCTGCAATCTAGCGCGGCAGCCCTGGACCGGGCGGGAAGCTCATGAAACAGGAACTGCATCTACAGGTGATCACGCCGGAGCGCAAGCTTCTCGACCAGTTGGTGGATCGAGTGACGCTGCCGGAGGTGGATGGCTACATCACGTTGTTACCAGGCCATGCCGCCCTGGTTGCGGAAGTGGGCAACGGCGATCTTGAGTATGAAGTGGAGGGGGAAATCCACCACGTCGCCATCACGGGCGGTTTCCTGCAACTGCAGGAAGACGCCGTCAAGGTTCTGGCGAATTCGGCCTTGCTCCCCGAGGAAATCAACCTGGAGCGCGCGAAGGATGCCGAACGCCGCGCCGCGGAGCGTCTGGGGTCCGGAGACCCTCGCATCGACTACTTGCGGGCACTCAGCGCAATGCATCGGGCACAGGCCCGCGTTACGGTGGCCATGACGAAACAACTGGTTGCCTAGGCCGCGCGCCGGGCTCCAATGCGGAACCATTCCGGGAAGTCTTGCGGGGCTTCCCGGTTTCCATTTTCTGCGCATTCACGCGAACGACAGCCCCAGACCGCCAGCCACTTTGCGGATGTGCTCCGCCCCTTCTGTGTATTCTTCCGCCGTCTTGAGATGCTCCAGCATGAGCGGGGGCTGCTGCGGGAGTTGGGATAGGCCGGAGAGGTAGGGCCCGTAGTCGAGATCTCCTCTGCCGGGAACGACTTCCACAAAGTGCAGGTTCATTTCGGGCAGCCAGCTCAGATCCTTGGCATGGCAGGAGACCACCCACTGGCCGAGCGCGCGGAAACAGGCTCGCGTGAAGGCAGCGTTGCCGTAGTAGCGCTGCGGGCTGTTGACGCCATTGCAGATGTCGAGATGAACGCCGAACGCCGGGCGGTTCACGGCTTGCACGAGTTGCTCGTATTCCTCATAACCGCTGGGAACGCACCAGCCCATCATTTCGATCGCGAACTTGCTCCGCGTGGGCTGGATGGTATCGATGATCTTACGGCAGTTCTCGACGGTTTCTTCAAAGAACTCGTACGAAAAATTGCCCGGATGCGGGCCATACCAGACCTTGGGGTTGTAGCTGCCCGCGATAGTGACGCAGCAGCGCGCGCCCACCGCCTCCGCGAGAGCCATCCGCTCCAGGACGTATTCAAAATTCTGCTTGCGCTCGGCCGGATCGGCGGCCAGCATGTTCTTCCAGGCGCCTACTTCGGCCAGCACCACATCCTCACCCTTGAACGCATTCTCGATCGCCTTGCAGCGGGCGGCGTCACTGGCTTTGGCCTCCGGCACATAGGCGGCGCTATAGCCCAGCCGCCTATGTTCACGCGCCAACTCGACGGGGTCTTCGCTCTTGAGAAAGACGGGGCCGCCTAGCCGGATCGGCTGTTTGCCGGTGGCGGGCGGGCTCTGCGCGGAGGAAAGGGCGGCGGAAGCGGACGCAACCGCAGCCCCAAGCGCTGCGCGCCGGGTGAATGACGTCATCGAAAGCACCTCTACCCTTGCATTCTACCGTTGCGGCGGCGCGGTTCCGGAAAGGAAAAGGAGGACTCAGGTCAGGGCTGGACCTCGATGAACGTTCGCCATACGCACTTGCCGTCCGCGAGGGAATCGATTCGATAGATTCCTGGCTCCAATCCCGCGATCGCGAATACGAACACAGACTCGACGGGAGCTTTCCGCGACAGCTTGACCTGCACCGGGCCGCCCGCGACGCGGACTCGATTCCCCATATCGAGAACCTGGGTTGAGGCGGCAATGGGCGCGGGATTTCGAGCGTTCTCCGGCCAGCGCCACCAGGAGTACACCTCCACCTCGCGATCCGCCTGTGCGAACTCCATTCGGTCGTCAACGATAGGCTGGCCTCGACGGCGCTTTGAGCGTTCCGCATCCTGATGCCGCCGGGTTCCTCCGTTCAGGAATGGGGCGTACTCCCGGACCGGGCTTGCGATGACCCCGCTTTGGCGGAGTGCCGCGAGAGGCACGGGGGAATCGTTGAAATGGGTGGCAATCGCAGCGAAGGGAATGGCGGAGTTGTTCGTGCAGAGACGGATGCCGATGCTGCCGCCGTCGCGGCCGGGAGCACCGCGAGCGCCCGGACCGCCGCAGCTCGAGAGCAAGCCGGCTGCATGGCCACTCCGGTCAAGCAACGGACCGCCCATGGCGCTCTGGGACAACCCAGGGTTGAACACCCAGCGCTCCAGTTGGGCAGGCCCACGCCGCCCGGTCATATCGACGCCGCCAATCTCACGCGTCGCAGGCGGCTCGGCGTTGAAGACCACCATGCGCTCTCCCACCGCCACCGTGCCGGATGTCATTGCGGGAAGGGCGTCCAGGATATCGGTGCGGGATTGGAGCAAAGCCCAATCGTCCTCCGCGCTGTAGGCGGCCACATGGGATACGGGTTCGAGGCGGCCGTTTGAGAACTCCACGTCGATCGCGTCCGCCGCGTCAATCGCCTGGAATGTGGTGGCAATAAGATTCTCCATCACAATGAAGCCGGAACTGACGCCCAATCGGCGGCCCTGGGCATCCAGGCGATGCACCCAAACAAGGGAGGTTCGCAATTCATAGAGGTCTTCAAGGGAAGGAATGCGGGCGGAAACGCCGGCCTCCATGACCGTGCTTGAGGCTTCAGACGGCGCCACCACCTCAAAGGGATACCCGCCCACCGGGACGCCATCCACGAGTGCTTCGAGGCGCCACATTCCCGGCGGCATGGCAGGATTCAGACGGAAGGTCCAGTAGGCGTTGAAGCGCGGGATTTCCGAAACCATGACGATATCGGACGAGACGAAGGCGGTGTCGCCATCGGGCCGCTTCCAGATGCCGGAAATCCTGTGTTCGCCCTGCGGACCTTCAAATTCCATATAGACGATGAGCGCCTTGTCCTGGGGGATGAGGAAGCGATGGCGCTCCTCATCGAGAACGAAACGTTCGCCCACGGCTTTGCCGGAAGGGCCGGAGGAGGCGCTCAAGAGGCGCGGCAACGCAGCGGTGGCGGACACGCGCGCCGGTTGCGCGGGCGCATCCTGCGCGGCGGGGAGCGGGGCGAACCCGGAGAGGCAGGAGAGCAAGATCGCCATGCCAGGGAGGTGGGCGCGGCTCAAGACCAGACGCATGACGTGCGCAAAGGCACGCAGCCGGTCCACCGGACCGACGGGTCCCCTACGGAAGACGGCGCCTTGGGCTACGGCGAGCATGAGTTCAGTATATGGTAGGCATCCCGGCGGTTCCGCCGATAGTGAGGTGGCGGCACAATCCTTGCGGCGGGGTGCGTGGGGCGGACGGAGATCGACGCTACAATCGAAGTTTATGTCTCTTCTTGTAGTTGGTTCGGTTGCCTACGACGGCATTGAAACTCCCCATGGGAAAGTAGATCGGATTCTGGGTGGAGCAGCCACGTATATCGCGCTTTCGGCAAGCTTTTTCACTAAACCGCGCATCGTGGCCGTGGTGGGAGACGATTTTGACGCGAAGGATGAAGCGTTTCTGAAATCCCGCGAGGTGGATCTCGCCGGGCTGGAGCGGGTGCCAGGAAAGTGCTTTTTCTGGCAGGGTGCTTACTCCCAGGATATGAACTCGCGCCAGACCTTGCGTACCGATTTGAACGTGTTCGCCGGGTTTGATCCGAAGGTGCCCGAGAGTTACCGCAATTCCCCATATCTAATGCTGGGGAATATCCAGCCCTCCCTGCAGGCAAACGTCCAACGCCAAATGACCGCGTTGCGGACGGTGGGCGGCGACACGATGGACTACTGGATCAACGATTACCGCGAGGAGTTGTTCGCGACGATCCGCCACTGGGACTTTCTGCTGATCAACGACAGCGAAGCGCGGCTGATCGCCGGGGAATCCAACCTCAAGGTGGCGGCGCGGCGAATCCATGAATTGGGCCCGAAATGGGTGATCATCAAACGCGGTGAATATGGCGCACTGCTCTTCCACGAAGGCCAGGGGCATTTCGTGGCGCCGGGCTATTTGCTTGACGAAGTGTTCGATCCGACAGGAGCGGGCGATTGCTTCGCGGGTGGCTTTTTCGGATATCTCGCGAGCAGGCAAGAGGCGCTCGACGGCGGCCCGATTGACCCCGCAGTATTGCGCCGGGCGGTGATCTACGGCTCCGTGATGGGCAGTTTTTGCTGTGAACGCTTCGGGCCGGAGCGATTTGAGACCCTCACTCGCGCGGAAGTGGATGCTCGCTTCGAGGAGTTCCAGCGCTTCACGTCCTTCTAAGACGAGGACAACCCAGGATAATAGAGGCGCTTCCGCTCGCGCACGGTGGGCTTGCGCCCGATTGAGACCCATTGATGGCTTCCCGCACGAATCAGGAACCGGCTTTCTCCTGGCGCTTCCGCCTTCTGGCCGCACTCGCTCTGGCTGGGCTGGCTGCGGGGGCGACGTGGTGGGTGCAGGCGCAAGGGTACACCCTGCTCTATGGCGACGCACAGGCGCACTTGAACATAGCGCGGCGGGTGCTCGACAGCCGAACCCCCGGAGTGTTGCAGATCGGGACCGTCTGGCTGCCGCTGCCTCACCTGTTGATGATGCCGCTGGCGGGCCGGGACGCGCTTTGGGAGAACGGGCTAGCGGGGGCGATCCCGGCGAGCGCGTGCTTCTGGCTGGGGACGCTGTTGTTCTTTCTGGCGCTAAGCCGCGTTTTCAAGAACCAATGGGCGGGCCTCGCGGGCGTGGGCGCGATGGCGCTGAACCCGAACCTGCTTTACTTACAGGCAACTCCGATGACCGAAGCGATCTTCCTTGCGGCAATCGGAGGCGTTTTCTATGGCTGCGTCCGGTACGCTGAGCAGCCCGGCGCAGGGTGGAGTCTCTTCACGGCGGGTTTCGCACTGGCTGGAGCCATGACGCGCTATGACGGCTGGTTCCTTCTGCCGTTCGTGGCATTGTTTCTCCTGTGGAAGGGCGGCGCGCGGCGGTGGTCCCATGCGGTGCTTTTCTGCGTCGTGGCGGGGGCGGGTCCTCTGTGGTGGCTGGGACATAACTGGTGGTTCTGGGGGGACGCACTCGAGTTCTATCGCGGACCGTATTCCGCCAAGGCGATCTATCAGCGGCAGTTGGCGGCGGGCATGAGCCGTTATCCCGCCGATGGGAACTGGCTTGAAACGGGCCGGTATTACTTCTCCACGGTGCAACTGGTGGCAGGCTGGCCGTTGCTGGTGCTAGGGCTGTTCGGATCTCTTCTCACTCTGATCCGGGGACCGCGATGGGCGACGGCGCTGCTGCTGTTGCCCGCCGCCTTCTACTTGGCGAGCATGCACAATGGCGGCACGCCGATCTTTATCCCCGAACTCTGGCCGCATGCGCACTACAACACGCGTTACGGCTTGGCGCTCCTGCCCATGCTAGGGCTGGGCGTCTCTGCCGTTGTAGCGCTGCTGCGCCCCTCGTGGCGCGCTTGGGTGTCGGTTGCGATACTGATGGGGGTCTCGCTGCCCTGGATGCTTGCCCGCGGACCAGATCATTGGATCTGCTGGAAGGAAGGCTGCGTCAACAGCGCCGCACGACGGCAATGGCTCCCAGAGGCTGCGGACTACATGAAACGGATGTACGATTCCGGCGATGGAATTCTGCTCAGCTTCGGAGACCTGACGGGCGTCCTTGAGGGCGCCGGGATTCCTTTAAGAGAAAGTTTACACGAGGGGAACCATCCCGGGTTCCTCGGCGCAACTAAAAAACCGCGGTTTTTCTTTCATGAAGAGTGGGCTTTGTGCCAAGCTGGCGATGTCGTCGCCCATGCAATGGTGCGGGCGAAGCGAGCCGGATTCCCCATCGCGGTAGTGCGGCGGTTCCAAGTGGGAAATGCCGCGCCGGTCGAAATCTGGCGGCGGCAGAGCGATTTCGCGGCGAACGATCTTTCTCGACCGCTACATTTGCCTGCCCCTCTCGCGGGACTTGCATTACCGGGCTGGGGAAAGGCGGGAGCGGACAGCTACGACGAATCCGCCCTGGACGAGGAGAACCCGGACGAGGAGAGCGATGTCGATACCCTTCATTAAGGCTTCGGGAGCGGGGAACGATTTCCTGCTAAGTTGGGAAGCGAACGTGCCGCGGAGCGGGCGCGCCCGGCTTGCCAGGGCGATCTGTGACCGGAATTACGGGATTGGGGCTGACGGGTGGTATCTGGTGGAACCGGGCGAAGCGGGCGGCGCTTGGGATGCGTCCGTTCATCTCTTCAATTCCGACGGAAGCGAGGCGGAGCTTTCCGGCAACGGAACGCGTTGCGCCGCGGCGTGGCTGGCTTCCCAATGGCCGGAACTTCGGGAGTTGAGGATCAGGACGGGCGCGGGGATTCGTACCTTGGCACTCCGCGAGGTGAGCGGCCGGGGCTATAAATTCTCCATGACCATGGGGAAACCGGAGGTGTTTCCCGAGGAGGAACTGGCGATCCCGGCTGCCACGCCAATCCGGGTAAGAGGGCGACGGATCGACGTGGGCAATCCTCAATTCGCGGTGCGGGTGGATGGTTTCGCATATCCCTGGAAGGAGCGTGGCGCGCAACTCGAAGCCCACGGCGCCTTTCCGCACCGCAGCAACATCTCGTTCTACCACGCGTTGGACCGGCATCGGGTGGAAGCCCGGTTCTTCGAACGGGGGGCCGGGGCAACCCTCAGCTCCGGCACCGGCGCCACCGGCGTGGTGGCGGCAGCGCTGGCCGCGGACCTCGTGGATCTGCCGGTCACGGTGGAAACGGAAGCGGGTGAACTCGTGTTTCACGACGAAGGCGAGGGATTACTGCTCGACGGGTGGGCCCACCTGGTTGGCGAGGGAGTCTTCTATTGGAGCGAAGGAGAATCGGAGTGATGCATCATCTGGAACAGCTAAAGGCGAAGATCGGGGACCGGAGCGCACGCGTAGGCGTGCTTGGGCTGGGTTACGTGGGGCTTCCGCTGGCCGTCGAGTTCGCCAAGGCGGGCTTTCAAGTCACGGGGATTGACGTCTCCGCCGGCAAAGTCGAGCAACTGAATCGCGGAGAATCCTATGTACTGGATATCGATTCCGCTGAGTTGAAGCCGCTGGTGGAAGCGGGCCTCTTGCGGGGGACAACCGATTTCTCCGAAATCGCCCATCTGGACACCGTGAATATCTGCGTGCCAACCCCTCTGCGCAAGACGAAAGATCCGGACATGAGCTACATCGTAGCCTGCACGGAAGAGCTGGCCAAGTATCTGAAGGCCGGCACACTGGTAATTCTCGAATCCACCACATACCCTGGAACCACCGAGGAGTTGCTTCTGCCGACGCTCGAAAAGAGCGGCCTGAAAGTGGGGGATGACTTTTTCCTTTGCTTTTCGCCGGAGCGGGTGGACCCTGGGAATCCGAATTACCAGACCAAGAATATCCCCAAGGTGGTGGGCGGCACCACGGCGGCTTGCACCGAAGCGGGGGCGCTTTTCTACCGGCAGGCACTCGACACGGTGGTGCCGGTGGCATCGACCAGTGTCGCCGAGATGGTGAAGCTGCTTGAAAACACGTTCCGGATGATCAACATCGGCCTGGTGAACGAGCTTGCCATGATGTGCGACCGCATGGGCATCAATGTCTGGGAAGTGATCGAAGCAGCCGCGACAAAGCCATTCGGTTTCATGCCGTTCTATCCCGGCCCGGGCCTGGGCGGACACTGCATCCCGATTGATCCCTTCTATCTTTCGTGGAAGACGAAACAGGCGGGGATCGAGGCGCGGTTTATCGAACTGGCGGGATACATCAACGGCCAGATGCCGCAGTTTGTCGTGGACAAGATCAGCAACGCGCTGAATGAGCATGCCAAGGCCGTCAAGGGCAGCCATGTACACCTGCTTGGGATCGCCTATAAGCGGGACATCGACGACTTGCGCGAATCCCCGGCGCTTGATATCGCACACCTTTTGCAGCAGAAGGGGGCCAAGGTGACCTTCAGCGACCCCTACATCACGCGGACGGTGAACCACGAGGGGATCGAGATCGAGCGAATGGAAGAAGAGGGGGCTCTGGGGAGCGCCGACTGTGTGGTGATCGTGACGGACCACCGGAATGTCGACTACGCGAACGTCAGCCGGGCGGCAAGACTGGTGGTGGACACGCGGAATGCCCTGAAAGCATTCCCAGGGAAAAACGTAGTGCGGCTGTAGGGCTTAGCCGGACCGAATCCCTGAAGTCAGCCACGAGATTTCGAGAAGGATGTGTCGTGCTATTTGCGGGCATGGACGTCCCACCATATGTATGAACTTCGGGCTGTCGCGGCTTCGAAAGCGCGCTTCGTTGACTGAAAGTCCCGCCACACACCGTGGGTTTCGTCCCCAAAAGGTCCGGACGGCCCACACGGCCGGCCTTCGCTTCCAACTGGGAGGTACGGACGGTCCCACTCTGTCCTGGGACGGCAACGGTACGGCAATGAGCGCATGAATGTCCGAAAGGCTGGAAATGCTCGTCCCGTTCGCCGAAGTATCCGCCAACCAAATTCGCCGGTTTGGATTTCCGCACTTGTTGTATGAAATACTTGATTTATAAGCTTGAATCTGTTATACCCTAACCTATTCAGTTCATTCAAGGTTACGACTTCATTGCCAAGCTCTACACTTATGAAAGGAGGTGAAATATCCGGAGTAAGCGTGGATATCGCAATATCATCGTAACCTTCGATATCGACCTTCAAGTAGTAAGGGATTCCTGCTTCATGGATAATGGAGGAGAGCGGACGGCAACGGATTTCCAAAGCTTCCCATTCTTCCTCAGGCAACACTCGAGTCAATTCAAACGTTGAGTGCGCCGCATTGCGAAGGTTCTTATGAAAGGTCAAGGATGACTCTTCCGAAGCTACTCCTACGTTGAGAATCGTCAACTTTCCCATTTCAATCTCAAGCGCAAACCGGTTTCTGGCTTTTTCGCAAAGAGCAGGATCCGCATCGATCGCCAGCACTCGATACCCCTTCCCAAGATAGTAGGCGGTATCAGAGCCGTCATTCATGCCCACGTCAAGAATCAGATCCGGCACGGCGATGGGATTCACAATTGATTCCTCTAATACACTACGGAGGAAACCATTCTGATTGCTGAAATCCGTCCAGTTGAATGGGACTGAGAGTTTCCGCGCATGGATGGTCGGCTACCATCCTCCACGGTTCACAAAACAATAATACTCTCAACTTCAACTATGCCGTTGCAATTACGGCAGGCAATGCAGAATTACGGCGGTCACGTTATCGGGGCCGCCCCGCTCCTTTGCCAGGGCGATGAGCTTATCTACCTTCTGTTCGATGGTGATGGATTCCTCGAGGATCGACCTCATATCCGAATCCGGGACAGGCCCAGTGAGGCCATCCGAACAGAGGAGGATCTGGTCCCCAACCTCCACCTCGCCCTCGTAGTTCTGGATCTTGATGCGCTCTGTCGTGCCAACGGCCATGGTGAGGACATGCTTATGCGGGAAGCGCTCAATTTCCTCCGGGGTCATGGGCGTGGTGGCGCAGAGTTCGTTGAGGAGCGTCTGATCGTAGGAAAGTTGCGTAAGCACGCCGGAGCGGAGGAGATAAGCGCGGCTATCCCCAACGTTCGAAATATAGATCAGGGGATTCTTCAGCAGCGCGAGAACGACGGTTGAGCCCATGCCCTTGCAAT
This sequence comes from Bryobacterales bacterium, assembly GCA_020847315.1. Lineage (GTDB taxonomy): Bacteria > Acidobacteriota > Terriglobia > Bryobacterales > Bryobacteraceae > JACTMJ01. The sequence goes on along the minus strand of JADLCF010000282.1, from coordinate 16,196 downwards.
CGGTACTGACGCGCGCCTTGTCGAGCACGCGACGGTTGGCAAGGCCGATAGCTTCGGCGATCAGCGTGGGCGCGTCCTTCTCCCCGTCATCGTTATCCCGCAAGTATTCGGAAATCGTCTCTGCCGTGATGGCGGAGGCGACTTCCCCACAGGCAGCTCCACCCATTCCGTCAGCGACGACGGCGAGCGAGAGGGCGGGGTCAATTAACCATGCGTCCTCGTTGTTCTTTCGGACGTTCCCCGGGTCAGTATTTCCCCAAGCTTCAAACGACGGCATGTGCTCCGGTCCAAGGCAAAAGGCGGCGATCGCACGCCTTCTCAACTTTAGTGCATGACATCACAATATAGCGGAATTCACGGCTAATTGGCGCATGAGGGTCGAAAAAAGTACTGTTGGGAATCCGGCGACGGTCCACTCCGTGCTGTAGCCGCGGTTCTCGAGCGCCGGAAGCATGGCTATTCCCCGTCGCCGATCCGATGGAGCTTGAGAAAGTTCGTGCTGCCGGGCCGCCGGATGGGGTGAGCAGCGACAAAAACCACGCCGTCTCCCTTCTGGACCAGAGCGCGATCCACAAGCGTCCGTTCCATCAAAGGCAGCATTTCGTCGGTCGTGCCGGCGCGCTCGACCAGTACCGGATGGACTCCGAACACCGGGGCCAGGCGGCGCGCCGTTTCTTCAATGTGAGAAAAGGCGTAGATCGGTTCGCTGGGGCGGTAGCGGGCCACGAGCCGCGCCGTGTATCCGCTCGTGGTAAACACGACGATCGCCTTCGTGCGAGCGGCGCGCCCGGCGTGGAAGGCCATGTCGGCGATGATTTCCGCGTAGCTCGGGTTCGGGCGATGGGGGGGCTCCCGGAGCAAGTCGAAGCGCGAAGAGCCTTCCACCTCGAGGGCGATTTTCGCCATGATCCGCACGGCATCGATGGGGAACTTGCCCACGGACGTCTCCGCCGACAGCATGACGGCGTCCGAACCGTCGAAGATGGCGTTGGCCACATCGCTCACTTCGGCGCGCGTCGGGGTGGCGGATTCCACCATGGATTCCAGCATTTGCGTCGCCGTGATCACGAACCGATTGTGCCAGCGCGCACGCTCAATGATCGACTTCTGAATGTGCGGGACACGCGCCAGGTCCATCTCCACACCGAGGTCCCCGCGCGCCACCATGACGCCGTCGGTTTCGGTGAGGATTCCCTCCAGGTTGTCCCACGCCTGGGGCTTTTCAATCTTTGAAATGATGGGGATGCGTGAATCGCGCTTGCGGATCTCCTCGCGCAGTTCCCGCACATCGTCGGCGGTTCGCACGAAGGAGAGCGCCACGAAGTCAAACCCGCGATCCACGGCGAAGTTGAGATCGTTCAGGTCTTTCTCCGTGAGAGAGGGGGCGCTGACCGCGATGTTGGGTAAATTGATGCCCTTGTTATCGCCGATGGCGCCGCCCCGGATGACCTGGCAGCGCACGTTCGGGCCCACGACGTCGATCACTCGAAGCTCCACGATGCCGTCGTTCAACAGAATCCGCTCTCCCGGCCCCACATCGTCAACCAAGTTCGTGAAATTGGTAGAGGCGCGCCGGCGGTCTCCCAGAACCTCTTCCACGGAAATCGTGAACTCATCGCCCGCGGCGAGCGTTTCGCTCTGGTTAGCGAATTTTCCAAGCCGGATCTTCGGGCCCTGAAGGTCGAGCAGACAGGCAATGTTGCGGCCAATGTCCGCGGCTACCTGCCGCACCATGGCCAGGCGGCGCTGGTGCCCTTCGTGCGTGCCGTGGGACGCATTGAACCGGAAGATGTTCACGCCGGCGGAAATCATCTCTTCGATAATTTCCGGACTATCCGAAGCGGGGCCGAGTGTGGCGACGATCTTGGTTTGACGCATGCGCTACGATAACTCCTTGTGCCGGAACTTTCCGAACACCCTTCCCTATGTCACTGTACCAAGCCGTAATTCTTGCGATATTGCAAGGCCTCACTGAGTTTCTCCCCATCAGCAGTTCCGCCCACCTGGCGCTTTTCCCCTGGCTTTTCGGCTGGCCGGACCAAGGCCTCACCTTCGATATCGCCCTTCATGCAGGCACCCTGCTAGCCGTTCTGATTTACTTCGCCAAGGACTGGTGGCACTTGATTTTGTGGGGCTTTGGGATTCGCACCGAGGGCGCTCCGGAGTATGTGAAGGAGAACCCGCGTTTGCTCTGGTGGCTCGCCGCAGCGACGGTTCCGGTGGGTGTAGCGGGCGTTTTTCTGAAGGATATGGTGGAAACATCTCTGCGAAGTCCGTATGTGATTGGCACTATGCTCATTCTGGTGGGCGTATTGATCGGCTATGCCGACACGCGCGGGAAACGAAATAAGCAATTGGGCACGATGAGCGTAGCCGATATCCTCGCGGTGGGCTTCGCTCAGGCGCTCGCCGTCATCCCAGGGACTTCGCGGAGCGGCATCACGATCGCGGCGGCGCTGTGGAGGAATCTCGATCGCGCGGCGGCGGCCCGGTTTTCGTTTCTGCTCTCCACGCCGGCGATCGGTGGCGCGGCCGTCGTCGCACTCAAGGATATGGTGGAATCGGGCGGCGTGGAACCGGGGATGTGGACGCTCTTTGCGATCGGAATCAGCGTAAGCGCGATCACCGGCATCCTGGTGATCGGCTTCTTCCTGCGCTTCCTTCGCCAAAACACCCTTCGCTTTTTTGTTCTATACCGCATCATTTTTGGCATAATAGTCATATTTCTGGCCGTGCTACGGCCGTTAGCGGGATGAGATCACCGGCACCAGCGCGACGCTCGCGAATTTCGGAAGGGGCGGGCTTTCTTCTCTTCGCCTTCAGCGTGCTGGTGTGGTTGAGCCTGTTTTCCTACAATGTGCAGGACCCTTCCTGGAACTCCGCCGCACCCCGCAGCGATCCGCACAATTGGATTGGCCTATTCGGCTCTCATCTCGCCGACTTTGCGCTCCAGAGCTTCGGCCTGGCGGCATTTACACTGCCACTCTTTCTACTTCTGCTGAGCCTGCGCTGGATTCGTTCGCGTGAGATCGGCTCCATCCCCGCGCGGTTAGTGGGAACGATGCTGATTCTTGTGGCGCTCTGCACGGGGTTATCCTTCCTCAGCCGTTGGGAGTGGTTCCAGGGAGCGATTCACGCCGGAGGGGTTCTGGGCCTGCTGGTTCGAGATGCGCTGACGTTTTACCTCAACCCGATCGGGACTTTACTGGTTGTGGCCACGATGCTCGTGATGGGCTTGTTCCTATGCTCCCGGTTTTCCATCATGGGCGCGGCAGATTGGCTGGATGCGCGAATTACGCAGGCGCAGGAATCCGGTCAACCGAAGGGATTTTACGGCTGGCTGGCCGAGCGGCGGCGTCTGCGGGCGGAAGCGTCCGATGCCCGGCGCATCCGGCAGGAGGAAGCGCGACTTCAGAAAGCGGCCGCTCGGGAAGAGCGAAGGCTGGCTCGCGCCAAACCGGCCGCGGAGATGGACATCGAAAGCAGGGCGAGCCAGGCGGCGGGACATCCGTTTGACCAACTGCGGGAGATCCCGATTGTGCCGGAAGAAGTGGGTTATGCGGACGCTCCCGGCTTGCGGGCCGACCTGGACGCCATGCGGGAGAATTCTCATGCGGCCGGGACGTCGGCGCGAGGCTCCGCCGGTATTGAGGAGACGCCACCCTGGGAAACGGCGGCGCCCGCACTTGGCCCCACCGGGAGCCGCGCGCCTGGCAACACCGGCGCCGACGCAGCCCCGGAAGACGAGGAAATCCCGATCGAGCTTCTGGAAGAGGTAGAGGAGCAATCCGTTCCACGGGCTGCTTGGGAGTTGCCCCCAAGCCAGCCCAGCATCGTACAATCCGCCGTGGAGACGCCGGTTCGCAAGATCACGTGGCGTGCGCCTTCGACGGAACTGCTGCGCGAACCGGCTCCGCGCAGCGCTCTCGATGAACAGGAACTCAAGGACACCGCCGTCCGCATCAAGAGCAAATTTGAAGAGTTCAACGTTTTGGGCAACGTAGTGCAGATCAACCCCGGCCCGGTGGTGACGACGTTCGAGTTCAAGCCGGAAGCGGGCATCAAGTACAGCAAGATGACCAACCTCACGGAGGATCTCTGCCTGGGCTTGCAGGCGGAATCCGTGATGATTGAGCGAATTCCGGGCAAGCCGACCGTGGGCATCGAAGTGCCGAATACGCGCCGCGACACCATCGTCTTGCGGCAGATTCTTGAATCCGACGAGTTTCGGAGTTCCGCTTCCCGCCTGACTTTCTGCCTCGGCAAGGACATTCGCGGGCGGATCAAGGTGGCGAGCATGGAGCAGATGCCGCACCTGTTGATCGCCGGTTCGACGGGCGCGGGCAAGTCCGTGATGTTGAACGCGCTGATCGTTTCGATTCTGTACAAATCAACCCCTGATCAGGTACGGCTGATCATGGTTGATCCCAAGCAGGTGGAGCTGGGGATCTACGAGGGGATTCCGCACCTGCTGACGCCGGTGATCACGGACCCGAAAAAAGCCAGCGTCGCCCTGGGCAATGCCGTGATCGAGATGGAACGGCGGCTGCGGCTGCTTGCCTCTTACGGGGTGCGCAATATCGAGCAATTCAACAAGAAGATGGAAAAACTGCGGGAGGAGTCTTCACACGCGATCAATCTCTTCGAGGAAGAGGAAGAGATCCCCGCATCGCTGCCCTACGTCCTGTTGATTATCGACGAACTGGCGGACTTGATGATGCTTGAAGGCCGGAACGTGGAAGCCTCCATCACGCGGCTGGCCCAAATGGCGCGGGCGGTGGGCATCCATCTTGTGGTGGCGACGCAGCGCCCGAGCGTCGATGTGATTACCGGTTTGATCAAGGCGAACTTTCCCGCGCGGATGAGCTTCCGCGTGGCGACGCGCGTCGATAGCCGGACGATTCTCGACGTGATGGGCGCAGAGCATCTTCTGGGCAAGGGCGACATGCTTTTTCTGCCTCCAGGATCGTCGCGCCTGGTGCGCATGCACGGCGCTTTCGTCGAAGAACAAGAGATCAACAGTCTGGTGGCGTTCTGGAAGAATCAGGCTACGCCGGAATACGACGCCTCCTTCCTGATTGCACCCGACGCCGAGCAGGAGGAGCTAGCCGAAGAGGGTGAGCAGGATGCGATGTACCGCGATGCGGTGAATGTAGTGCTCGAAATGGGCAAGGCTTCCACGTCGATTCTGCAGCGGCGCCTGCGGCTGGGCTACGGCAGAGCGGCTCGCATTCTCGACCAGATGCAGCGGGAAGGCATTATTGGGCCTCCCGACGGCCCTCGCCCACGGGACGTTCTGAAGCGGCCGGACTGGGCGGACTAACGCCGGGGCGGACTTTGCGCCTTGCTCAGATACGGCCGCGAAGCCGGTCGAGATCCCGGCGATCCCGCTTCGAAGGACGCCCTTCTCCGCCAAAATCGAAGTGGGGGCGCGATTCTCTTTCTTCAGCCAGTTTAGCCCGCAGGGCGCGCCCGGCTTCCGTTTCGCGGTAGAGGGTTTGCGCGATGGCGGACGGACCCCGGACTTCGCTCAGGACCAAGACCTCGACCTCAAACGGACCTGCCGGAGTCTCTACCCGGAGTTGATCGCCGGCGCGGACCTCCCGGGCCGGTTTCGCGACGATCCCGTTCGCGAGCACCCGTCCGAGATCGCAGGCTCGCGCGGCCAGCGCTCGCGTCTTGAAAAACCGTGCCGCCCAGAGCCACTTGTCCATTCGCACGCGACTCATCTTTCCGTTTCCAACACACGCATTCTTCTATTCCCTTCTTCCGCGGAACCGGGCAGCACCAGCCCTCAACCGCCCGTTACAATTGGAATACTTCCACAAAGCCGTGAGGGATTCGATGCGCGCACTTTCTGTTGTCCTATATATGACAGTTTGCACCGCCGCACTGCTTGCGCAAGGGGGACTGGCTGCGCGCCGCACGGTCTCCGACTCCGAGGTGGAGCGGGTACACCGATCGGCGATCCTGATCGATACGCACAACGATGTGACGAGCTACACCGTGGGCGGGAGCGATTTCGGGAAAGCCGATCCGCGGCATCACAGCGATCTTCCGCGGATGAAACAGGGCGGAATGGGCGCGCAGTTCTTCGCCGTCTACGTGGCCGCTTCCTATGCGAAGGGCAACCGCTCCGCGCATCGCGCGCTCGAGATGATCGACACCGTGAAGCACGACATCGTGGAGCGATACCCCAACGATCTTCTGTTTGCCACCACCGCGCAGGAGATCCGCGATGCGCACCGGCAGGGGAAGATCGCCGCTCTCATGGGCATCGAAGGCGGCCATGCTATCGAGGATAGCCTGCGACTGCTGCGCCGGTTTTACAGCGAAGGCGTCCGCTACATGACCCTGACGCATTCGAATTCGAACAACTGGGCGGATTCATCCGGGGATGCCAACAAGCCTCACGACGGTTTGACGCCCTTCGGGGAGAAGGTGGTGGCGGAAATGAACCGGCTCGGCATGATGGTGGATATATCGCACGTCTCCGACGCCACATTCTGGGACGTAATCCGCGTCAGCAAGGCGCCCCCGTTCGCGTCGCATTCCTCCGCGCGCGCTCTGGCCAACGTGCCCCGCAACATGACCGATGAAATGATTCAGGCGCTCGCCAGGAAGGGCGGCGTCATCCAGATCAATTTCGCCTGCCAGTTTCTTTCGCAGAAATCCGCGGACGCCTCAGCGGCGGCGCGGCCCAGGATTGCGCAGGCGCTGCGCACGCTCGAAGGGAAGTACAAGAACGATCCCGACGGGCTGAAGAAGGCGCGGCAATCGGCGATTCGCGAGATCCAACGGGAATTCCCGCCCGTACCCGCAACGCTCGAAGACGTGGTGGCTCATATCGACCATGTCGTCAAACTTGCCGGCGTGGATGCCGTCGGCATAGGAAGCGATTTCGACGGGGTGGATTGCGTGCCGGAGGGCCTTTCCGATGTCTCCATGTGGCCAAACCTGACGCGGGCCCTGCTGGAGCGCGGGTATTCGCAGACGGATATCCAAAAGATCTACGGGGAAAATTTGCTGCGAGTGATGACCGCGAATGAACGGGTAGCACGAGAGATCGCGGCCTCGCGTTGAGACGGGCCGCGGAAACGAGAATCGGGGCTCCGGGCCCACGAAGGAAGAAGGTGGCGGACCCGGAACCCCGATTCCATTGCCGGTTCGCCCGCGGGCGAACCGGCGTTTCGAACTGGTGACTACTTCAGCAGGCCGGCTTTGCGAAGAACGCTCTCAATGCCGTTCTTGTCGATATCCCGCATCGCCGCCGCGGAGACCCGCAGACGCACAAAGCGGTTCTCGCTGGGCACCCAGAAGCGCTTCCAGTGAAGGTTCGGATTCCACTTCCGCTTCGTCTTGTTGTTGGCGTGGGAAACATTATTCCCGGACATCGGCTTTCTGCCGGTGATTGCACAAACTTTTGCCATAATCCGATCCTCAAGGAAGTTTGCCCGCGAAATCCCTTCGCTGGCCGATTGCCGGGCACGGGGGCACGAATGCGCCGCAGGCCACAATCTCCTAGTTTACCCGATCCGGGGGCCTCAAGCCAAATTCGGTACTTTTCCGCCCAAGGAGGGGCGGAAGACGTTGCCGGTGAGGGGTTCCCGGCAGGGTGACGCTGGCTTTTCTCCCCGGCGCAGGCTCAATCGGGTTACGCTGGCGGTATGCGATGGATTCCGTTCTTGTTGCTGATTGCGATCTCTCTTGGCGCTCAGACGGCGCGCGCTCCGAAGAGAATCCTGGTGGAGGGGCACCGCGGGGCGCGTTGGGCGATGCCGGAGAATACGATTCCGGCCTTCCGTCACGCTATCAAAGTGGGTGCGGACGTGCTGGAACTCGACGTCGGCGTCACTAAAGACAACGTGCTCGTGGTTTCGCACGATCTTGAAATCAAGCCGGCGATCTGCAAGGGCCCGGAGGGATTACCGCGCGCGATCCGGCAGTTGACGCTGTCCGAGATCAAACAGTTCGATTGCGGCTGGATGAAGAACCCGGACTTTCCCGAGCAGCAGGCGATCCCCGGAACGCGGATGCCCACGCTCGAAGAGGTTTTTCGCGAACTGGCTCCGCTCGGCGGCTTCCGATTCAATGTCGAGATGAAGAGCAACCCGGCAAAGCCCGATCTGACGCCACCGGCGGACGAGTTCGCCCGGTTGGTGCTTGCTGAGATCCGCAAGTTCAAGCTCGAAAAGCGGGTGGTGGTGCAGAGCTTCGATTTCGGCATGCTTCGCGCTCTCGGCCGGATAGCGCCGCAGCTTTCACGGGCGGCCCTGTTCAGCGCGAAAGGGGACGGATTTCTGGCCATAGCCAAGGAGGCCGGCGGGGTGGACGTGCTCTCTCCCCAGTTGCGGCTTGTGACGCCGGAAAACGTCCGGGAAGCGCACGCTGCCGGGTTGACGGTGGTTCCCTGGACGGCGAACCAGCCCGAGGAGTGGCAAACGCTCATTGATGCGGGCGTCGATGCGATCATTACCGATCATCCGGAAGGGCTTCTGAAGTACCTGAAGGAGCGGAATCTGCACTAATCGTCAGACCCGAACCCGCCGGCCGGGAACCGGGGGAACCCGTTCGGCTCAGCTCCGCATGCGAGTGATCAGGTACGCGCCGGCGAGAAGGAATAATCCGTCCGGCGCCCAAGCGGCGGCAACCGCGGGAAGATGATTCAGGTTGCCGACCTGTTCGAAGAGGGAATTGGCTACCCAGTACGCAATCGCGATCCCAAAGCTGAAGCCCACACCCGCCATGGCGCCCCGGTTGCCCGCGAGGAAAGCGAAGGGAATCGAGATCAGCGACATGATGAAGGCGAACAACGGCACGGAGAATTTCTTGTGGAGCTGGATGCGGAGCCGCACGGTATCGAAGCCGCTCTGCCGCAGGTCTTCAATGTAGCGCTCCAGTTCAACGAAGTTCATCTGCTTGTCCTGCTTTACTTCTTTGAGGAAGTAGCCGGGGGGCTCGTTGAGTTCGCGGATGGGCGCGAAATCAAATCGCCAGAAGTTCTTCTCCTTGACACCGTCAATATCGCGGATCCAACCCTTGTGAAACACCCAGGCCCCCAGGCCGGGTTCCCATTGCGCGTATTCGGCGCGCATGTGGCGCCGGATGCGGAAGGGATTCATTGCAAATTCGAAAACCGAGACATCGATCATCTGGGCCTTATCCGGATCAAAATACTTGTAGTAGTAGATGCGATTGCCTTCGCCGTAAATCCACTGCTTGCCCGGGTTCAGGTAAGTCTGCGCGGGCCTTCCCTTGATCTCCAGGCGAATGCCATCCTGGATGCGGTTAGCTTCCGGCACGTAATAATAATCGAATGCGAAAAGGGAAACGCTGAGCAACAGACTCGCGAGCATCACCGGCAGCGCGAGGCGTATGACGCTAACTCCGCAGGCACGGTAGGCGGTCACTTCGTTGTGTTTCGTCATGACTCCGAAAGTGACGAGCACGGCCACCAGCACGCTCATCGGCGTGGCATCGTAAATCAGGCGCGGCGTGAGGAAGAAGAGATAGGTGAACATCCGCGACATCGGGATGCCATTCTTGATCATGCTGCTGAGCAATTCAAAGAACGTATAAACGTGAGTGAGCAGCACGAAACTGGCAAGGAAAACCACGAAGTAGAACAGGAAGCTATTCAGGATGGCGGTATCGATCAACTGCGGCAGAAAGTGAATCTGCGGCAGTGAGAACGGCTTCGCGGAGCGGTTGCGCCGGGGAATCCGGGCTAGGAGCGATTTCCAGCGGAACTGTAGGCCCGTCATCCAATCGGAATCACCGGGGCGTTCGAGGCGGAGTATGAGGATGATGCCGGTGACGCCGAAGATGATGTTCGGGAGCCACATGGCCAGCCACGCGGGCATGGTTTGCCCCCGGGCGAGGCCGACCGCGGTAACGAGACCAACGTAATAAAGAAACGCAAGCGCCACGGTGAGCACCACGGCGGCCGACTTGCCGCCGCGCCGGGTACTCACGCCCAACGGCATGCCGATGAGGCAAAGGAGCAAGCAGGCAAACGGCAGGGCGAGCCGCTGATGCCACTCGATTTGCGCTTCCACGCTATTGGGGAGTTCGCGATAGAGCGGACCCATATCCATTTCGGCGTATGCCTTGGCGCGCAACTCCTGCGGGGCCTGTGCAATGAGCATCTGCTCGCTGCGGGGGAACGACGAGTTGAAATACTCGTTATCGGTTTCTCCCGCCTCGTGGGTGGAGCCGTCGAAAAGAGACAGTTGGATGCGGTTGTTCTTCACATCCGGCGTAGCGATGGTCTCCCGCGCGACCGTGATGAGCGGGCCGTTGCTCTTGCTGTTTGGATTTGCGGCGTCGCGCTCCTCCGCGGGGCGCGTATCCGCGATAAACACATTCCGCCAGCGAACGGTGTGGCCTGGAATCACGTCGCCCACGTAGAGCACCATGCCGGGGAATTGTTCCTCGAAAATGCGGGGCTGAATCTCGGCGGTGAGTTGATCCGCGATGAGCCGGTTTAGGACGCGGTAAGTCTCCTTGATTGCCGCCGGCGTCAGCACCGTGGTGCCGAAGGCGGTGAAAAGGGTGGTGAACCCGGCGAACACGAGCACTGGCCGCAGCAGCATCCGGGCCGAGACGCCATTGGCGCGAATTGCCGTGATTTCTCCGTCGGACGCCATGCGGCTGAGCCCGATCAGCACGCCCACGAGAACGCCCAGCGGAATCGTAAACGTCAGCGCGGGCGGCAGAACCAGCAGAAAGAGCCAGACGACATCGGAGAGCGAAGCGGAGCCGCGCACCATCGGCTCAAACAGCTTGCCGATTCGCTGCAAGAAAAGCACAAATGTGAAGAGGGTGATTCCGAGCACAGTGCCACGGATGCACTCCATCAGAACGTAACGGCTCAGCAGACGCATTGCAGTCTTCGAAGGCGCTCCCGAAAATCTATTTGACGGCCGGAAGGGGCGGAGGAGCCACGAGCGGTTCCGTCCTTGTCTCGACGCGAATGGGCTCCAACTCCACTTCTTCCAGGAGAAGCGAGGGGCAGATGACCGACGTTTCCGCCACGTAGGTTCCCACGCCGATGGGTGCGAACGTCGCGCCATTTTCCAGGAAATGGAAGACATGCGGCGTATCGCCGGCCACAATGTCGCGAAGCGCGCGAATCTCTAACTCACGGAAATTGACATCCCGGACGAGTTCTTCGCGGCCATCCGGATAGATGCGGTACACCATCAGGGGCAGGCTCACGGGCACCTTTCCGGTATTGGTGGCATTGCCGCTGAAGATGACACGCAGCGCGTTCTGGTCTCCGCCGGAAGGAAAATCGAGTTTACGCACGATGATACCGTAAGGCTTATTGGCCGCCTTCACCTGCTCTAGAAGCCTAGCGCGCAATTGCGCCTCGGGCACCGATTCGCGCGCTTCGATGAAGAGGTTGCTGGCCGCGCCGCGAGCGGCTCCGAAAAGGCCATGGAGGCGGGCACGGCCATTCGATACCTCGCCCGGCGCACTGGGTGTCCTGGTGCGGAACATCGCCTCAAGACGGCCATCCCGGATGACGGTGAGCGGCTCCGGTTTCACCGCCTCAAGGTCAATGAGAGACGTGCCCAGTAGCGGCTTGCCCTGGAAGCTAGTGGCCGATGGATCGTCGCGCACGGTGAGGCTTTCCGAAACGATCCGCGTGCCAATGCGGCCTTCGAGTTCCAGACGCGGCCAGTTGAGCGGGCGGTTCGGCACGGAGACCGGCTTGCGTGGAATCCACAACTGCCTGCCGATCAATTGCGCGGTAAGCTGCGGCGCAGCTTCGCCTTCAAAGAGCACAGGGCCGGTGTAGGCTTCGCCTCGGGGCGCCTTCTGCCGCGCGACAATTCCATCGGCAAGCTTGACCACCGCATCGTGAAGCGCGGCATCGGAGGGGAAATCCGCCTCCTTGAACCCGAGAAACTCGGCGCCATCCCAGATATCACTGCCTTGATCGCTCTTTCCCCTGGCCACGACGCGGAGGAAGCCGATGGCAAAGGGCCGGCGCACAACCGCGCCTTCCGAATTCACCTGATATTCAATGCCGCGCGAGTACCCGAACTGCACCTGCGAATCCAGGATCGATGGGTAACGAAGAAAGACCTCGGAGAGGGTCCGGGTGACGCGGTCCCAACGGGATTTATCAAAGTTTGCGGGCTCGCCGGGAAGCACCATCACGGTAGCCGGCCCGGGGGTAAAGTCCGGGAATTCCTGAACCTGCTGGAGGTTCTGCATGGAAGCCTTCTTGTAATTGAAAGCCTGCACAGAACCCTTGTACGCCATGTCCGTGAGCAGCCACCAATCGCGCCGCATCAAGGGATAATCGGGTTCTAGCGGGAACGATTGCGCGTCGAAGCGGGTTCCCTGATAAATGCCGGAGAGCAGAAAGTTAGTATCGTCGCTCTCGTAGCTGCCGACCCGCGCTTTCACTTGAGGAAGGCGCAAGTGGCTTTCCCCGCGGTTCACGAGCGCACCGAGGCTGTAGCTTACGAGGAACCCGTCACCCCGGGCGAAGTTGTAGTTCAAGTAATAGAGTGGCGCCCCCACCATCATCCGCAGGTCCCGCGAGCGATTGAGTTCGTCCACCATCGCGCGCAGGTTCTCGTCGCCTTTTGCAGCGGGGGGCAGGGCCACCTGAGCGAGCGCGGGTGGGGTGGCAAGGCCCATGAGGCCGGAGAGGGCTGCAAGCAGAAGCGCCGGAGTGAGCAGCGCATGGCGGACAGAGCGATGTCGAGCGAAGCGGATCATTCGGATGCGCCTCCCGATGCGGGTGGCTCCGCTAATAAGGGGGGCCGGTCTTCCGCCTTGGCGCGGCGCTGCGTTTCGATCTCCGTGATCAACAGCGCGGGCGAAACCGCGGCGACGGGGATGCTGCCGGATTCCGCGCCACAATAGCCGTTGAAGACTTCCCCGCCCTGCGCGGCGGCGGCAATCTTGCCGAAGCTGGCGAGGGGCGTGCCCACGATGTCCACGCCGCGCACGAGTTCGTCGGGGCGGCCATCCGCGTACACCCGGTAAACCACAAGCGGGATCACCGTGAAGGCCTGCAAGCCTGTGCGGCCCGTGGTCGTATAGCCGCCGGTGACCTTATCGAAGTACAAACCGTAGGGCTTCGATTGCCGCTTCACTTCCTCGCGCAGGAGTTCACGCAGCCGCGCTTCCGGCACGGTTTGCGCAGCTTCGACGATCAGGTTCGATTGCCGGCTCACCACCTCGGCGCCGGGCGCGCGCCGCCCATGCCCATTCGAATGGGGGAACCCTTCGATGGGAGAGCGGGACATCAGGAAATTGCGGAGGATGCCGTTCTGAACGAGTTGCACACGCTGCGCCTTCACCCCTTCGTCGTCGTAGGCATACCAGCCCATGAGATCCTGGTTCTCAAACTTCTTCCTGGTGGGATCGGAAACGACGCTGAGGAACGCGGGCAATACGGCTTGGCCGACCTGGTTTGTAAAGGTCTGGCCTTCCGCCTCGTCCTTCTGACGATGGCCTTCCATGCGGTGGCCGAATATCTCATGAAAGAAGACGGCGGCGGCGCTGCCCGAAAGAATCGCCGGCCCGACAAAGGGCTCGGCTTCGGGCGCGGCCAAGAGCGCCTGGAGTTCCGTGATCAGCTCCGTGATTTCCTTCTCGACGATGGCGTCGCCCGGCAAGCCTTCCGGCTTCTCCGCTTCAAAGGAGCGGTCCAGCGCGAGATTCATGCCATTGGCGGCCTTCGCCTGCGCGCCCACGACGAGACGCGCGAACGTCCGCCCGTGGCGAAGTCGCGACCCCTCGCTATCCGTGAAATAGCGATTGTCCGCACTGGCGGTGAGGCGCACCTGCGAGGTGAGAATGCCGCGCTTTCCCTTGAAGAGCGCGGACCATTTCCGGACGCGCGGTTCCCAGGTGGAGCGGTCCAGTGTTTGGACGGCGAGTGGCTGTAAATCGTTGACCACCGGGGCGCTCGAAAAATCGGGGCTGCGGTCTTTCTCCGCGACCTTCACTTCCTGAGTGGATTTGAGAATCGTCAGGCGCTCCGCCGCGGCGCGGTAGGCGCGGTCCGTATCGCGCCAAAGGATACGGTCGATCGGAGCGGGCTTATCCTCCTGGGAGAGAAAACTGCCGGAAGTGAAGCGGGGGGCGGCGCCGCGCGCGCGATGGTAATTGTCGAATTGCGCGTCGCCCAGGCGGATGCTGGTATCGAGCACGCGCTGGCGCCCGGAATCGCTCACGCGCAATGCGCCCAGGCTGGCATCCACCACCGTGGTCTGCACGTCAGTGACTTCATACGAGAGGTAGTACGGCTTGATCTCCGCTTTCTCCCGCAGCACCGCGTAATTACGCATCAACTCCGCGTGCATGATACCGAGCAGATCCTGCGCGGGAGAGCGCGCGGCGCCGGCCAGCAGCCCACAGAGGAAGACACCGCCCAGAATGGCCCTTTTCACGGTTCTCAGCATAGCATGCGGGAATGAAACACCCGCTTTCCGGCACGGCGGCGGATGCGCGGGACGCTCGCCGGCTATTCGAGGTGGAATACCTCTCGGAACATGGGGAAACGCTCGCCCGGCTCCAGGGGCTCCAGCGGCTCGAAGAGCGGCCCCATGAAAGCCTGCCAGCGCTGGTTGACTGGATCGCTGTCGAGTTGGCTCCATGCTGCTTCAAAGTTTTCGACGCAGAGAACCAGAATCAGTTCCTGCCCACGGCGAAAGATGGAGTAATCGGAGATGCCCACCTCCTTGAGCTTGGCGAGCAATTCTGGCCACACGCGGGTGTGCTCCAGATCATACTGTTCAACCCATTCCGGCTTGACGCGCAGGCGAAACGCATAGCGTGGCATTTTGGGGGCCTCGTGACCTGTCCTCTGATAATCTAGCCCAGTCAATATTTGGAAAGCTCGTAAGCGTCAGAGCAACCTTTCAATTGCCCACAAGTCCGGCGCCGATGAGAACTCCAAGTTCGATGCCGTTGAGCCGCGACATGCCACGCCACATTACCATATTCCCTGGTGGGGGATCCTTCGCTCTGGCCAGGTAGCCTCCGGGCCGGACAATCTTGGTTAGATCGCGCGCAAGGAATCCGGGCCGGCTCTGCTGGTTCGTGCCCTGCTCGCCCGTGCGATCCGGTATCAATTGGTCCAGCAGGCGGGTCTCTGTTCCGGTTATTGCGAGCGTGGATGGCGCGGCCGGAGCAACACGATGCATCATCGTCATCCGGAAGATCCGCCAGTTGAGAATACAGAACACCGCGATCCGATTCACGATCCGCTCGGAAGCCCGCAACTTCGACGCCTCGGCCCGGCAACCAGATTTCAGGATTTTGTGGAAGGTCTCGATCTTCCATCGCATCGCATACCAGGAGAGCTTCGCCAGTGCCTCCGCGCGCGAACGTGCCGGCAAGTTCGTGATCAATCTCCAATCGGCCGGAGGCCTTCCGGGTGGCGCGTTTCGCTCACGCGCGTGGATCACAGTCCGTGGGAGGGAAGGATACCTCTTCCACTGGCCGGCGGGAGGGAAGACTTCCAAACGCTGGCGCCTGACTTCGAGAGTGGCTCACGGCACGCGCCCCTTGCCAGCCCGGACTTAGACCTGGTGATCCGCCCTCCCTTTTGCGTCCTCCATCGCCGTCGGAATCGTTTGCTTTCCATCGGCGGCAAGACGGTCCACGCAAGTGCGGATGAGAAAGTTCGTACCCTCGGCCGGGGCAGCGCGGAACCTCCCGTAGATGTCACTCTCCCGGCCCCCAAACTCACCCATGCTCTAACTTTCTCTCGGCAGCCTGAGTCATATTTTCAACGACTTACAATCTCCGCCTTCTGCCCTGCTACCGTCAGAAGTGTGCCTCGCGAGTTTGTGGTTCTCCGTTTGACACGAACGCTCCAATCGGTTATCATGGCCATGTGAACTACCTTGGCCATGGGATGCCGTATGGCCTTGTGATCATCGAGGAACATCATGGCTGCCGCTGACGATTTTGAGCGAATGGTGGCCGACGCTTTTCGCCGGCTATCTTGGCGCGTCCGTCACCCTCGACCTGGAGATGGTCCTCAGCCAGACCTCATTGTGGAGGGCGGAGGGCGCAAGTACGTCGTGGAGATCAAGCGATCCTCGGAGGGTCGGCGTGATCGGGTAATTCCGTTGCTATCGCAAGCCATCCTCGAGGCGCAGGCATCGGCCAGGCTGTTTCCAGAGGCGGTCGTTCCAGTCGCAGTTGTAGGAGCC
>JADLCF010000281.1 GCA_020847315.1 Bryobacterales bacterium | reverse complement strand
GGATTGGAAAGACCCGATGTTCCTGCGCGGTCTCCGCCAGCCCGGCGCGCCTTCCGCGAAGCCCTCAGCGGAAGTACCCGCGGCGCGGCAGACGAAGTAGCTCTTTCTCATTGAAATCCATCGCTTCGATCGGAATCGGAGGAATCGGTTTCTCCCCATTGAAGCGGTCGAGCCCTTTCAGCGGATTCGCGCGCCGGCCGGCGAACGCAGGCATCGGGCGGCCCGTGAAGCGCCAATAGAGCGGCGACGATTCGAGCGGTTGATAGGTTAGCCACGCGGCCTCGCGGAATATGCCCGCCGCGAGAAGGCATGCCGCGAGTGCGAAGACCGGCTGCCGCCAGCGCAGCCTGCCGATCGCGGGAGCGGCGCATGCGAACAGCACCACCGTTGGCAGAAGCATGCCGCGCATCGTGTAGTTGTTTAGGCCGATTGAGGAGACGAAGAGCGCGCTCACGAAGAAGAGCAGCGGACCGCGCATGGCTCTCTCGCGCAGCACCAGCAGCGGGAGCAAGGCGTACTCGAGCACGAGCACCCCGGCAAGGAAAACCGCCAAAGGCCACAACCGGGGCCATTCCAGTTGGAAGGCCGGGCCCCAGGGACGTTCAAAGAACAGAAACGCCGGGATCGACGCCAGTCCGAGAAGCACGAAGCCCATGCCGTTTCGCAGCAGCCGGACGCCCACCCGCCAAAGCGCGCGCGGCGCCACGAACGGGAGGCTCACCAGGACGAAGACGCTCGAATAGAACGCGCTCAGCAGAAGGAGCCCCACCACCACGGGTTTTCTCCACCGCGCCCGCCATCGCGCCTGCCGCAGCAGAAGATAGCTCACCAGCAGGAGCCATAGGCCCACGGCATGATGGACGGCCCACCAGACCACGGTGTACATCGCGGAAATCTCGCGCCACTCGCCAAACCAGATCCGGTACCAATGCTCGCTGTGGTCAAAGAGCCGGGGCAGGGTTGTCAGCCAATCCAACCCGCCGAAGAACGTCATCAGGAACAGAAAGGCAAGGGCGGCCTTCGACTCGCGAAAAATGCGGCCCGCCAGCTCATAGAGCACGCCCGCGAGCAGCACGTGATAGAGCAGGTTGCCAAGGAGGATGCACTCCTTGAGCGTGAGCGCGGGGACGGCGAAGTGGAGCCATGCCCAGGGCAGCATCGCCGCGTAGTAGTGGGAGAGCAGATAGTGCGGATTGGAAGGATGCACGAGCGGATAGCGGGGTGAATCGACGAGGCTCACCATCTGCGCGAGCCGTCCGTGGTCGTCGCCCGTGGCGAGAATCTGCGCGTCCGGCACGCGCTGAAGCAAGTACGGCAGGCGCGGAACGGTAAGCAGAAGCACCCAGGCCACGAGCAGCCAACGGGCGGCGCGGGGAAGCGCGAGACGAGCGCGTCTCCAACGAATCCCCCGCATCAGCCCATGCCCGGCGGCGAGCCCCACCGGCCACGCGAGCAGCACGGCATTCGCGGGCAGACCGAACCCATTCAACGCGGCCAGCGCGAGGAAATTCGCGAGAGCGATGATGGCGAGAGCCGTCGAGAAGGGGGCCTTGCTCACCAGTCAAGTGTAACGCCGGCCCGATTCCAGCCATGGCCGATCCGTACCGGAACTGCGGTTCCCGGGACCGATTCGTATAATAGGTCCTTTGCATCGCCGTTCGGGGACCTTCAGTTGTGAGCGTGGAACAGCAATGGATACTCGGAGCCGGGATGACCGGATTGGCCGCGTCCTGGGCCTCCGGCGTAGCCGCGCTGGAAGCGGCCGGCACGGCCGGAGGCATCTGCCTGAGCTACGGCGTGGACGGATACCGTTTCGAAACGGGCGGCGGCCATTGGATCTTTGGCGGAGATCCCATACTGAACCGCTTTCTTCGCCGCCTCACCCCGCTGCGCGAATACCACCGCGTTTCCTCCGTATGGCTCCCGGAATGGAACCGCTTCGTCCCTTACCCCATCCAGAACCATCTCCACGCGCTGCCGCCGGAGATGGCGCGCGCCATCCTGGACGAAATGAGATCCGCCCCCACGGAACGCTCCGGCGTGCTCTCCGAATGGCTGCGGGAAAGCGTTGGACCCACGCTCTACAATCTCTTCTTCGGCCCCTTTCACGACCTCTACACCGCCGGGCAGAGCGCCCAGATCGCAGTGCAGGACGTCTTCAAGACGCCGCTCGATTTGCGGGCCGTGGAGCGTGGCATGGCGGGAGCCGCGCCCGAAGCCGGATACAACCAGACCTTCCTCTACCCCAGCGCAGGCCTGGACGCCCTGGTGCAAGCTCTGGCGGCACAGGGCGACATCCGTTTGGATAGCCGCGTCGCCGCCATCGATCTGCCGCGCCGGGAAGTTCATCTCGCGAACGGGGAACGCCTGCCCTATGACTGCATCGTCTCCACGCTCCCGCTTGATGCGATGCTGCGCCTCACGGGCCTGAGCGTCGCGGACCCGGCGGGTATCCGCACCGCCGTCCTCGTGCTGAACATCGGCGGACGCAAGGGCGCGAATCTCCCCGGCGATCATTGGGTGTACCTACCCTCGAGCCAGTCCGGGTTCCACCGGGTGGGCGTCTATTCGAACGTGGATGCCCTCTTCGTCCCCAACGAAGATCCCGAACTGGCCAGCTTCTATGTAGAGCGAGCGTACCCGGAGGGCGCGCGTCCCGGCGATGAAGAGGTTGACCGCTATGCCCGCGACGCCGTTCGCGAGTTGCAGGAATGGGGATGGCTCAAGGAGGTCCACGTCCTCAGCCCGAGCTGGGTAGAGACGGCCTATACGTGGAGCCGCCCGAAATCCGCCTGGCGCGAGCAGGCCATCGAAGCGCTGCGTTCGCACGGCATCCTGATGACCGGGCGCTACGGCAAATGGAAATTCCAGGGCATCGCGGATTCCCTGCGGGATGGCATCTACGCGGGAGCGGCCCTGCGACCGGGAGCGTTGCTGCATACTGGAGCGGCCCTGAGGCCGGAACTGCGATGACAGCGGATTCCTCGCCACCGCCCGCGGAAACCCGAAGCCCCGCGTTCGGTGATGCCGTTGCCGTGATGCCCGCGTACAACGAGGCGGGCTGCATTGAAGTAGTGGTGCGGGAGTGGGTGGAGGCGGTCGGCCGCGTTCTAGTCGTCAACGACGGCTCTCGCGACCAAACCGGAGAGATCCTGGACCGGCTGGCCGCGGAACTCCCCACCCTGCGCGTGATTCATCAGCCGAATGCCGGGCACGGGGTGGCGCTCCTCACCGGGTATCGCGCGGCGCTCGAAATGGGCGCAGCCTGGATCTTTCAGACCGATAGCGACGGCCAGTTTCGCGCCTCCGATTTTCACCTGCTCTGGGAGCGTCGCGACGAAAGCGAGTTTCTCGCGGGACGCCGCTTTGATCGCGACGACCACCCGGCGCGCATCTGGCTGAGCCGCGTCCATGGGCGCATTCTCCAAATGCTTTTCGGTGTATCGCTCGAAGATGCAAACGTCCCCTACCGCCTGATGCGCTCCAACCTGCTCCGCCGCTATCTTGGCAGGATTCCCGCGGACGCCTTCGCGCCGAACGTGATGCTCGCCATCCTGGCGGCGCGCGATGGCCACCAGCTTGGATTTATTCCCGTGAGCCACCGCGCCCGGCAAACCGGCGTCGTTTCCATCCGCGGCTGGAAGACGTTCCAGGTAGGCCGGCTGGTCTTTCGCCAGTTGTTGCGGTTCCGCCGTTCGCTGCGCGACGAGGAGTTGCAGCACGGCACTGGGGTTGCGGCGCCATCTCTCGCGAGTTCCCTTGCTTCCCTTCCCCGCGCCATGCGCCCTTTGCATTGGCTCAAGAATGGCTTCGTGCTCGCGCCGCTGCTTTATTCCCGCGCGTTTCACGATCCGGGCGCCGTAGTTTCGGTCACCTGGACCTTTATCGCTTTCTGCCTGCTGGCCTCCGCCTGCTATCTCTGGAACGACGATGGGGATGTAGCGGCGGACCGGAAGCATGCGGGCAAGCGGCTGCGGCCCCTGGCATCGGGAGCAATGGCGTCGGGGTATGCAGTGCTGTTTGCCGGAGCGCTCACCGTTCTCGCCGCCTCCGCCCTGCTCCTGCGCGCGCCGGAAGCGCTACCGTTCGCCGCCGCCTACGTCCTCGTCAATCTCCTGTACTCGGCTGGCCTCAAGCACTTCGCCTGGATAGATCTGCTGCTGCTCACGGCAGGCTATGTGCTTCGCGTGCTTGCGGGCGCGGCGGCCATCCCGGTGTCGCCTACGGGCTGGATGTTGAGCGCGACCTTTGCGTTGGCGCTCTACCTCGCCTCCCTGAAGCGCTATGCCGAACTCAATCTATTTGGCGGCAACGCCCGCGCAGCACTCGCGAAATACCGCCCTCAATCGCTACGGGTAATGGCGTATCTGGCGGGTGCTCTTGCGTTCGGGTGCTACGCCACGTTCACAACCTGGGTAAGGCCATCCCTGCTGCTCACGTTGCCCGCGGTTGCCATTGGCCTGCTTCGCTATGGCTGGCTGGTGTTGCACCGGCAAGGGGGAGATTCCCCGTTCCTGCTGATTGGCAGGGACGCCTGGCTGCTCCTCATGACGGCAGGTTGGCTAGCCGGGACAGTGATCGCGCTATGGTAGCCGCTTTGGTGGCGCTGTGCGGCTCATTCGGTAGAGCTTCAGACGCGGACCGGGCCGTTCCACCTTGCCCCAAGGATTCATCGGTAAGTAAAACGCGTCGCTGGGGTCGAGAACCGCATCTCGCATCGGCCCCGTAACGGGATCGAACGCCACGCGGTCCCGCGCTTCCCCGAATTCCTTGACATGCCGCTCCACGTTTCCATCCGCCACGCTCCCTTCCACCGCGCGCAACGGATACTCCGAAACCACAAGCAGAAAATCGCCAGCCGGCGCCTCCGTTGAGGCCGGGTTCCGGTAAATCTCGTAGCCCTCAGGCGCTCCTGCCTGCAACACGCGATAGAGTTCGGAGACGATCCTGCCGGATTGCTCCCCGTACAGCCGGGAAACGTAAACTATGCGTCTATCGAGAGAGGCGGCGCTCTCGCTCAGTTGCGGCTCTCCTTCCGGAGCGCCCAGCAGCACGATGGGCGTCGCACGCGAAACGTTCGCCGCAATCCACTGCCCAGCCAACGTCCGGGTATCCTCCCGCGCGAGTGTGCTTACGAGCGCGATGCTCAGGGCGAGTTGCCACGTGAACACCGCGCTCCCCACCGCGGCCACCGCCACCGTGAACCCCCGCCGGCGCGCAAGGCGGAAAGCCGCATACACCGCCAGCACGGCCAAGCCCGGCAGCGCCGGCAATACGTACCGGAAGGGCAGGGGATGGCGAAATGGCAGCAAGGCAAGCAGGAACGGAAAGACGCCGAAGACCAGCACCGCTAAGCCCGGCCGCTCCCTGCGACGGAAGAGCCAGATCGCGGAGCATGCCGCCAGAGGCAGCGCCAGCCACCCCCCGGGTCCCCAAGCCAGCGGACGCAGCACTTGCAATGCCGCCCCGCTCCAACTCCACACGCTCTCAGGCAGCCCCGCCGCGCCACCGTAAAAGACATGCACCATCCCCAGCGCGGTATCGAGAACTTCCCGCGCACGCAACAGGATGTACGGATTCAGTGCGAAAAACACCGTGCCCGCAATCGCCGCGGTCAGCGCCACACGCCGCGCGAAGGCCCGGCAATCTCGCGCGTCCTGTACTGATGTGGTCCCCGCAAGCGCACTCACAAGCAGCGCAGGTGCAACCAACACGGCCGTGTACTTGGTGGAGATTGCCAGTCCAAACAGCAGCGATGTCCACACCCAAAGGCGCGCGCGGGGCTCCGCCTCCTGGGCATGCCGCACGGCCATCCAGAGGGCGAGCGCCACAAGCAGCGTCATCAGCGTATCCGTAACGCCGAACTGCGCATCGCGCACCGGCAAGGGGGCTACGGCATAGAGCGCGGCCGCGGAAAGCGCCCAAGCCCAGGGGCAGAAGCGTCGCGCGATCAGGTAAACGACGCCGATCGTGGCAATGCCCGCAGCGGCGGAAACGGCACGCACGGCCAGAAAATACGCCGACGGGTTCGCCGCGAACTCGTCAGGAATTGCCGCGAACAACACCGCGCAGAGTTCGGTGAGCAAGGCCGGATACGCAAAGAACTGTGGATGCCCATGGCGCTCAAAAAACAACAACGCCGCCTGCACGATGAGGGATTCATCGGGCCTCACATAGAAGTTAGAGACAACGGGTAACCCGAAACCAAGCGCCCACAGCCGCAGCGCCGCCCCCAGCGCGAGCACCGCCGCCACGGACGCCGCCTTCGTCTTCCCGCCGGGCTCAGCCATCGTCGCGCTCTGCATCGAGATACAGATAAGGGCCGGTTTCCGCGGGCCAGCGATCTGCGGTCAGCTTCTCAAACCACGACGCCCAAAGGTGGTTGAACGGCGCCCACGCCCCACACCAGCGCCCCGTGAGTTTGCGATGAATCCAGCGCCAGCCGCTGAGGTAGTGCATTAGGTCAAAGGTTGCGTGGGCAGCGCCGTCCAGATAGTGCCACTCCTCCCGGACGCGGAATCCCGCTGTCTCGAGGCGGCGCCGCCATTCGTGCAACGCGAGGGTATGGTAATGGAGCGAGTGCGCGTTGAACCACCGCGCATATCCTGCTCCGGTGCGCCGCAACCCAATGCCCGAAAGCACGCGCGCGCCCAGCAGCATCTCTCCGAACCGCTCGCTCGGGCTGGTGATGAGCAATCGTCCGCCGTGCATCATGGCGCGGTGACACTCGCGCAGCGCGGCGTCGAGATCCGGAATATGCTCCAGCACCGAATTGCAGACGACGGTGGCGAAGGCGCCTTCGCGGAACGGTAATTCCGTAGCGCTACCGCAGACGAGCGCCTCGTGCGCTCCGCGCAGTTGAGCCTCCTTAAGGGCGGCGAAGCTGGGGTCCATGCCCACCGTGGGCCGGTGCTCCCACGCGAGCGACGCGAAGAGCCCGTCACCGCATCCCAGATCGAGAACCGGCTCCGTGACAGGCTTGGCCTCGCGAAGGATGGCGCATTCCACGCCGCGCACAATCGCCATGAAGAGCGGCGCCTGGCGCAGGTAAGCCCGAACGAATGGCGCGGCGGATTCTCTCACCGCGCACACTCCCGCAGCATCATCTCAAACGCATCCAAGGAACGTTCCGCGGAGAAGCGGCGCCGCACTTCCTCGATGGGGGGCTCGAAGCGTCCCGGCGCATCAAGGATTGTGGAGATCGACTCCGCTAAGCCCGCTGCATCTCCCGGCTCCACCAGCAGCCCCATGCCAGTCGTCTCAATCGCTTCGCGCACGCCGGGCAGCCGGCTGGCCACCACTGGAGTGCCGCATAGCATCGCTTCCGCCTGCACCATGCCGAAGCTCTCCGTGGAGTTCAAGCTGGGCAGCGCCAGCACATCGCAAGCCGCGTAAAAGGCAGAGAGGTCCGGCTGAATCACGCCCAGCACGCGGCACGCGTCTCCCAGGCTTTCGAGCGCGGCGAGAATGCGCCGGCGGTAAGCCTGCTCCCCGATGACGCCCTTCACATCGCCCGCGAGCAGTAACCGCACGGCGCGGCCCTGGCGTCGAAGCGGCCGGAGCGCTTCGAGCAGCACCTCGATGCCCTTCTCGCTCGACATTCTGCCCGCGAACCCGATGAGCGCTTCGCCTCGCGGTGCGTGCCGCTCGCGGAAGCGGGAGACCGCCTCCGGATCGGGTTGCGGGATGCGCATGGTTAGGGGGACAACCCGCACTTTGTCGCGGAATCGCGAGAGAAACGGGCTGGCTTCCGCATAGCTCGCGGTGGAAACGGCAATCGCGCTCGCCGCGCGTCCAGCCGCCAAGTGGCCCTGGAACACGGCGGCTTCGACGGCGCGCCCCTTCCACCCACCGGGCAGATACAAGTCGCACGCATAATCGAGCAGGAGTGGCGTCCCGCCGCGGCGCGCAGCCGCAACCGCTCCCAGCGCTTCGAGCGGGCTCACCGGCAGGCACTGCACCAGCGCATCCGCCATGCTCGCCTCGCGCAACGCGCAGCGCCGGTAACCGCGCATCCATACCCCCTTCCCCATGCGCAGGCTCACCGGCAGACGAATCACCCTCACCCCGCGCACGGCCTCTTCCAGCGGCAATTCCGCCCTGTGCCGGGAACAGATCACCGTAACCCGGTGCCCCCGCTCCGCCAACCCCTCCGCACGGTTCCGCGTGGCGATGGTGAGCCCGGAGAGGTGCGGGTGATAGTAGGTGAGCAGAAAGACGATCTTCACGGAGCGAACCACGAGCCAAAGTGAAATCGAAAGCGGCGAAGCTCGAAGGGAACGCCCGAACCTCTCCGCGTCTCCGCTACATTGTATCCGCCGGCGCATCGTTTTCCACGAGGCCGATTAGGTGACGCGCAATCGCCAGCGAAGCCGTGGCCCGGGGCTGGGCGCATTGAGGAGGTGAAGGGCGGTTTCGCGAAGGTTCGCAGTAGAATTGGAAGCAATGCTCACCAGCGTCTACATAGACAATTTCGCTTGCTTCGTCAATTTCGAGTTTCAGCCTGCTCGAAAGCAATTGCTATACGGAGCGAACGGCTCGGGCAAGACTAAGTTTTGTCGGGCGATCCTGTCTGTTCAACGGCTGGTCCTATCCGGAGAAAAGGCGGAAGCGGTGTTTCCCACTTTCACGCTGACTCGCTGGCAAGAGGGCCTGCCCGCTCAGACGTTCGAAATCGAAGCGAAGTTGGACGAAAGGATCTACCGATATCGCCTGGTCGTTGAACGGTGGGGAACACCACCGGTTGCCCGAGTGCAAGAAGAGTCGGTGGCATGCGAAGGCAAACCTATATTCGCGTTTCAGGACGGTGAAGTTCAACTTTTTGACGATCAGTTTGAGGCAAAAGTTAAGTTTCCTTTTGACCGGGGGAGATCGGCCCTTTCAACGGTAGTGCCGGGACCGGATAACCAGAAGCTTTCACGCTTTCTGAATTGGTTCACCGCACTTTGGTTTTTCCAGATAGATCCGTTCCGCATGACAAACGAAGCGGACACCGAAACTTCGACGCCCACTACCAATCTTTCGAATTTCGCCTCCTGGTATCGTCATCTGGCTCAGGATGACCCTCGTGGAATCGGCGTATTCCTCGACGACCTGAAAGAGTCGCTCGACTCTTTCTCCGACCTCAATCTCAAGGCGTTCAGCGCGAACACCCGGACACTGCTTTCTTCGTTTTCCAAGGAAGGCCGTCCATCGCTGAATTTCGCGCTCAGCGAGTTATCGGAGGGGCAGCGCTGCCTGATCGGTCTCTACGCGATTCTCCATTTCGCCATCAAGCGCGGCCAGACGGTGTTTCTCGATGAACCGGATAACTTCGTCGCGCTGAGAGAGATTCAGCCATGGCTTACGGCGGTCGAGGAAGCCCTCGAGGAACATTCAAGCCAAGTCTTCTTAATCTCACACCACCCGGAGATCCTCAACCAGTGGCTGCCGGAATCCGGCGTCCGCTTCAAGCGGGAGAACTTCGGACCCGCGCGCGTGACGCCGTATCGCCACCCTAAGGACACCCCCCTGCTCCCCGCGGAAGTGGTGGCCAGGGGATGGGACGATGAATAGGCCATCCAAGGTGGTGGTGATTGCCGAGGATGATCGGACACACCACTTCATTTGGGCCTTCCTCAGGAGATTGAACTACAAGCGTCACCATTATCAGCCGAGGAGATTGCCGAGCGGCTGCGGCGAGCAGTTCGTGCGTGAGGAGTTTGCAAAAGAGGTGGCGGCACTGCGAAGCCGCGCCGCGTCGACGGTTCTCATCGCGGTTGTGGATGCGGATAATCGCGCGGTGCATGAAAGGTTTCGCCAACTCGACGGTTCCCTCCGCGAGAACAACATGATGGAACGGGCGGAGTCGGAACCCATTGCGATTCTGATTCCGAAGCGCAATATCGAGACGTGGATTTGTTGCCTTGCCGGACAGCCAGTGAATGAGGCGGAGGACTACAAGCCAAGATCCGGCAGCGCTGGCGACGC
>JADLCF010000280.1 GCA_020847315.1 Bryobacterales bacterium | reverse complement strand
CCCCCGCGCTGCACGTGCCCATCAGCCGGGAAGGGAAGCGGGATTACCTCGTCTACAGTTGGAACGAGTTCCGCACCATTGTTGAAGAGGCGGCGAGCGGGTTGCGGGCGGCGGGCTTTTCGAGGGGCGATGTCATCGCCATTGCGGCGGATACGAGCGCGCCCTTCTACTTTGCCGATACCGCCGTTGTCACTGCCGGTTGCATTGCCGCCGCCGTCTATCTGAGTTATCCCGCCGAAGATCAAGTACGCACGATTCGCGAATGCGACGCCCGCGCTGTGATTGCGGATTCGCCGGCCACCATCGAGAAACTCCGCAAGGCCGCGGGCGCGGAGCCGCTGCCGGTGCGCTGGTATGTGCTTCAAGGGGAGATGGAGGGTGTCCCCAGTTTCGATGCGATCCGGGAAAGCGGGCGTCATGCCATGGAGCAGGATCCCCAGTTTTTCAGTTGCATTGAATCGGAAGTGAAGCCCGAGGATTACGCGCTGCTCTATCTCACATCCGGCGCCACGGGCCAGCCGAAGATGGCGCTGGTTACCCACCGCGCCTGTGTGACGAATACGGATATCGGCGAAGCGCTTGGCCTGGATTCGACAGACAGCACCCTCGTGTTCCTGCCCGCCGCCCATATCACGCAGCGGCTGGCCGGCCAGTTGCTGCCCATCGCGCGGGGCATGAGGGTCTATTTCACGGAGAGCCTCCTCCGCATGGCGCAGGATCTCAAGGCGGCGAAACCTACGTTCTTTGTTGCCCCGCCCCGCCTCTGGGAGCGCATCTACACGAGCATCTGCACGGAGGCGAAAAAGAAGGGTGGCTTTGCCGAGAAGGTGTTCTATTGGGCGCTCGGTGTGGGGCTTACCGCGCTCGATTACCGCTTAGCCGGCAAGCCCGTGCCTGCGCATATCGCGATTGCCCAGAAATTGGCGGACCGGCTGGTTTATTCGAAAGTACGAGAGCGCTTCGGTGGCCAAGTGCGCCTGGCCGCCTCCGGTTCCGCCCCGCTGGGCAAGGATCTCGCGCGCTTCTATCTCGCCATCAACTTCCCTCTCATGGAAGGTTTCGGGCTCACCGAGGGGGGCGTAACCGCGCTCAACCCGCTCGACAAACCGAAGCCCGGCACGATCGGCGTCGTGCTTCCGGGCGCGGAAATGAAGATCGATGAAGATGGTGAACTGCTTATTCGCGGTCCCATGATTTTCTCGGGCTATTACAAGGATCCCGAAGCCACGGCGCGCGTGCTGGTGGACGGATGGGTCCACACGGGCGACATCGCCGCCGTGGACGCCGACGGGTACTTTTCCATCACCGGACGCAAGAAAGAAGTGATCGTCAATTCCAACGGAAAGAAGGTCTACCCCGCGAAGATCGAAGACTTTTTCAAGATGGAGCCGCTCATCAACCATGTGATGCTGGTGGGCGACAAACTACCCTTTGTCACCGCGCTCTTCACCATCAATCAGCAGGTGGCGGAGAACCTGCCTGGCATGGCGGAATACAAGGGCGCGGAACTGGCTGCCATTTCCAAGTCGCCGGCGGTCCATGCCGAGGTGCAAAGAGCCGTGAACAAACTCAACCAGGGCCTGCCCGCTTTTGAGCAGATCCGCCGCTTTGTGATTGTGGACCGCGAATTCTCGATCGAAAATGGTGAGCTTACTGCAACCATGAAGCTGCGGCGATCGAGGGTGGTGGAGAATTTCCGCGAGGAAGTGGCGAAGTTATACGAAGGCCGCGATGAAGTTCGCTTCTAGCAGCGCGCCCCTGTTTTAGAATCTTCGCCCGGGTGACGTGTTACGAATCCCGCCCCTCGGCGGGCCAGATGGCTCGCGAAAAGACGCCGCCATCCACCCAGATCGTCTGGCCGGTGATGTAGCCGGCGTCGGCCGAGCAAATCATGACGCAACTTTTGCCGATATCCGCCGGGTAGCCCACCCGCCCAAGTGGCGTCACCTTGCCCCAGGATGCCGCGTAGTCTTCGCTCTCCTGTTTCGTGCGCTCGATCTCGATGGCGCCTGGAGCGATACAGTTCACGCGGATCTGGTAGCGTCCCAGTTCCGCCGCCGCCACTTTCGTGAACATCTCAATGCCGCCTTTGCTGGCCGTGTATGAGGAGAGCAGCGGGAAGGCGATCTTGTTGCACCCCGAACCGATCAGAATGATGCTGCCGCCACCATTCTCCTTCATGTGCAGCCCGGCCTGCTGCGTGCAAAGGAAAGCCCCCTTCAGGTTGGTATCGATCACCCGGTCCCATTCCGCCTCGGTCAATTCGAGCAGCGGCTTCCAGGTCTGCACTCCGGCGTTGGCCACGACGATATCCAGCGTTCCAAATGCGCCCAGCGCCTCCTCAAACATCCTCGCGACATCCCGCGCCTTGCCCGTATCGCCCTGGATGGTCACAGCCGTTCGCCCAGCCGCCTGGACACCCGCCGCAGTCTCCATCGCCCCCGCCTCGTCCGAATGGAAGTTGATGGCCACATCGCACCCGGCGGCCGCCAGTTCGAGCGCGATCCCCTTGCCAACGCCCTTGCTTGCTCCGGTCACGAGCGCCCGTTTCCCAAGTAGCTGTGGAGACATGCAAACAGTGTATCCCGCCGCCCTCGCGCCGGTGCGGGTGCTCATCCAATGCGTCTGTGCGGATGAACCGAAAGGTTGCAGGACGGAGCAGTGGACGAGCCGCCAACCGCACGATCCTGCCGCCAATAGCGATGACGTCTACATTACCCTTTCAAAGCCTTCGAACGGAAGCACCGCGGCGAGATTTCCGTGGGCGTCGGCTTGCAAAGCCAACACGGCGATCGCGCTATCATCGCTCCCTTGCGTGGACAAGCGAATCACGCCCTTGCGGTTGGCCAACTCCGGATACTCCGTGGCAATCAGAAAGGCGGGCTTTGCTCCCGAAGGAATCACGCGCGTCGTGTTGAAGAATCGAAATCCGCTGCTATCGAAGGCTTCGATGACGACCGTGCGCGGGGATGGCGTCGTCAGGTTGTCCGTATTCGTCATCACCAGCGCTGTTACGTTGCCATCCGTGTTGTCGAAGGGAACGAAAATCGTGTCGTCTGTGCTGTCGTCCGAGATCGGGATGGTAGCCGCGGTCTTCTGTCCGCCAGGGCCGTTCCATTCGAACGTCTGCACAGCGGCAACCGCGCCGGACCCTTCTTCGAGCGCCGCCCAGACCTGGGTTTCGCCCGCCGCATTCGCATTGTCGGTTTCGAGTCGCACGCTTGCGAACGGCTGCAAGGTCCCGGTTACTTCGCTCGCTGCCAGGCGGTCGCGAAGCTTGATGCTGGCTCGATTGCCGGTGTTGTCGTAAAAAACCAGGCGAAAGCGGGCAGGGGACTCCGATACGTTGAAGAAGAGTAGTTTCGTTGTCCAGCCATTCCCCATCGTAATGTGGGGGAAGACTGTCAGATCGTCACTCGGCTCGAGTGCGGGGCGCGTTGGTGTGCCTTCCCCTTTCCGCGCGAGTCCAAGGCTCGCAGCCAAACCGAGCGTCAATAAAAGTGCGACAAGTCTGGTTAGTCTCATTCGGTTCTCCTCTCAAGGCAGCGCCATCGTATGGAAGGATGCTGGCGCCTCGCACGCTACTTCCGGCTCCATTCTAGTCGCGATTTGAAATTATTGCCAGCAATTTCGCTACACTCCGCTTCTTATTTGGCCAGCTTCCAGCTCCGTGCGGGAAATAGCCAGCGACGCCAGGCCTTTCTGGATGCGGTACTGTCGACTGCTCCTCCGGGTCCTCCCGGCGAGCCAACCCATCGGTCTCGCGGCGAACGCGATTCTTGGCGGACAGGGGCAAGGGAACTTCGCGTAACGTTAGGGAACTGGTCCCCATCATGCGTGGATGATAGACTCCGGACGATGCTTCGACGCGAATTTCTGTTGACCGTCGCCGGCACTGCGCTGCACGAGCGGGCCCATTCGCAAGGGCCCAGTCCACTCCGGCCGAATATTATCTTCATTCTCGCGGACGATCTGGGTTATGGAGACCTGGGTTGCTATGGGCAACGTCAAATCGACACACCCAATCTGGATCGGCTGGCAGCCGACGGCATGCGGTTCACCGATGCCTATGGGGGTAGCGCCGTGTGCGCGCCTTCGCGATGCAGCTTCCTGACCGGGCTCCACACGGGCCACTGCCGCATCCGCGAGAATAGGTCCATTCGGGGTGAGCGCGTTTCTCTGCTCCCCCAGGACCTCACCGTTGCAGAAGTACTAAGTGCAGCGGGCTATCGCACCGGCGCCATTGGCAAGTGGGGCGTAGGGGAGGCGTGTACCACGGGCACACCGAACAAGAAGGGCTTCGGCGAGTGGCTGGGCTTCCTCAATCAGGACCACGCCCTGGCGTATTACCCTACGCATCTCTGGCGGAACGAGAAGGAGTGGTTTCCGAAGGGCAACCAGGGGATGAAGCGCGAGGATTACGTACAGGATCTTTTTCT
>JADLCF010000279.1 GCA_020847315.1 Bryobacterales bacterium | reverse complement strand
CTTCTTCGCTCACCTCCTCTGGCCGCCGCGTCATCTGGTAAAGGTACGGGCCGTAGTTATGGTCGAATTCCGGCGTGTTGTACTGCACCACCAGCACACCCCCGTTCTTCGCGTATTCGAGCAGCCGTGCATTATACGTGAGCAAATCCTTGCGAACCGCGTAGGCGCGAATGCCGAGCCAGATCGAATCGTAGCGGGAGAGGTCCCCCGTGGCGAGCGCCGAGGCATCCAGCATTTCCACGGTGGCGCCCAATTGCTCCAACCCGGCGGGAACCGCATCACCCGCCCCCATGACATAGCCGATGCGCTGGCCGGGCGCGATCTTCGCATCCACCAGCGCGATCTCATGAGTTGCCGGCCGCTCCTCATAGATCACTTCGAAACCCGGCTGCGTTACCGCGCGAAAGGAGCTTCGATATTCGCGGCCATTCGCCTCCGCGAGGGCCAGCACCGTGATGCGGCCCGCCTTGAGGCCCTCGGGAGGAATCACGCGAAAGGCAACGCTCGCGGCTTCGCCTTCCTTCTCGAACTGGAAGGCCGCCGAAGCGGGTTCACTCTGCCAGCCGGGAGGAAATTGCAACCGGACGGTTCCGGAGATGGGTTCGCTGCCGGTGTGGCGCAACCGGACGTTGAGATGGTAGGCGTCCTTGCCGATGGGAAAAATTCCCGCCTCGGTTTCGGTTTCGAGCGAGAGCGCCGGCCCCACCGCGAGCGCTCTCCGGTGCTCCAGACTCCGTTCATCCATGTAGCTCACAAGCACGGGCTCCCGAATCGTGGCGTCCGTGCCGCGAAACTGCCAGGTGACGCGTGCGTGGAGCGGCGCTTCCGGGATGGGTTGCCCAAACACGGCATCGTTCGCATAACGGTAAAGCGTCTGCCGCACATCCTCCCGGCGCCAGAACGCGGCGCTGAATGCGGCGGTCTCCGGCACGGTGACGCGACACTTCCCCTCCCCGAGCGGTTCCACTTGCCAGCCGGCGGGCGCTTCGAGTGCGGCCTCGCGCAACCGCGCTTCACGGCTGAGACGCGGCGTGAAGTTCACGCGCACTTCGAAAGTCTGGCCGGGACTTGCAACCTGAAACGTGGTTGCCGGCAGAAACGCCGCCATCCGCCCTTCGGGTGGGTTCGCCGGCTGCACAAGCGCATCCACTTCCACGCCGAGCGCGAGACGCAGGGCTTCGCCAATCTGCGATTCCTTGATTCTGAGATCGCGGCTATCCTCGTGCCCACGCAGCCGTCGCACGGCCGTCAACGCGCTTGTGAGCAGGGGCGCCGTTCGCTCCGGATGCTGTGCATCGAAGGTGCGTAGCGCTTCGGCCAGCGGCGCTTCGAGTGCGGGATACGCTTTGAGCGACACGTCGATATTCGCGAAGAAGCTCTCTTCGCGCTCCCCTTCTTTCGCGGGGGGATCGGTCCGCAGATAGAATGTGCTGGATTCACCCGGCCCCATGATGGCCGCTCCGGCGCTCTGGGAGCGCTGCTGGCGCAGCCCTTCCCGGCCCGCCTGTCCGTAACTGATGCCGAGGATAGGATCGTAGATGCCGGTCTCGGAGCGATGGGTCCAAGCGTCCCCTTCCGCGCGGTTATCGGAGTAGTGCTTGAGCGCGCGCCAGGCGGGGAGCCCGGCCTTGATCTGCTCCGGGTATTGGGAAGGGTCCGCCGCCGCGCGGAAGGCGATGGGGGAGACAATGCCCGCCGCGGTATGGTTCCCATGGCCATCGCGCGCCGTGCCCTGCCAGCGCGAGAGGACGACATGCGGCTGTTCTTCGCGGATGACGCGCACCACGTCGCGCACTATTTCGTTCTGGTCCCACTGGCTCCAACACTCCTCGATCGTCTTCGAGTATCCGTAATCCACCGCGCGCGTGAAGCGCAGCCGCGCGCCGTACCATTGCGCGCCCCTCCGCAGTTCCACCGTGCGCAGCAGGCCGAGCGCGTCGAATGCATCGGCCGTCACCAGATTCGCGCCGGACTCCCCGCGCGTGAGTGAGAGCAGCACGACATCCGCGCCCAGGCCGCGGGAGAGTTTCGCGATGGTAGCGCCATCCTCGTCGTCCGGATGGGCCACGATGTAGAGCACGCGCGCGCGGGTCTGCAACTTCCGCAACTGTTGCAGCAGGCCCGCGGAGCCCCGGTCCTGCGGCAGGGGCTCCAGCCAGCCATGGGCGGCAAGTGCGGAAAGCAGGAAGAGGGAGAACAGGGCGAGCGGGCGCATGCCATAGAGGATATCGCAGTGCCCGCGCCCGGTCCCGCTGATAAACTTGAAGAGGCTGAGCTTTCCCCGAACTGCATGAAACTGCGCGAAACAATCGAGAAGAAGCTCGAGACGACGCTTCCCATTCCCCTGCCGGTCCCCTGGAAAATGTCCCGATCGGAACTGGCGGAGTATATCGTTTCGCTACCGGAGCGCGTGGTCCGTTCGGCGACCGCGTTGGGCGCGGGCATCGTCCACGAAGTTGGCGAAACGACGCTGCCGGCGCATATCCGTCGCACGCAGATCTACCGCTCCATGGTGGACCTCACGCTGCGGTTTCTCATCGAGGATGTGGGCCAGGTGAAGGGGGTCTTTCCGGCGCAGGGGCGTCTCGGGGAAGATTTCTTATTGCGGCGCACGGCGGGCAATGGCATTGAGGCGATCGGCTTGCTCACGTTTCGCGCTTCGCCGGTGTGGGTATTCGCGGCCATCGCCGATGTGACGGGCGCGGGCAAAGCGCTCATTCGCGAGATTGTGACGGCGCTCGAAACCGATGGGTTGATTGAAAATACGGAAGGCATCGACGATGTGGACACCTTGCTCACGCGCCTGGAGCGCGGGTCCGGCCGCCTCGCCGAAACCTTCAACACGCCCCCGCTAAACATCTCGGATCTGCGTGAGGAACTGCGGCAAGTTCGCGCGGAATTCTCGAAGATTCCCGATGACCGGCGCCCATCGGCCGCGCTTGTGCAGGCGCGATGGCGCGACATCACGGATGAGGCGCGCGTGCAGAACCGCACCGTGTTCCAGATGTCGTCGCTCATCGCCTTTTCCGCCATCAGCCAGATTCCGGAAAATCTGCGCTGGCTGGGCCGCTCCGCGCGCCTTGCCGCCGGGACGACGGGGCACGTATTCGCGATGCCGATCCTGAATCACTATGAGCAGACGCTGCAGGAGATTCATCGCGCCGGGTTTCTGCACTATTGGATTGAAGAGTTCCGGCCGTACATCCGCGGCGCGCTCGAACAGTTTTCTCCAGAGCACGGCAGCCTCACGCAGCGCTTCTTGCAGCGCCATGCGAAGAGGCGCGGCGAGACCAGCGGATAGCCGTATTCATGGCAAAGCCGGGATCGTCTCCCGGCTTTGCCTTTGGTGCGTGAACGCAAGGGGCGTGCCGCTTTACGGCTTCGGAATCGGTGTCACCGGCACATCCGGGCCGAGCTTTAACGCCCAGCGCATGCCTTCGAGCCACATCTTCCGCAGACGGGGGTCGCGCCAGCTTTCAATGGTGTGGCCGAGCGTGGAGTAGAACACCCGTCCGTTGCCGTATTTTTTCACCCAGGTGACCGCGAAATCGCGATCGGTCCGGTGCACATTCTTCTTGGCGAGATCGAGCTTCGATGCGTCGAGCGCCATCAGCACGCGCAGTTTATTCCGGTCCCAATCCTTGAACTGATAGATTTCGTCGTGCAGCGTCATTTCCTTCGGAAAGTGCTTCACGAGCGGATGGGTGGGGTCTTCCACCACCACGGGTGCGTCGAAGGTACCCCAGGGGTGCTGGTCGAAATAGCCGCCCAGCATCTCGCCGTATTCCGGCCACTTATAGAAAGTATCGGTAGCGCAGTGGGCCCCCACGAAGCCTTTACCCTCGTCCTTGATGAAGCTGAGGAAGGACGCCTTCTGCTCATCGGTGAACGGCAGCTCACCAGTGGTCATGAAGAAGATCGCGTCGAACTGATCCAGGTTTTTCTTGTTCGCCGTCTGCTTCAATTTGGTGATGGCATGGATGTCCGTGTAAATGTAGGTCTCCCATAAGCCGGATTCGTCGCCAAGCTCCTTGATAGTGGCCAGCGCTTCCGTCGTGGAATCGTGGTAGAACCCTTCGGTCATCCCCACGGCCATTACGCGTTTCTTCTGCTGCGGTCGCGGCCCCGGTTGGGCGGGTGCAAGGCTTGTAAGAACCAGCGCGGCAAGGGCGCATAGGGCAATGGCGAGCGAGCTTCGTTTCATCGGAGTCTCCCGGGCGGTGGCGCTTGAATTGAACCGCCCCCATTCTTTCATTCGCTGCGAGGATGGCGCAACAGGGAGGATCGCCATGGCCGCGCATCCCGCTCCCTGCGCGCCCGCGTGTGACTTCGGGCACAGAACTCGGGGGTTCCCATCGGTCATGATGGAAGCATCGCGCGGAACCCACGCGCAGGAGATTCCCCGTGAGCGAAATTATCAACAACCGCGCCCACCGCATCCAGACGCTGAAACACATCATCCGCCATTTGCACGCAGGCGAGGCCCCGGATGCCGTCCGCGAGCAAATGAAGCGCTTGGTGGGGGAAACGGACTACTCCGAAATCTTCGCCATGGAGCAGGAATTGATCGCGGAAGGCATGCCGGCCGAAGAGGTGCAGAGCATGTGCGACCTGCATTCCCAGGTCACCCGCGAGGTCCTCGTGCCGATGCCCGCCCCCTCGCTACCACCGGGACATCCGGTGGATACGTTCCGTCGGGAGAACCGGGCCATCAACGCGGTACTCGTTCGGATGCAGGCGGCCTTTGCCGGGATCATGGCGCTCGCGGACGATGCCGACCCCACAGCCGCGCTATTGCCCTTGCGGCAGTGCTTCAACGAACTGATGGATATCGACAAGCATTACCAGCGCAAGGAACACGCCGTCTTCAGCCGGCTCGAAGCGCACGGCATCACCGGCCCTTCGAAGGTGATGTGGGGCAAGGACGACGAGGTGCGCGGCTTCCTCAAGGAGATGGATGAGGCGCTTCGCATCACAGACGCCTCCGCGCTCGATTGGAAGGTAGTGGCTTCCACATTGGGGGAGAGCGTCGTCAACGCGGTCTCCGAGATGATCTATAAGGAAGAGAACATCCTCTTCCCAATGTGCCTGACCACCTTCACGGAAGACGATTGGACCGAAATCTGGAACGCTTCCCCTCGCTACGGATGGTGCCTGGTGGAGCCTCTGGAGGGCTACCGCCCGGCAGCTCCGTTCCTGAAACCGGGCGTGGATCTGCCCGCGGCGGAAGGCATCGCACTCCCCACCGGCACGTTGTCCCTCGAACAGTTGATGAATATTTTCTCTTCCCTTCCCGTGGATTTAACCTTCGTGGATGCCGATGATCGCGTAGCGTTTTTCTCCGAGGGGCCGGATCGCGTGTTCGCGCGCAGCCGCGCCATTCTGGGCCGCAAGGTGCAGCACTGCCACCCGCCCAAGAGCGTCCACATCGTCGACCGGATCGTTGACGATTTCCGCGCGCAACGGCAGAGCGTGGCCGAATTCTGGATTCACTTTCATGGGCGCTTCGTCCACGTGCGCTATTTTGCGGTACGGGATAAGGAGCAGAACTATCTGGGTACGCTCGAAGTGACGCAGGACGTCACTGGCATCCGCGCGCTCGAAGGCGAACGGCGCCTGCTCGAATACGGGCCGGCATCCGAGGAAACGGCTCAGGCAACGCCCTCGAACGGGCATCCCCGGAACGGTTAGCTTTAGAACCGGGAATGCAGCGCCAGGAATCCGGAGACTCCCAATGAGCCTAAGCATCACACCACAAACCAAGGTGGGCGAACTGCTCGATGCCTATCCCGGTATCGAGGATACCCTCATCGAATGGGTGCCTGCCTTTCGCAAGCTGAAGAACCCCATTCTGCGCAGGACGGTTGCGAAGGTGGCCACGCTTGACCAAGCCGCGAGGATTGGCGGCGTGAGCACGCGGGAACTCGTGCTGAAGCTCCGCGTTGCGACCGGCCAGAGCGGGGAGAGCCCTGACCTCGACGGGGATTCCGGCGATGCGAGCACGCCTCGGGGAGCGAATGCCGCCCCTGAAGATCCCGGCGCGCACCTTGCCGCGCCCGCGTGGGTGGAATCGAACCGCCTCCATTCCGTCCTGGATGCCGAAACGCTGCTGGCGGGCGGGGATCACCCTCTCGGCCGTACGCAGGCGATCCTCGCACAGATGACGCGCGAGGAAACCCTGCGCATCGACAGCACCTTCCGCCCCGCGCCTTTAATCGACCTTTTCCGCAATCAGGGGCTTCTCGTGTACCACCGGGAAACGGAGCCGGGCCGTCATCAAACCTGGCTGGCACGGCCCTAGACAGAGCGCATCAACCCAATCCGCGCGCGAGGCCCGGCTTCCCGGCGGGCTCGACGACGGCCGACATGGAGCCTTTCGATTCCGGCATGCGCCAATCCGCGCCATAACTCTGGATTTGGTCGCGGCCAAACTCGGCTGCGGGCAGTTCGCAGGTGAGCACGATGGTCCGGCCCATGGTGTCTACTTCCTCCGCATGATGGAACGCCCGCTGCGCGCTCATCAGAAAGAGCTTCTGGAGCATCTCGATCACGTAATCGTAAGTATGCTCGTCGTCGTCGAGCAGGACGACGTGGTAGAGAGGCATGCGCTCGTCAATGCGCTCTTCTTCGAGACTCGGAATGGCCTGCGGTCTGGTCATTCGGCGGCTGCCGTCGATCCTTGGAGAATGGGTAAAACTTCCGGAGCCGGGCGGCTCTCTCCCCATCATACGACGCCGCGGAACACCCCACCGTAACTTGGTGCAAAAACCGGCAAACCCGCCACTCCGCTATGCTGAAAAGAGCATCGCCGCGCGTGAGGATTTCCACCTTGGGGCGCGCATCACTTCCATGCGGAATCCGCCCAATCCAACCCGTACCGAGCCGCCGGCCCCTGCAGGAGAGGAACGGAAGGGGGAAGATGCCGAGCCCATGCTCCATTGCCCCGTGTGCAGCCGGAAACTGCTCGCGCGCAAGTGCAAGCTCTATTGCCCGCAATGCGGCTATTACATGAGTTGCGCGGATTACATTTGACGCTCGACTCACGGCCGCGCGCTCGCCAAGGACCTTTGAAACCATGAACGATCTTCCCGAACTTCTGCAGCGCTTCAAGCGCGGCCCCGAACTGCTCGCCACGCTTCTCACCGGCGCGGCCGGGCGCGAGTTCGATTACGTCCCCGCGCCCGGCAAATGGAGCATCCGCCAGATCATGGCGCACCTTGTGGATAGCGAAATGATGGCGGCGGGGCGGATGCGGCGGATGATCGCCGAAGAGAATCCGCCGATGCAGGCGTGGGACCAGAACGCCTGGGCCACGCGCCTCGACTACGCCATCCGCAAGCCATCCGATTGCCTGGTGACGTTCCGCATCGTCCGGAAGGAAAACCACGACCTGCTGCACGCGCTCCCGGAGGAGGTCTACCGGCGCACGAGCGAGCACCCCAAGCGCGGCACGATGACGCTCTACGACGTATTGAATCTCTACACGAGCCACGCCGAAACGCACGCGGACCAGATCCGCGGGCTGCGCGACGCCTACCGCGACGCTAAGGCGCGGGGCGAGATTTAATCCATCCACGTCCTGCGATATTCTGGGGATGCGATGCGACACCCCTCCCGGCGGCGATTCTCTACCCTGTTTGTTCGCGCTGGCGCGAGCGCCGCGCTTTTGCTGCTTTGGGCAAGTTGCGGACCCGTGCCCAAGGAAGCCGCTCCCGCCGCGGAACCGGCGGCAACCGCTCCCAGACCGGCCGCAGAGGACGTTTCCCGCTATCTCTCCAATGATGGTCAGGTGAAGGTGCAGTTGGTGGAAGATCACCTCCTGGGCATTCAGGCGTTGCCCGGCGGCAACATCGCCGAGTACAGCAAGGGTGGCAAGCGCTACCGTCAATTTCTGCTGAAAGCACCCAGCGTTGCCCTGGCGGCAGTCTATATGACCGACCTCAAGGACGCGATGAGCAACCCGAAGTTCGTGGCCGGCTTCGGCGGCTATTTCGGCGAGCTCAATGGAGAGCCCGCGTTCGTCTTCATCAAGAACGAATACGTCACGGGCTTTCTCGGCCTCTCCCGCGAAGAATCCGACGCCGCGGGCCGCATTGCCGCCGCCCGCATCCCATGACCGAACCATCCGAACGCGAAGAGCGCCGGGAAACGGGAATGACGGTCGTTCCGCACCATTCGGAGCGGCGCGACCACTGCCGGGAGGCGCCCGATCAAGCGGAATGCAAGAGTGATACCGCGCCGGAATCGCTCGATCCGGATGAAGTGCTTTTCCCCGATCCCTTCCGCGAACCCGCCGACTTCGCGCCCATCCCCGCCCCGCAAGCCCGCCTTTCCGATGTCTTGGAACTCGCCGGCCATATCGCCTTTGTGCTCTTGGTGACGGTGGTGATCCCGCTCACGATGCTCTGGGCGGTCTACCGGCTCTATCGCTGGCTGCCTTTTGAGACGATGGCGCTGGCTGTGGTGAGCGCGGCGGCGCTTTGGTCTTACCGGGATCGCCTGGGGCCGCTGCTACGCCGCTTGCTCCTGGGCGCTAAGCCGCGCTAACCGGCATCAATCGCCCGCGCCGGGAGCGGCGGCAGGCCGGTAGATCGCATTCCGCTCGATGTAATCGAGGACGGCGGGCGGGACGGGCACGTCGAAGTTCCCCGCTTCCAATTCCCTGCGGATTCCGGAACTGGATACGGTCATCCGCACCGATTCAAGGCGATGGACGCGCGCCCCCGGCGGCACGCCGTAGACATGGCCGGGGCGGCTCACGACGATGAACTCCGTCATGGCGAACACGTCTTCTTTTCGGTACCAGATGCCGATATCGGCGAAGGCGTCGGCCCCGATCAGGAAGTAAATCCGATCTTCCGCCGAAAGGTGGCCGCGCACCGCTTCCAGCGTCTGGATGGTATAGCTTTTCCGATGGGCCTCTTCGAGGCGGGAGGCGCGGAAGCGGGGGTCCGCGGCGCAGGCCACTTCCACCATCGCGAACCGGTCCGCCCAGCAAGCCTGCGCGCCGGTCTCCTTGTGCGGCGGGATGGCGTTCGGGATAAACCAGACCTCATCCAGGGAGAAGGCATCGGCCGCCTCGCGCGCCACCGCGAGATGGGCGTCGTGAATCGGGTCGAAGGTGCCTCCGAAGAGCCCGAGCCGCATCATTGCCGTCCCGCGCGGCGGGCGTGCTCCGCCGCTTCGCGCGCCAACTCGTCGCAGCGGTTATTATCCTCGTGATCGGCGTGGCCCTTGGTCCATTTCCAGTCGATCCGGTGCCGCCCGGCCTCGGCTTCAAGCGCCTGCCACAGGTCCACGTTTAGCACCGCGCCGCCGTCGGACTTGCGCCAGTTCCGGCGCTTCCAGCCCTCGATCCATTTGGTGATGCCGTTCTTCACGTACTCGGAATCCGTGATGAGTTCCACGGAGCAGCTTTCTTTTAGCGCCCGCAAACCCTCCACCGCTGCGCTGAGTTCCATCCGGTTATTCGTGGTGTGGGCGTCGTTTCCCGTAGCCTCTTTCACGCGGCTGCCGAAACGGAGAATGTAGGCCCATCCGCCAGGTCCGGGGTTTCCCAGGCAAGAGCCATCGGTGACAAGAGTAACCTGTTTCATGAAGATCGGTGTTCAGGGAAGCCGCGCGGCTAGGCGGGAACGGCCAGTTGCTCCTCAAAGAAGCGGTCCACCTCCGCGACGATCTCCTCGCCGCGATGACAGTGGTAGACGGAGCGGCGCAAGGCCGCGCCCCCGCGAACGCCATGGGTGAAATACGTGGCGAACTGCTTCATCTTGCCCACGCAATCGTGGTCGCCGCGCTCCATCAGCATGCTGTAGTAGCGGCGCATGATCCGGTAGCGATCTTCCTCCGTCGGCTGCGTGTATGCGCCATCCCGCAGATACTCCTCGATCTGGCGGAAGATCCATGGGTTGTGGGACGCCGCCCGGCCCACCATGACGGCATCGCAGTTCGTCACCCGCGCCATCCGCACCGCGTCTTCGGGGGTGTTGATATCGCCATTGCCGATGACCGGAATATGAACCGCCTGCTTCAACATCGCGATGCGGCTCCAATCGGAGAGGCCGCTATATCCCTGCTCGCGTGTCCTGGGGTGCAGGGCAATCGCGTCGAGCCCGCTTTCCTCGGCAACGCGCGCTACATCCAGATACACCAGTTCCTCGTCGTTCCAACCGGCGCGGCACTTTAGCGTAAGGGGAATCCGGATGGCCGCGCGCACCTGGGAAAGTATGCGCCCGATAAGCGGTAGATCTCGCAGCAGCCCGCTGCCGCCGTTGCACTTCACCACTTTTTTCACCGGACAGCCGAAATTGAGATCGACGATATCGAAGCCGAGCCCTTCGCAATACCGCGCCGCTTCCGAAAGAATCTCGGGATCCGCCCCGAACAGTTGCGCCGTGATCGGACGCTCCGATTCTTCAAAGCTGAGATACTCGCGAACGGTCTTCGAGAGCTTCTCCCGGTCGATCGCCGCCACCACGCCATGGGAACTGGTGAACTCGGTCATCAACAGGCCGCACCCGCCTTGCGCGCGGATGAACTGCCGGAACACCGTATCGGTCACTCCCGCCATCGGCGCAAGCACGGTAGCGGGCGCAATCCGCACCGGACCAATGGAAAAATTCTCAGGAAAAGCGCGCATGCGGGTATCTATCTGATAGTTTAGCCGAACGCCGGGGAGTCCTCGACAGGCGTGAAGGATACCCGCGGGGCAGCCCTGCGCCTTCGCAAATCCCGAAACCGCGCCATCCGTTGGAACGTCCAATGGCCGGTGGGTTGCTTCCGATGATGAAATTCGTGCAGTTGGGGATCCTCGCGGCTTTGGTTCTGGTGGCCGTCCTGCTCGGTCTGAATCTTATGCAAGACCGTGCGACACCCCCCGCGGAGACGGCCGCCGCCGTGGCCACCCCGCTTCCACCGGAGGCCGCCCCCGCCGGGACCGGGGCATCCACAAATTCGAGCGCCGCGCCACCCTCTGCGGCGCCCGCCCCTCAGCAACCTGTCGTGGAAACAATCCATGCCCCGGCAGCCACGGCCGAACATCGGCCCACCGCGCCGAAGCCCGCTACTTCATCGAAGCCCGCTGTTGCCTCGAAGCCATCCCCGGCGGGCGCGAAGAGTTCTTCACGCACCGCGCCGGCAGCCCCTGCCGTGGCGCACCAGGAAGTAGCGCGCGTGGACCCGCCCTCAGCCATGCCGGAAACGCATTCCGCGCCCACTCCGCCGGCGCCCGCAACCCCGTCCCATACGGAACGCTATGAGTTGATGCGGCCGGAATCCACGGCATCGCATGCCGCCGGTGCGCATGTGGCGCCCGCCCGCACCGTCACCATCCCGGCGGGCACGATTCTTACCATCCGCACCATTCAGGCGCTCTCCACAAAATCGAATGCGGCGGGCGATGCGTTCTCCGGAACACTCGATCAGCCCCTGGTGGTGGACGATATGGTGATCGCGGAGCGTGGGGCGCGCGTCGAAGGCAAGGTGATGGACGTCACGGAATCCGGCCGCGTGAAGGGCGTGGCGCAGATGGCGGTCGCTCTCACCAGGCTCAACACTTCCGATGGGCAGACAGTAGACATCGGCACCCAGTATTTCGTGGTGGAAGCGGAAAAATCGACCAAGTCCGATGCGACGAAGGTGGGGATCGCCACCGGCATCGGGGCCGCGCTGGGCGCGATCTTCGGGGGCGGTAAGGGCGCGGCGATCGGCGCTGCCACCGGAGGAGCCGCGGGAGCCGGAACGGTCCTCGTCACCAAGGGCAAGCCCGCCGAAATCCCCTCGGAAACCCGCATCAATTTCCGGCTGGATAAGCCGCTCGTGATCACGGAAAAGATTAACACGAAGTAGCGGCCGCGCTAGAATTCCGCAAGCATCGGCATCACGAGCGGCGGCTCGATCAGATACTCCAGGCGCGACATCGTTTCCACCGCGCCCTGGATCTGCCCGTGCGTCGCCGCTTCCACCGTGATCACGAATGGCAGATCCCGCCAATTGCTGATCGGCAATTGACCTACCGCATCGATGCCGATGCCGTGATCCCGCAGAATAGTTGCCAGATCGGCGATGATCCCGAACCGGTTCTCCACGCGGAAGCGCAGATAATAGGGCTGTTTGAACGATTCAGGCGGCGCGGGCCGGTACGCGGAGAGTTG
Organism: Bryobacterales bacterium; assembly: GCA_020847315.1. GTDB lineage: Bacteria > Acidobacteriota > Terriglobia > Bryobacterales > Bryobacteraceae > JACTMJ01. Next base: position 9,513 of record JADLCF010000279.1, on the reverse strand, counting down.
GCGGAAGCTATACGGGGAAACGCGATTCTGACGGCAGCTCAATAGCTCCCGCCCCGCGTGGATAATATCGCTCACCACGGCCACGCCGGTCGGCAGCGCCCCCGCTCCACGGCCATAGTAGAAGCTGTCGGAGCCGTACGCCCCCTTCACCCAGATCGCATTGTAGGATCCGCTTACGTTCGCCAGAATCGCCGATTTCGGCAGAAGTGCGGGTCGCACGGAGAGCGCCAGCCCGTCGCTCGAAAGCCGCGCCACGCACAGCAGCCGGATGGTGTGCCGCAACTGGGCGGCATACGCGAAATCGACATCGCTCACGCGGCGGATGCCTTCCACGTAAATGTCTTCCACCGGCACGCGGCATCCGAAGGCAAGCGCCGCCAGGATGGCCAGCTTTGATCGCGCATCGTACCCGTCCACGTCCGCCGAGGGGTCCGCCTCCGCATAGCCCAATTGCTGGGCTTCCGCGAGCACTTCGTCAAATCCACGCCCCGCCTTCTCCATCTCCGTGAGGATGAAATTGCAGGTGCCGTTGAGGATGCCCGCCATCGCCTCAATCCGGTCGCCGACGATGCCTTCCCGCAGGACGGTGTGGATCGGAATGCCCCCGGCGACGCTGGCCTCCATGGCGAGGGGCCGCCCCGCTTCGCTGGCCTTTTGCCAAAGCTCCACGCCCCGCTTGGCCATCAATTCCTTGTTTGCCGTAACCACGGCTTTCCCATTGGCCAGCGCCGTTTCGATTATCTCGCTGGCCGCCCCAGTGCCGCCCACCAGTTCCGCGACGACGTCCACATCCGGGTTCGCCACCACATCCCGCCAATCCGTGGTCTTGGCGATGGATTCCGCGCCGGCAGGGAGTTTGCGGCTGTGCACGGAACGGCTGCATAGCATCTTCACGTCCACCGGGATCCCCAGTTTGTGCGTGAGTTGTTCTTTATTTTCAATGAGAATCTGGAGCGTGCCGGAACCCACGTTGCCAAGGCCAACCAGGCCCACTTTCAGCGAATCCATATCGGCTATCATAGCAATCGAAACGGAGAAGGAGCCCCTGATGCGAGTCCCTCCCCTCTTCCCGCTCTGCGCGGCGCTCTTCGCGATGGCCGCAATCCTCGTAATCAAGCCCCAACCGGCGGCATCCCAAGTTGATCGTTATCCGGAGGAGGCGCCGTACGCGAAACCGGGCGATGAAGGCCCTCGTCTCCCGAATGGAAAGCTGCAGCGCGACGTCATCCTCAAGCACGACCATCAACGGAGCCTGGAAGACCTGCGGGAAATCCATCAGTTGAGCGGGGAATTGATCGCGGAACTGGAAACGGATACGGCGTTCGTGCTCTCTCTGAAGTCCTTGAAGAAACTGGAAAGGCTCGAAAAGCTCTCGAAGGACGTTCGAAAGCGAATCGAAAAATAGCGGACGCCTGCCGGCTTCCCCCGGAACACACGACATGCGCAGGATGTGGAGCATCGCCGGTTGGATGGCCTTGGCGGCCATCCTATGCGCCCAGGGCTTCGCCACCGGCATTGAACGGCACGTGAAGGACGGGGACCGTGATCTCGTCTATCTCTCCTCACAGCCGCTCGCTTCGAGAAAACCCGCCCCGGTGCTCGTCTTCCTGCATGGCAACGAAACCGCATCCGTCGAAATGGTGCGGAGCTACTTCCGGCAATGGGAGCAGGCAGCCCGCGAACAGGGCTGGAACCTGGTGCTGCCCTGGAATGCCGGTGCGTATTCGTTCGCATCGGATGCCGGGGTGCGCGCCATCACGGCGATTCTCGACGATTTCGCCCGGCATGAGCAAGTCGACCGGCAGCGTGTCTTTCTTGCCGGGCACGGCGATGGCGCACCCGCCGTTTTCTACGCACTCTCGCGCAGCCCGGACCGTTGGGCCGCGGGACTCGCCATCGGCGGCGATGTGGGCCGCGTCATCGATAGCAACCGTCTTTTCGCGGGAAACGCCGCCACCATCCCCATCCTCTGGGTCTACGAGGAAGAGCGCCTAAGCGCGCTGCAGCAGAGCATCAGCCGCCTCCAATCCGCGGGCCTCAATCTCCGCCTGCTGGCGGCCGACGAGTTCACGGTCACGGATTCCGTTGCCTGGCTGAAGCCCCACTTCGCGGAATCCATGCCCGTTCGCGTGGACTATGAAACCGGATCTCCCGAGTTCACCCAGGCCTTCTGGATCCACATTCGCGCCTTCGACTTCCATCTCCGCAACGACGCGCTTGATAGCACCCGGGTGGACCCCGGCACCGGGGCGTTCCTTCGGTTGGGCGGATTTGGCTATGACCCGGCGGGCGGCGGGCCCGGCCTGCGCGTGAAATGGCTACCCGAAAACTATAAGGGCCCGCTTCGGAAGGAAGATACCATCGTCTCCATCGGGGGCACGATGATCGAGGACTCGCGGCACTACGGCGAGTTCATGGAAGCGCAGCGGGAAAGCCGCGACGTGGGCATCATCGTGCTACGGGACGGCAAGAGTGTGCGTCTCGAAACGCGCATCGTCATCCCTCATCGGGAGGAAGAAGAAACGGCCCGGGTGCATGCCGAATACATGCGGGATTCCGGCGAAATCATGCTGGTCAGCCGGGGCGTGCGGGCTCTCGCGGTCACTGTGCCGGCCGCCTGGGCGCCCGTGAAGCTCAGTTGGAATGGCCTGGATGTAGCCGGCGCCGCCGGCGCGGGTTGCTGGACGCTGGTGGATGGCGAACCCAAAGCCGCGAAAGGATGCGCTGCGTCCGAAGCGACCCCGGAAGCCTCAAAGCCCGTCCCAAGCGGCCGCCCCGCCAAGCGTACGGCACAGGGTGGCGCGAAGGCGGGGTTGCGTTAGCGAGGCGCCGCGGGTCTATCGAACCAGCTTCATTTCACCCAACGGCCAATACGTGAAGACGGCTTTGCCGTATATGAACTCGCGCGGAACCGGACCCCATGTGCGGCTATCGTTCGAGGAGTTGCGATGATCGCCCAGAACGAAGAATTCGTCCTCGCCCAAATGGATTTCCGGCATCTCGGCTTCGTCGCGAAACTCCGCAGGGACGTAAGGTTCGCGCAGCACGCGGCCATTCAGGCGGACCTGCCCACTCTTCACGGAGATCCAGTCGCCCGGCACCCCGATCACGCGCTTGATATAGGATACGCGCTGGTCTTTCGGAAACCAGAACACGACCACATCACCCCGGTGAATCTCGCTGATGCCGATTTGGAAGAAGAACTTGTCCACGAAGATGCGCTGCTGATCTCCGATCGAGGGCATCATGCTGGTGCCTTCCACCTTCACGGGCTGATACAGAAACACGATGATCAGGAACGCAATGACAACGGACAGGCCGAGATCGCGGAATGCCGTCCCCGCCCAACGGCGAATCACGCCTGCCCGCCGTCCCGCTTCTTCGGGAGAGCGCGGCGCGTCCGGCCCAGTAGCAAAAGGCGCATGGTCTGTCATGATGAAAATCGGCCTCTTCGGAAACGCTGGGCATGCCGCATGGCCGCATCCCGGTTTATTCCTAATCGTACATAATACTATCCGCGCACTCCGGTTTGGGGGTTCGCGCCGTGTGGATCAAACTCATGGAACGCAGTGGAAAATCCTGCCCACCTTCCGTACCCCCCAAGATTCCCGAATTGCCATCCGTGATTGCCGCAGGCAATCGCTCGACGAGTGAGCTGTCTAGCACCTACACCCGCAAATTCCAGAAAATTATCCGTCCGTATCCGACGAGAGAGCGGGTCCGTTCACCGCGACGGCTGCTCCGTCCGCTCCGTGCATTTCGGATCACTTTGGCAATCATCTACTTAGGCGTACTGGTACGCTTATCCCCAAACGGGTTAGGTCGTTAATTCCACCCTCAAACGATTGAGTATCAGTCCCGCGCGTACTAGCCTTGTCCATAGGGAGTCTCGTACTCGGCTATGACAAGTTCGGGCACAATTGGTTTGGTTCTCGGTTCTTCCCTGGCGGGGCGCGGATCGTTGATTGTGAGCGGTTTTGCCATCCATGCATCGCTCGGAGCGTTGTTTGCCTGGAGCACGTTCTTTGAGCCGCTCAAGGCGGCGTATGGCTGGAACGATGCGATGCTCCTCTCGCCGTACCGGTACGCATTGCTCGGGTTTACCGTTGGGCTTTTTGTAGCCTCCCATTACTCCCGGCGCCTTAGCCCGAGGACGCTTGCCCGCTTCGGGAGCTTGCTGCTGGTTGCCGGATGCCTCTTCGCTGCCTGGGCAGGGCCGTCCGCCTCCGCCTTGACCGTCGGCATTGGCTTGCTCGGTGGGTTGGGCGCGGGGTTTGCTTATATCGCGCCGATCTCCACCTACCGGCACTGGCTCCCCGCCGGCAGCGGCCTGATTCTTGGCGTGACGGTGCTTTGCTTCGCGGTAGGCTCTCTCCTTGCCGCGCCACTGCTTGAACGCATTCTTGATAGCCAGAGCGCAAGTCCCGCTGCTGGGCTTCCATCGGCATTTCTCGCCATGGCGCTCATTTTTCTGGTGGGCGTAGCGGCCATGGGAGAGTTGCTGCCCGGTACGCGAGCCTGGCTTGGCCCCGGCGTCTTCGACACGCTACGAGGAGAAGCGCTGCCTCCCCATATCGCCCGCCAACGCGCCTGGGATCGCAGTGTAATGCCTCTCCTCAGGATCTGGTTCCAGTGGAGCACCTTCTTCGTCGGAGCGTTTGCGGGCGGCGCCACCCTCACCGGCTACCTGCCTCAAGTCACCGGCATTCCCTCACGGGATGCTTGGCTGCTGATGGGAATTGGCGTATTGGCAATGGCCGTGGCCAATTATTTTGGACGCGTTCTCTGGAAACGAATCGCTCACAAATTCAGCCGCGTCTCGGCGCTCTTGATCATGCTTCTGCTCTCCACGGCGTTGGCGCTCTATGTGAACGGCGGGCGCGTCGACTGGAGCCCTGTGCTCGCGATGCTGGCGCTGCTCGGTTTCGGAACGGGCGGGTTTCTGGGTCTGATGCCCCAGCTTGCCGCGGAAATGGTGGATGGCAAAGAGAGTCTTCCCCTTCGGTTCGGCGTCATGTATTCGGCGTTCGGCTTGTGCGCTTGCGCGGCGCCGTATTGGTCGCTCCCAAGGAATGCCGGAACGTGGTCCAGCAACGTCTTTCTGCTCTCCGTCAGCGCGGCGCTGCTGCTTGGCTTCCTATACCTGCTGATCCGTCCCGTGAGGACCGGCAGTTGCGTATCGCAAGCCCTGTCGCGCTGGTAGGCTGCCCCTCACCGCCATCGCCGCGCTGGCCCTCTCAAAGCTAATCCCGATGGAAGGGCCTGCCCAGGTAGCCTCTCGATTCCCTGGCCACGTCGCTCTCCGGCGCCAGCGCCACTGCGGCCTCGTAAGCCTTCCGCGCCTCCGCCCGGCGGCCGAGTTCATCGTAAACCTGGCCCAGCCGCATGTGAGCCAGCACATCGGTATGCAAGTCCATCGTCTCCCCACCCGCCACCGCCTCCTTCAAGTTGGCGAGCGCCTCGGGATAGTAACGATACCAGAACTCGAAATTCCCTTTGGCATAAGCAAAGCGCGCTGAAGGCATGGCATGGAAGAAGTCCGGGTCCGCCGCCATGTGCCGTTCCATGTCCTGGAAGACGGCCCTGACATTCGCCTCCTCTCCCAGGTCGCTATACAACTGGACAAGTTCCAGATAGAAGAGATGATTGTGCGGAAAGGCTGAGATCAACTCCCGCAATAGCGGAACGGCCTTCACGCTGACGCCCTTGTCCTCGCGCCGGTAGATCACGCACAGCAGCACCTTGGCGTCGTAGCGCACGCGTTCGCCCTTCGCGGCCACTTCTTCGAGGGTCCGGATGCCCGCTTCCCGGTCGCCCCGGAACCCCACCAGGAAGCCGAGCATCTTGTAGAAAAACGGCAGGCTCCCCACCAGGTAGTCGTGCGCGCCTTGCACGAAGCGGGCGTCGACAAACTTCGGTCGCAGTTCCGCTACGCGATTATGCAATCTACGCGCTTCGGTCGCATCCCGCAGCGCTTCCCGCCAGGATTTCTCCATGAAGAAGCGGTAATTGGCGCGAAGCCCGAATGCCACCCCGCGCGCGTACATCGCATCCGCGTCGTTGGGCTTGGCTGCCAGCGCGGCGCCGGTCATCGCGAATACCTTGTCGATCGCCCCGAAGAATTCCGTCTTTTCCGGCGCCGCCATCTCCGCCTTGGCTCTGCGAAGAAACGGATTGTTGCCGCTCACCAGTTGCGTTTCGAGTGCGCCCGCCCGGAACAACGCCTGGTAGAGCACGGCCTCCGCCAGATGGTTATAGGGCGCCGCGCTCGCCGGGTTCCGCCGCACTTCCTCGCGAAACCATTGGATCGCCCGCGCATACTCCAGGTTGTAGAAGTAAACGAAGCCCTCCTCCAGGCTTCCGTATTTCGACTGGTACGCGGCGCTTCCCGGTGCGGGAGGAGTCTTGCCGCCCAGCATCTTCGTTCCCGGGCCGGGTCTACTCTGCGCCGCGCGCAGGATAGGCGCGCTCGCGGCGGCAATTCCGAAGAAGAGAAAGAGCAGATTGCGTCGCGTCACGGTTAGTTGCATGATACCGTGCGGTTCTTAGGCCTCTTGCGATTCGGCATCGTGAAGCCGCCCGAGCGCCCATGCGGCGTGGCTTGCCACAATTTCGTCCGGGTGCGCGGCAAGCCGCTCCAGAACTTCGCGAAACTCCGGGCTGCCCGCATTGCCCATCGCCACAATCACATTCCGAAGGAAGCCCCGGTATTTCGAGCGGCTCACCGGGCTGTTCGCAAACAGCTCCCGGAACTCCCTCTCTGTAATCCCCGCCAACCGTTCGAGCGGCGGAGCGGGAGACAGCCGGGGCTCGAAGCGGGCGTCCCCGGTCACGGGAGCGCGGCGGTTCCATGGGCATACGTCCTGGCAGATGTCGCAGCCGAAAACATGCCGGCCATTGCCCACGCGCGCGGCCTCTGGGATCTCATTCTTCTTTTCGATCGTGTGGTAGGAAATGCAGGATCGCGCATCCACGAAGTACCGTTGCCCCTCCGGCGTGTCCCCCGGCACGATCGCTCCCGTGGGGCAGGCATCGATGCAGCGGCGGCAGCTTCCACAGCGGTCAGGAGCCGGGGCATCCGGCTCCAAATTGAGCGAAAGCAGCAACTCTCCGAGAAAATACCAACTCCCGGTGGGCTCGTGGATCAGGCACGTATTCTTGCCGATCCAGCCCAACCCGGCTTGCCGCGCGTAACTTCGTTCAAGCAGCGGCGCCGTATCCACGCAAATCTTGGCCTCGAACGGCTCCACCGAGATCGCGCGGAGCTGCGCCTCTACCTTTCGCAGGCCTTCGGTCAGGATCGGGTGGTAATCCTCCCCCCAGGCGTAGCGCGAAATCCAACCATGCTCATCCTGCGAAAACCCGGTGGAGTACGCATGCGCGGTGTTGTAGAGAAGCCCCACGGAGAGAATGCTGCGCACTCCGGGCAGCAGGGTGGCGGGGTCGCTTCGCTTATCGCGCCGGTGGTCTGTGAGATAGCCCATGGCCCCGGCCATTCCCCGGTCCACCCATGCGCCGAACCCCGCCGCATCGGGCAATGGCTGCGCCGCCGCGATGCCCGCAAGGGAAAACCCCTGCTCCCGCGCGATCGCTTTCACCTCTGCGCCGCACAGCTTGCGGGGCGTTGGATCGTCAGCTACCGTTGCCATTCCGCGCTCCGGCCGCCAGCGCCCGCAGCGTATCCCCGGTCAAACGGTTTACGGTCCAGTCCGCCATGGGCATCGCGCCGAGCGATTGATAGAAGCGGATGGCGGGTTCGTTCCAATCGAGAACCGCCCAATCCAACCGGGAGAAGCCGCGATCGAGGGCAATCTGCGCGAGACGTTCAAAAAGCGCCCTCCCGGCTCCACGGCCGCGGAATTCGGGCACGACGAAGAGATCCTCCAGATACATCCCCGGCCGTCCCAGGAAGGTGGAGAAGTTCTCAAAAAAGAGCGCAAATCCAATGGGACGGCCGGGATCGCCGGAAGCCTCGGGAGCGAACGCCAGCAGCGCCTCCGCGCTGGGGCGCGGGCCGAACAGCGAATGCCGCAGCACCTCTTCGGTGGCCGTCACATGCTCGGCCAGCCGTTCATACTCCGCCAGGGCGCGGATCAGTTGAAGGATCACGGGAACGTCTGCGGGGGTCGCAGGCCGGATCTCAACCCCGGAAAGCGAAGCGGAAGCACTCATCTTCCTCATCATACGGGAGCGCAGGCAGGGCCGTCCCGGTCGCGCTAGACTGCGCGAACAAATCGCTGCCTTCCGCGAATCGGCGCGAGAGAACCGCCGGAATCGCTTCATGAACCGGCTAAGCGAAATTCACAATCGAATGGGCCCGCTTGAGATATGATTCATGCATCGTGGAGGTTGCAGCCATGGATCTGCATTCTGGGTATCTCTCCCGAATTTCGCGCCTCGCCCGCAATGTCTTCTCCACTGCCGGGGTGTGCGCTCTTCTATTTGCAACCAGTCTGGCCCTCTCCGGCCAAACCCCCGGCGGACAAGGCTCACAGGGGGGCGGCACGCCCGGCGGTAGCCCCGGCGGCAATACCGGCGGCGGCACAAGCGGAGGTTCGAGCGGCCGCCCCGGCGGAAGCACGGGCGGCAGCGAGGGCGGCTTCCCGAGCCCCGGTAACACGGACCGGCCCGGCAACCGATTCCCGCAGCCCGGCCAACCCGGCCAACCCGGCACGAACGACCCATTCGGCCGTAGCCAGGATCCTTTCGCCAACCGGCCGATCTATCTCAGCGGCAAAGTGGTGCTTTCCGATGGCGGCCCCGCGCCCATCGAAACCGTCATCGAGCGCGTGTGCAACGGCCAGCCCATTCCCGAAGGGTTTGTCAGCCCCAAGGGGGATTTCAATATCCAGCTTGGCCGCAACAGCCAGGTCTTCGCCGATGCCAGCACCGGCAGTTGGGGAGCGGGCACATTCGGCGGTGGAAGCTCAATGCCCGGGCCCGGAGGGGCCCAGATCGGAGAGCGCGATCTCATCGGATGCGAGATCCGCGCCACGCTGCCGGGATACCGTTCGAACGTGGTGCAACTCTCAGGACGCAGGTCGCTCGATAACCCCGACGTCGGCACCCTGGTGCTGACGAGAATGGCCAAGGTGGAAGGCTTCACGATCAGCATGACCACCGTGAATGCGCCCAAGGATGCGAAGAAGGCATACGAGAAGGGCACGAACGAACTCCGGAAAAAGAAGTTCGACAAAGCCCTTCCCCATTTTGAGAAAGCGGTGGGCCTGTACCCGGAATACGCCGTGGCCTGGTACGGCAAGGGGCAGGCGCTCGAGGGGCTGAAGAACAATGCGGAAGCCACGATCTCCTACAACAAGGCGATCGAAGCCGATAGCAAGTATCTCCCACCCTACCTGCGGCTCGCCACCATCGCGGCGGGAGAAAACCAGTGGGAGCGCGCGGAGCAGTTTTCCGCCACCGCGATCCGAATGAACCCCATCGATTTCCCTTTCGCCTACTACGTAAACGCCCTCAGCAATCTCCAGCTTGAGAACTTCCCGAAGGCGGAAG
>JADLCF010000278.1 GCA_020847315.1 Bryobacterales bacterium | reverse complement strand
TCATGCGGAACCGCACGGTGATCGTGATCGCGCATCGCTTGGCTACCGTCCGCCGCGCGGACCGCATTATGGTGGTGGAGAACGGACGCTTGCACGAACAGGGCACGCACGAGGAACTGCTCGCGCGAAACGGTCTGTATCGTAAGCTGTACGACATGCAGTTCGACCGGAAGGAGCCAGTGAGTTTTTGATGGCCACGATTCGAAGCATGACGGGATTCGCCCGCGTTACCCGCGAGATTGCCGGGAGGGATTGCGCGCTGACGGTGAAGAGCGTCAATCACAAGGCGCTCGATGTGCAGTTGCACCTACCTCCGATGGCGGAGGTCTTGGAGAACGAGTTTCGCCAAACCGTGCGTAAGTGGATCAACCGCGGCTACGTCCAGGTGAATCTCCAACTCGGCAAGGGCGGCGCGAATGGCAATCTGCAATTGAACGAGAAGCTCTTTCAGGCTTGGCTCACGGCTCACGAACGGGCGGCGTACCTCCTGGGCCAGACACCGGAACCGCAGGTGGAAGCGGCGCTGCGTCTACCGGGGATGCTGGTGGAAGGCGAGATCGCGGACGATTCGGGGTTCTCGGCCGAGTTGCTCGGGCTTCTTGAAGCGGCGCTTGAGGAACACCGCGCATTCCGGGAGCGGGAGGGAGCGGCGATCCTCGAAGATTTCCACCAGCGCATCGCCGTCGTGGCGGGTTGCGCCGGCGAAGTGTCGGCGCTCCGCGAGGAGGCGACCGCGTACTTCGCGAACCGTCTGCGCAAGCGCCTCGAAGAGATTCTCTCGAACACGAATGTGGATCCGCAGCGGCTGGCGCAAGAAGCGGCGATCCTGGCCGATAAGACCGATATCTCCGAGGAACTCACGCGGCTGGTGGCGCATATCGAGGAACTGGAGCAGGCGCTTCAGGCCGAAGGCGAAGTGGGGAAAAGGGTGGATTTTCTGTTGCAGGAAATGAACCGGGAAGCGAACACGCTGCTTGCCAAGACGGCCAACGCGGGCGAGTTCGGGTTGCGGATCACGAGCGCGGGCCTGACGGTGAAGGCGGAGATTGAGAAGATGCGCGAGCAGGCGCTGAACCTGGAGTAGTTGAGGGCGGAAGGGCGGCCATGGTAATCATCATCTCCGCGCCAAGCGGATCGGGGAAATCGACTCTCGTGAACGGGCTGATGGAGCAGGTGCGGGACATCCGGTTCTCTGTCAGCTATACGACGCGCGCCCCCAGAGGCGCGGAGCGGGATGGCGAGAGCTACCACTACATCTCCCGCGAAGAATTTGAGCGCCGCATCGACGCCGGGGAATTTCTTGAGTATGCCGAAGTATTCGGCAACTATTACGGCACGCACCGTTCCTACGTCGAAGCGGCCGCGTATTCGGGCTACGACCTGCTGCTCGACATCGACGTCCAGGGCGCCGCGCAAGTGATGGATAAACTGCCGGATGCAGTGACGGTGTTCATCCTCGCGCCTTCCCGTGAGGTGCTGGAGCAGCGCTTGCGCAAGCGTTCCGAGGATAGCGAGGAAACCATCCAGCGCCGCCTTCGCGAAGCTTCGCAGGAAGTGCGTTTCGCCGAGCGCTACAGCTATGTGCTGATCAACGACGATGTTGCTGAAAGCGTCCAGAACCTGGTTTCCATCGTTCGCGCCGAACGGGTGAAACGGGAGCGGCTGCGAGCGAAGCTGAACCCGATTCTCGATACGTACCTGAGCCGGACGGCGGCGGGCTAATCAATCCGAGATGGACTTGTATTCCGTCACGGTGAGATGCGTGCTCTTCTTCCACTCATTGAGAGGGGGGGCGCCGTGCGCGTGGAAGTAGCCCTCCAATTCCTTCGTTAGACTTGCCCGCACGCTCGCGTATTTCCCGTCGCTGATGACGTTGATTGCCTCGCCGGGGTCGGCTTCGAGATCGTACATCTCGCTGGGCCAGGGGTCCGCCCGCATCACGAGCTTCATCGTTCTGGTGCGGATCGATCGTACGTTCGCGTATTCGAAGAAAAGCCTGTCCCGCCAGCGTGGCGTGCCGCCTCTCAAGATCGGTGCGTAGCTTTGTCCCACGCGATCCTTGTCCGGCGCCGCCGTGCAGCCGAGGTAATCGAGAATCGTGGGGAAGAAGTCATAATTCGAGATCATTGCATCGCTTCTGGATTGAGCGGCGATGCGGCCAGGGTGCTGCCAGATCATCGGAACCCGGATGGATTCCTCATACATATTGCGTGGCACGGTGCCGTTGCCCTTGCCCCAGACGCCGTGGTGGCCGGCGTTCCAGCCTTGGTCCGCCGTGAAGATGACGAGCGTATTCTCGAGCGCGCCCATCTCTTCCAGCTTCTGGAGAACCTTGCCGATGTTGGTGTCGATGCCCGTGACCAGCGCGGAGTAAGCGCGCATGCTCTCTTCGTTGAGGTAGTTCTTCGCAAGGCCGGTATTCTGTCTGGGATTCTGCGGAACCCTGGGGAAGCAATCGAATTTGGAGTCCGCGTAGGGCGCGCGGTACTTCTCCGGCTGATAGTTGTACGGGGTGTGCGGCGCATAGAACGGGACATAGAGGAAGAACGGATCCTCGGCTCGGGTGGCTTGATGCCGGGTGAGGAAGTCGACCGCGCCGTCGCCGACGAGATCGGTCTTGAAGCCGGTGGTCTTGACCCTCTCCCCGTTTTTCACGAACTCCGGATCTTTATACGGGCCGCCGCCCCCGGCGACGGTGTACCAGCTAGAGAAACCCTCCTGCGCATTTTGGTCACCGCCCATGTGCCACTTGCCGCTCAAGCCCAAGTGGTATCCGTTCGCGGCCAGGACCTCGCTAAACGATACCTGGTTCTTCAATACCTGGGTGGCGTTGGGGCCGTAGGACTCCGTGGGCACCAGCCAATCCTGGACACCGTGCGCGTAGGGCAGCTTCCCGGTGAAGTAGGTCACGCGGCTGGGGGAGCAGACGGGCGTGGCGGCGAAGGCATTGTCGAACCGCATGCCGCCGCGGGCGAGGCGGTCAAGATTCGGCGTCCGCATTCCGCTGCACCCATAAACGCTGGTGGCCCATGCCCCGTGATCGTCCGTCATGAAGAAGACCACGTTCGGCCGCGGCCGTTTCGGCTGCGCGGAGACCGCGGTGATGCCAAGCCCAGCCAAGAGAAAAGTTCGCCGGTTTTGCGAATGCATGAACAGAACATACCGCGGCGCGCGCGCCACCGCAAATGCCGCTCCAAGGCGCCGGGCATTCCTGGCTTGGTGGGCTGGTTGAGCCAATTCGAGGGCGGTCTATGGGTACCTGGACCCGTCATGCGAAAATGAGGGGGTGACCGGCAATGAAACCCGCCAGGCTTTCCTGGATTACTTCGCCTCCAAAGGCCACCGCATCGTTCCGAGCTCCTCGCTGGTGCCCGCGAACGACCCCACC
>JADLCF010000277.1 GCA_020847315.1 Bryobacterales bacterium | reverse complement strand
CCGAAACGAGGAGCAAAAGGGCGCACCCAAGAGAAAATCGCATACGCATTCTATTATCTCGAAGAAATTATTGGAGATCCAACAGGTAGGCTTTTACCTGGGAAAGTAGATGGCCCGGCGTGTCCCAAGGTTTCAATGGGAGCCGAAGTACCCCGGCCGGCGTGAACTGCACGTCTTCGACGCGCTGCACCATGCGCATCAGGTTCTCCGGGTTCATCCGGGTCTGCGGGTGGAACTTCACTTGCAAGTATTGGCCGCGCTTCTCGAGCGTCTCCACGCCCAATTCCTTCGCGATGCTCTTGCATAGTGAAAACTCCACCAGGTGGGCCAATTCCTCGGGCGGGGCGCCATAGCGGTCGCGCAGCTCATCCATTACCCGTTGGGCGTCGGCCGGATGCGTAATGTTTGCAATCTTCTTATACGCGCGCAGGCGCTGCTGCTCATCTTCCACATACGTGGCCGGGATGCGCACTTCGAGGCCCAGGTTGATGGCGGAGTGAATCTCGGGAGGTACATCCTCGCCGCGCATCTCGCGGACCGTTTCCTCTAGCATCGACATGTACGCGTCGTAGCCGATGGCGTCAATGTGGCCGTGCTGTTCGCCGCCCAGTAGATTGCCCGCGCCCCGCAGTTCGAGGTCGAGCGCGGCGATCTTGAAGCCCGCTCCCAAGTCTGAAAATTCCTTGAGCGCGGCCAGGCGCTTGCGGGCGATGTCGGAGAGGGCGCCGTCTGGGGGCACCAGCAAATAGGCATAGGCGCGCCGGTTGGAACGGCCCACGCGTCCGCGCAACTGGTATAGCTCCGAGAGGCCGAAGCGGTCGGCATTCTCGATGACGATGGTGTTGGCCGCCGGGATGTCGAGGCCATTCTCGACAATGCTCGTCGAAACCAGCACATCGAACTCATGGCGCATGAAGCCGAGCACCACCTTTTCGAGATCGGCGTCGGCCATCTGCCCATGCCCCACGCCGATCCGCGCGCCGGGCATCAATTCGCGGATGCGCGCCGCCTGCGAGAAGATCGTTTCCACGCGGTTGTGGATGACATAGACCTGGCCGCCCCGCGCCAGTTCCTGCTCGAGCGCGGCCCGGACGATCTCGTCCTCGTTCCGAGCCACCACGGTGTGAATCGAAAGCCGGTCCTTCGGGGGCGTCTCGATCACGGAGAGATCGCGGAGCCCCAGCAGCGACATGTGCAGCGTCCGGGGGATGGGCGTCGCGGACATCGCGATCGAATCCACGTTGTGCCGCAACTGCTTGAGCCGCTCTTTATGCCGGACTCCGAAGCGTTGCTCCTCATCCACCACGAGCAGGCCCAGATCGTGAAACTGGACGTCCTTGGAAAGCAGCCGGTGAGTGCCAATCAGGATGTCGGTCCTACCCGCCGCGAGGTCTTCAAGGGACTGCTTAATTTCCTTCGCCGTGCGGAAGCGGCTGACGGAATCAATGCGCACGGGGAACGCCGCGAAGCGCCGCTTGAAGGTTTCGAAGTGCTGAAAGGCGAGGACCGTGGTGGGCGCGAGCACGGCTACCTGCTTTCCATCGCCGAGCGCCTTGAAGGCCGCGCGCATCGCCACTTCGGTCTTCCCGTAACCCACGTCTCCGCAGAGAAGCCGATCCATCGGAAGCTCGCTTTCCATGTCGCGTTTGATCTCGGCAATCGCGCGCGCCTGGTCCTGCGTCTCGGTGTACTCGAAGGAGTCCTCGAACTCGCGCTGCCAGTTCGAATCGGCGGAAAACGAGAAGCCCCGGGCGAGCTTGCGCTGGGCGTAGAGTTTCAGCAACTCGTCGGCCATGTCGCGCATCCGCGCCTTCACGCGAGCCTTGGTTCGCTGCCAGGTGGCGCCGCCGAGCCGGTCGATTTGCGGCTTCGCGTCGCCCCCTCCGCGGTACTTCTGCACCAGGTCCATGCGCGTCAACGGCACGTAGAGCTTGCTCTCGTTGGCGTACTCGATCAGCATGAAGTCCGTCTTCGCGCCATCCTGGTGAACTTCTTTTAGCCCGAGAAATCGTCCGATTCCGTGCTCCACGTGGACGACAAAATCCCCCGGCTTGAGATCCGAGACATCCAGCGTGAAGGAGGCCAGATGCTGCCCTGGGCGCGAAGCGGGTTCCGGCGAAATCGTGGAGCGCTCGAACAAATCCTCATTGCCGAAGAAGGCGAGTTTTGAGGCCGGCAGCAGGAAGCCGTTGGCCAGATCCCCGCGGGCGAGCACAATGCGCGCCTGCGAAACGGTGCGGTAGTTCCGTTTGGCGAGCGCGTCCTGCGCAGGGTCGTCCGTGGGGAGGCCGATTTCAAACGGGCAGTCGTACTCCTCGAAGATGTCCGCCATCCGTTCGAGTTCACCGGTGTTGGCGGCGAAGACCACGGTGGTATATTCCTGGTCCCGAAGATGCTTCGCTTCCTCGATCGCCTGCGGGACGTGGCCATGGAAGCGGAAGCCCGGCCTTGCCGGAATCGCAATGGCTCGCCCCCCGGCCCCGGCGGAATCGAGCAGTTCGAGCTGCTCCAGAAGTAAGCTTGACCGTGCCTTTGCCGATCCCGCCCATTCTTCGTATCGAAAATAGGCGCGCTCCGGAGGGAAGAAGCAGGAATCGGCATCGGTCAGGCGCTGCCAAAGCTTCTCCGCCGCCGCCTGCACCTGGGGCGGCTCATCCAGCGCCAGCAGCACGCCGGGCATCAGGTCCAATACGCATTGCGTCCGGTCCCGGACCGCGGCCACCGCTTGCGGCCATCCCTCGAAGGGCGCCGCGGCGGGAACGATGCTCTCGCCGAGCGCCTTCCGCAGTTCAACGAACAATCCGTGCGACCGGGGATATTCGAGCAAGGGCAGAATTACGCTCTCCGCGACCGGATGCAGGGAGCGTTGGGCGCCGGCGTCGAAGGAACGCATCGATTCGATTTCATCCCCGAAGAACTCGATGCGCACGGGGTTCGTCTCCTCCGCGGGGAAGATGTCGAGAATGCCGCCTCGCACGGAATAATCGCCCACCATTTCCACGGGTTCGCTCCGCCGGTATCCCGCCGCATCGAGGAACTCCGCCACATCTTCGAGCAGAACTTCTTCCCCCTTCCTGAGGCGCAGCGGGAGGCGCTGGTAAAAGGCGCGATCCTCGGTGCGCAGCAAGGCCCCGGCGATCGGAGTCACGACGAGCGCCGTTTGATCCGCCGCAATGCGGTGCAGGGCGATGGCGCGCTGCTTGAGGATTGCACCATGCGGAGATAGCCGCTGGAATGGGAGGACGTCGAGTGCCGGAAGCAGCAAAGGAGGGTTACGCCGTCCGTTGCCGGGCAGGAATTGAGAAAACGCCAGCGCGCAGCGATGCAACGCTTCCGCTTCCTTGTTGCTTGCGGTTACTGCGAGGATGGGCCGTTCGAGCCGCCATGCGGCGAGGGTAAGGTAAAGCGCTTTCGCTTCGGCATTCAGCCCGCACAGACGCTGCTGGATGGGTGCGCCCTCCGGGGCCGCCGCGAACACACGCATTCCCTCCGCGAAGGGTTCCTCCGCGGCCAGCGCCACCAGCAACTGCGCGATCCGATTCTCCAGCAAAACGTAGCGACCGAGCCCCGCCGGCTACCGGCCGAGGGCGACTTCCACCAAATTCGTCGTTGAGTAGCCGGGCTCCAGGGGCAAGGCTTCCACGCGGCCTCCCGCGGCCTCCACTTCTTCCCTGCCTGCAATGAAATGGGCCCAATCCGCGCCTTTCACCAGAACGTCCGGCAGCACGGCGGCGATCAACTCGCGGGGTGTGTCTTCGTCGAACAGGACGACCGCATCCACGGCCTCCAATTGCAGGGCGAGTCTTGCCCTGGTCCGCTCATCCAGCATCGGCCGCGAGGGGCCCTTCAACCTCTGCACGCTATCGTCGGTATTGAGCGCAAGAATCAACACTTCGCCCAAGTCCCGCGCCCGCTCAAGCAGCCGGACATGGCCCGGATGCAGGATGTCGTAACACCCGTTTGTGAAGACCACGGTCTTGCCAGATGCCTTCCATTCCGCCCGTTGCGCAATCAGATCTTCCCGGGAGTATAAAATGCTCATGCGGAGCGTGCCACCTTCTTCAGGGTATCAGCACAATGCGCCCCGCACGCGCCCGGCTCGCTCCTCTGCCTCTTCCATCCGCCCCTAATCGCCGCCACCGGATTCGAAGCGGTATCCCACGCCCCGCACGGTAAGCAGATGTTTCGGATTCTGCGGATCGTCTTCGAGATACCTCCGGAGCCGCACGATGAAATTGTCGATCGCGCGTGTATCGGTATCTTCATGCAATCCCCACACGTCTTCGAGCAGACTCTTGCGGCTCACCGCCCGGCCTTCGTGCTCAATGAGATACTTCAGCAGGTTCGATTCCATCAACGTCAGCGGCACCTCCCGCTCTCCGTCGAGGATCTTGAGGTCGTCGAACAGGATCACCTTCTCGCCCAGTTCAAAACAGACGGGAAGCCCGTTCAGGGGGCTGGCCTTGCCTGGCTTCTCCGCATGTCTTGCCCAGTAGGTGCGGCGCAGCAATGCCTGAATGCGGGCGAGCAGCACCGCCAGTTCGAACGGCTTCGGCAGGTAGTCGTCCGCGCCGGCGGCAAACCCGCTCACGACATCCTCCGGCCTTCCTCGCGCGGTGAGCATCAGCACCGGGACGTAGTTCCCGGCCACGCGGAGCGCTTGAGCCACTTCGAACCCGGAGATCCCGGGCAACATGACATCAAGAACGATCAGATCGAACGGTTCGGCCGCTTCCCTGCAAAGGCGCAGCGCGTTTTCGCCGTCCTCGGCAAGCGTCACCGTGTAGCCTTCCGCTTCCAGGTTGAATCGCAATCCAACCGCGATATGGTTCTCGTCTTCCACCACCAGTAGACGGCGGGTGGGTGTCTCCACATTGGTCCACGCGAACTTCGTGAGTTGCCCTGGAAAAGAATTCATGGCGCTACTCTTCGTTCCGTCTCCACCGGGGGCGCAATCGCGGCGGCGGGAGGGGGCGAAGGCCGAGCCGGCGCCGCGGGCAGGTCTAACGTGAAGATGCTTCCGCGCCCCGGCCCTTCACTCTCCGCGGTCACTTTACCGGAATGCCTCCTCGCGATGCTGCGAACGATGTATAAGCCCAGTCCGGTGCCTTTCACGCGAAGGCTTCCCACGGCGTGGCCCCGATAGAATCGCTTGAAGATACGGCCGAGTTCCGACCGGGAGATCCCTACTCCATCGTCGCTCACGCGGAACTGGACGCGCCCCGGCTCTCCCGCCTGCAAGGTAGCCTCCACCTGAATTTTCTTATCGGAATACTTCACGGCATTGTCGATCAGGTTCACCATCGCCGCTTGCAGATCGTCCGGGTCTCCCAGCACTTCGCTCTGCTCCGGGGCGACGCAACGATTCGTGAAGCGCAACTGCGCTTCCGTGATGTGGTAGCGGCGCAGGCAGATCTCCATTGCTTCCGCCGCCAGCTCCGCCAGATTCACCCGGACTGGGCTGCGCTGGTTCCGGGAAGAGCTCACGGCCCCGGCGCGAAGCACCATTTCGATGGTTCCCTGCAGACGCTCCGTATCCCGCAGCATGGTCCTGTAGAACTCCGCCTGCGTCGCAGGGTCGACTTCTCTCGATTGCAGCGTCTCCAGATAGAGACGGATGGAGGCAACCGGTGTTTTCAACTCGTGAGTGACGGCATTCAGGAAGCTATCCTGCTGCTCGTTCCGCCGGATCTCCCGTACGAGAAAGATCGTGTTCAGCACCACCCCGGTGATCACCAGAAGGCTAACGATCATCCCCAGGGCCAATAGAAGCCCTTCGCGCCAACTGATGACGATCCACCCGATATTCAGCGCGACGGAGAGGGCAACCACGAGGATGCCCATGCTGATAAAAATCGGGATTGACCGCCGGTGCCCGCTTCGCGTCATTGCCGACAAAACCCTTGGCTGGCGAAAACCGCGTTCTCCGCGCGGCGCGAGGCGCGGCTAGTTGGAACCGCGCGCCTGCTCCAATCTTCTCTCTAAACTCGCCGCTTGCGCATTCAGGTTGTTGATCTGCGCAATCTGATCGTCCAGGTTCGTCGCGGCGGATTGGATCCGCGTGATCTCCGCGCCCATCCCGCTCTGCCCTCTCGAATCCGTGTCGATGCGGACGGCCATGGTGCGCAAGTTATCGCTCAATTCCCTCATGCGGCGGCTGGCCTGTTCCAGCACGCGCAGACGGCGCCGGTTCACATCCTCGAGATCCGCGATCGTCTTCGTCACCACGTCCAACTGGCGGCTGGATTCCTGGTTGGAATCCTTGTAGCGCTGATAGGCCGCCTCGAGTGAAGCCAGCGTCTTTTCCTTGCTCTTCACCTGCTCCTGGAGCGCTGCGATCAGGCGCCGCGAACTCTCGCGCTGGCTCTCCAGGTCGCTCCCGTTCTTCCGGGCTTGCTCGTTCTCCTGCTGAAGCGCGGCGAGTTCCTGTTCCAGGGATACGACCTTCTTCGAAAGCGCGTCGCTGTAGGCCCGCGCCTCCCCGAGCGCCTGCTGAAACTGCCCCGCGGTAACCGCTTCCCTGGACCGCGCCTTCTCCAGTTCCCGCTGGCGTCGCAAGGCTTGCTCCGCGTCTTTATTTCCGCCTGCGGCGAGTTCTTCCATGGCGTGCTGGATGGACGAAAGCCTCTCCCGCAATTGCGACGATTGCTCAAGCAATTCGTTCTTCTCGGCTTCCAACTTCTCCGCCCGTTCCCGCTCGAATTCCTGGTTGCGGGCGTGAACGAACACACTTGCCGCCAAGCCTGCCGCAAGCGCGGCCAGCGCGACAATCAGAACCCACAGCCACTTGGCGGACTTCCGTCCAGTGCTTGGGGATGCGGTCATGCGATTGCTCCTTGTGCGTCTCCCGCTTCCCCCCTTGTCCGCGGAACGCGGCGCGGCGGGGCGGCATCCTCGGAATTACTTTGAAATATCGAACAAGCTACGGTATTCGATCGGGCCGGAAGGGTGCTCCAGCGTCAGCGAAACCGCGCCCGAAACTCCTTCCGGCACGGTCACCTCAACGATGTCCATGGCCTGAATTGCATTCACCATATCACCAATCGCTATAGGGATCTCCGCGATCGACCGGCAGAAGACGCTTCTCCCTCCCGTTGCCTGAGCAAGCCGCTTGATGCCCGTCTGATAGGCCTCGTTGAGCGTGTCGTTCCGGTAGTTGAGGTGAACCACGAAGATCGGCACGCTCGTGCGCAGAAGTTCATTCGTGAGCGTGCTCACCTTCTCCCGGATCAGCGCATCCGGGAACCGCCGGCTCAAGTCCCGGCTGTCGGCGGAATTGATCACGGGATTCGTGTAATCCTGGCGATAATTGCTGATCTCGCTATCCGTGAGGTAAAGCACGGCCGCGCGCACCGGGTTCTGACGCATCACCGGGTCCGTGACGCCGGCGATCACGTCCACCATTTCGAAGAATCCGGCCCGCCCGCTCATCGGCAGCGTTCCCAGCGTTTCCGCGAATGCGTCCCGGTCCTTGGACGGATCGAGCAGCACCATCGGCTGCTCGGGGATCCGAAGGAGTGAAGTGTAAACTTGCGGCTTCGTATCGCGAACCGCCTGAACGATGGCGGTTTTCGCGGCTTCCGTCAGAATGAGCGCCTCCGAAAAATCGATGCTGACGAACAGAAGCAAGGGGGTCTCTCCGCCTCGCACGGAAGTGACCTTCGCCGGCGTGGATGAAAACTTAGCCGCGAACGAGTTGGGGCTAATATCCGCTTCCGCGCCGCCGCTGACCCATGCCGGTACAAGAATACTCGGGTGGCGCCGCTTGCCGTCCTTCAGATCTCTCCCTTCCACTCCACTGGGCTTGCGCTTTTCGCCTTGCGCGGCGGGTTGCCGTGGGGCGCCGGCGGGGAGAAGGCCGGCCGTGAGCAGCGCAGTCAGCAGCAACGCGAGGAGGCGCATGGGAGTCCGCATTAGAAGTTGAGCCGCAAGCCCACCTGAATGATGCGGCCTCCCACGGATTGAGCGATTCTCCCGGCGTTAACGTTGGGCGCCGCCGCCGTGCCGATCTGCGTATCGGGGTCGTCCAGATTCGCGTGGTTGAGGAAGTTCAACCCCACCGCCGTGAATTCCAGGCTCTGACTCGTGCTGAGATTGATACGCTTGCTGACGGAAAGGTCGTGGTTCTGCCGCGAAGGTCCATAGAGGTTCGCCAGATTGCGGGAAGCGTTCCCAATCGTGAAATCGTCGGGGTGAGAGAAGGCCTTTGGGTTAAACCAGAGTTCCGCCGAAGGGTTCTCCACGTTCGGAGACACCCCTTCCACGATGTTCACATACACTGCCTGCACCACTCCACCCGTGTTATTGAAGCTCGCGCGCGGGCTCAGCGGCGACCCGCTCACCAGGGTTGACGTCCCGTTTACTGACCAGCCCGATACCAGATACCGCCTCCAATCCGAGTAGTTGAAAATCGACTTGTTGGGGCCGAACGGAAGCTCGTAGGCATAGTTGAACGAGACGACATGAGGGTTGTTCCAGGCCGTCACCGCCCATTCCTTTTGCAGATTGTACATATCCTGCACGGCCGTGGGCCCGGAATAGTTATCCATCTGCTTGGAGAAGCTATACGATCCACGCAGGGTTAGGCCTGCCGTCGCCCGCCTCTCAATCCGCACTGCGGCCGCATCGCGGTTATATCGCGCCACGGGCCACATCCCCCCGAGATTGAACAATTGATATTGGCTGAACGGCCGGAGGTTCCTGACGAATGCCTCGTCGTTAAGCGCATCCCGGAACGAGAGGTAGTCGAGCGGCACTGCGTTCGGGTTGGCCACGCTGTTCCCAATAAACACGTTCCGCCCCGCATCCCGGGCTCCGGAAACTACCACCAGGAGATGGCCGGGCAGTTCCCTCTCGAAGCTCATCCCGAAGCTCGTGTACATGGAGACGTTGTCGTCCCGGTTCATCAGATTCGCGTTCGTGTCGTCCGCGGCCGAGGGGTCGAGGCTCGGGCCGGCGGCCGTATCCCGCGGAACGCCATCCCGAAGCGTGAGTGCGGGCTCAGTTAACCGGTTCGCCGAAAGAAATGTGGGGTCAAGATTGAAGCCCTGCGTGCCCCAGTGGCCCCACTGCAGAGGCCAGCCCTGGTAGGAACGTGCGTAGTGCGCGCGCACCACCATGCCCGCTTCGCTCGTGGGGTTCCACGCCATGGATACCCGCGGTTCCAGCACCGTGATCGCTGGCTGAAACGTCCGCCCGTATCCGTTCCGGTTCGCGAAGACCAGCGCCCCTTTTCTTCCGGTTTTTGGGTTGACGGCGGAGAGATCCACCGTGCTCTGCCGGTCGTACTTCTCCACGCGGGGCAAGCTGTGCTCCAGGTTCAGGTCAAAGGTCAGGCTTAACCCTTTCCGCACCTCCAGTTGATCGATAATCCGGCCC
Organism: Bryobacterales bacterium; assembly: GCA_020847315.1. Classification (GTDB taxonomy): domain Bacteria; phylum Acidobacteriota; class Terriglobia; order Bryobacterales; family Bryobacteraceae; genus JACTMJ01. The sequence continues at coordinate 19,299 of JADLCF010000277.1, read as the reverse complement.
GCTGTCAGGGATCGCCGCCAGTAGGATGGGCTGTCGATCACGCTGAGTTCGGCGTAATCCGCCTGTCCCAGCAGGAACGTGGCAAAGGCGTGCCCGGTGTTGACGATGCCTGGCAGCGAGGTGAAAGCGGATTGGAACTGGAAGTGTCCGCTCGGGTAAGCCGGCTGATATGTATTCAGTTGGAACTTCACCGTGCGCGCGATAAACCGGAGGTTGTGGTTCCGGAATCGGGTGGAGAAGGTGTTCGATGCCTGATACGTGTGGCTGAAGTTGCGCCGGATCACATTGGCGCGGCCAAGATCCAGGTATCCGTCGAGGATGTGAAAGGCCGGGAAGACCGTCCCCAGCCGCCCTTCCAGCCCGAGTTGCGCGGGGTAATCCGTCTCCTCGTCGGTCACGTTTTGCATTCCGGAGCCGGAGGCGCTGAACGCGAAGGTGTTGATCGTTTCCGGAGAGATCGTGAAGATGTACTGAAGCCCATAGTCCCTGGAGCTTTCATCGCGATCAATCAGCCCGGGGTTCGCGGCGTTATCGAACCATTTCGCCGCCCCGGCGAACGCACCGGAAGAGGTGAGGTTAAAGCTCACGCGGTGCTTATCGTTGAAAATGTGGTCGACGCGGCCCGTAAACCCATCGACGACGTTCCGCTCCGGCGAGACGACGAAGTAGTTATTTCGAAAAAACGGCCCAGCACTGGCGTTCGGCTCCGGGAAATACCGCGCTGCCGCCATCGCTACCGGGTCCAGGCGCGCCACCGGAATCCGGTTGTTCGCAAACCGCGTCCGGTTATATTGCAGATTGGCTTCGGTCACCGGTTGGGAGTTATTAAACTGCGGGTTCAGAGACGTGGTTGCGGGGTCGTAAATCGGCAGCGGAAGACCGGCCTGGTCCACCGTCTGTGAAAAATCTCCGCTCCGTTCTGGGACGATCGGGAGGGTTTCGAGCCGGGAGCGGGCGATACTTTCGCGCACGCCCTCGTAGGAGAGAGTGAAGAAGGTGCGCGTTCCCCCGTTGTAAAGCTTGGGCAGAAAGACGGGTCCGCTCACGTTGAATCCGAATTGATGCCGCCGCAGAATCGAGGCTTCTCCACCCCGCTGCCGGATCTGATGGGGAATCGCGTCGAACACATCGTTCCGGAGGTTGTAGGTCAGGCGTCCATGGTACTGCGGCAATTTGCCGCCCCCGGCCTGGAAGGGTTTCGGGCTGTCCTTGCGCAACCCCCGCGCCCGCGTGATCGTCTTGAACTCTTCAATCGCGGATTCAATTGGGGTGTCGGCACTCGCATTCACTGCGTCTGCCGCCGCCGGAGGCGCGGCGCTCTGCTGACCGAAAATCGCGATTCCAGGTAGCATAAACAGAAAAATCGCAATGAATCGGCGGGAACGCATGAATGATTAAATTGTAACCTTGGAATTGCTCATGAAATTGCAGGACATTTCGAAATTATTAGACTGCACCCTGGTGGGAGACGGTTCCCTCGAAATCGGCGGCGTGGCCGGAATGGAGCAAGCTACCAACTCCGAGTTGACCTTTCTGGCGAACCCGCGCTACGCCGCGAAAGTGAAAGACACCCGCGCGGCGGCGATACTCGTGCGGGAGCCTATCGATGGGCCGGCCATCTCGTTCCTTGTATCGCAGGACCCTTATTTGGATTTCGCGCGCGCGCTTGCCCTGTTCTACGAAGCTCCCCGCCCGGCGCCCGGCATCCACCCGACGGCGGTGATTGACGAGACCGCGGTTGTGGGTGAAGCCGCCTCGATCGGCGCCTATGCCGTGGTCGGCCCGCGGGTTCGCATCGGCGCCCGTGCCGTGCTTCACCCTCACGTGGTGATCTATGAAGGCGCGCAAGTCGGCGATGATTTTCTCGCGCACGCGCACACCTCGGTCCGGGAGTTTTGTATCCTGGGCAATCGCGTCGTTCTGCAAAATGGCGTTGTGGTGGGTGGCGATGGCTTTGGCTTTGCCAAGCGCAAAGACGGTTCGCACTTCAAGATTCCCCAGAGCGGTATCGCCGTTCTCGAAGACGATGTGGAGATTCAGTGCATCAGTGCCGTGGATCGCGCAAGCGTGGGCGAAACCCGTATCCGCCGCGGCGCGAAGATCGACAATCTGGTGCAGGTGGGCCACGCCTGCGAAGTGGGGGAAGACAACATCATCTGCTCACAGGCGGGGCTGGCCGGAACGTCGAAACTGGAGAAGAACGTGCTGCTCGCCGGACAAGCAGGCATCTCCGGGCATCTCACCATCCATGAGAACGCGGTGGTCTATGCCCAGGCGGGGATCGGCGGGGACGTTCCCGCCGGAGCGCTCATGGCCGGGAGCCCGGCCTTCGACGCGAAAACCTGGCGCCGCGCGGTGGCTGCCTTCCCGAGCCTTCCCGAGATGGTGAAGACGATTCGGGATCTAAGGAAGCGCCTGGAGACTGTCGAAGGTTCTTCCAGCCCCATGCCCGATTCGGATCTGCCGTCGAAGGAATAGCGGAAGAGCCGGCGTCCTTCTTGAAGAAAGTACAAGCAACCAACATGCCTGACAACGAAACAAACACCGCGGGTGCCGCCGTTTCCGGCAAGCGTAAACCAAGGTCGTATGCAGATCCGGAGTTCCTGAACAGTTCCGAAGCGCGCGCCATCCGTATTCTCGCCGAGTATCTGGAGCCGCAGGCGCGGTTCCGCAAAGAGAGAGTCCGGGATACGGTCGTCTTCTTCGGGTCTGCCCGCATCCACGAAACGGGGCCGCTCTCGCGCTACTATCACGACGCGCGCAAACTGGCGCGCCTGCTCACCGAATGGAGCGCGTCTCTTCCCGTGGATGAACGCCATTACGTCATCTGCAGCGGCGGCGGGCCGGGCATCATGGAGGCGGCCAATCGCGGCGCATCCGACGCCGGCGGCAAGAGCATTGGGCTCAATATCAGCCTGCCGTTTGAACAGGAACCCAACGCCTACATCAGCGATGCGTTGAACTTCGAATTTCACTACTTCTTCATGCGCAAGCTTTGGTTCGCCTATCTGGCCAAGGCGCTTGTCGTATTTCCCGGCGGTTTCGGAACGATGGATGAGCTATTCGAAGTGCTCACTCTGGTGCAGACTCACAAGCTGAAGAAGCCGATGACGGTGATGATCTACGGCCCGGAGTTCTGGCGGGAAGTCATCAACTTTGACGCGCTCGCCAAGTACGGCGTTATTGCCCCGGAGGATGTGAAGCTCTTCCATTGGGCAGACGACCCCGACGCCGCCTTCGATCTCCTGTCGAAGGAGCTGATGAAAAACTGGGGTCACGGCAACGGAATCCACCCGCCAAGCGAGATTCTCTAGCGCCCAAGAGAAGGAATCCGGGAAATGGCGGATTCCATCGAACGCCGCACCGCGTCTTGGCAGTTTGTCTCGTTAGGGGGGTGCGCATGAAAGCACTTGGCGCCTGGGTCGTTTCGAGCCATGGGTTTAAGGGACAATAGAGGTTCTGAACCCGAAAGGCTGGTGTTACCTTTGAACGCTGCTCGCCATCTGGTGCTGGTCGCCGGCGCCCGCCCAAATTTCATGAAGATCGCTCCGCTCGTACGGGTCTTGCGTTCACGTCCGGAACTCTTCCGATGGTCGCTGGTGCATACCGGCCAGCATTATGACGAAAAAATGTCCGGCGTGTTCTTTTCTCAACTGGGGCTGCCCGAACCGGATGCGCACCTCGGAGCGGGGGGAGGCACCCATGGTCAACAGACTGCGCGAATCCTTGAAGCTTTCGAGGGGTACCTCATGCAGCTGCCGGCAGCGCCGGCGGGCGTCCTTGTCGCGGGAGACGTGAATTCGACGCTCGCCTGCGCCCTGGCTGCCGTGAAATTGCACATTCCAGTTGCGCACCTCGAAGCGGGACTACGGTCGTTCGATCGGAACATGCCGGAAGAAATCAATCGCGTCATGACCGATGCCATTTCGGACATCCTACTTGTGAGCGAACCGGCCGGGGAAGCAAACCTTCGCGCGGAGGGAGTCGCAGCCTCAAAGATTCATTACGTAGGCAACGTCATGATCGATACGCTGGTCACGCATTTGCACGCCGCTGCCAGCCTGGATACGGCGGCGACTTTGGGCGTTGATGGCCGCAATTTCGGCTTGATCACTTTGCACCGCCCGAGCAACGTGGATGATCCCGCGAGGCTCGAGAGTCTGATTTCGGTGCTCCAGCGAATTTCGTCCCGCCTCCCGTTGGTTTTCCCGGTGCATCCAAGGACGAAGCAGAAATTGTCAGACGCCGGGTTTGGCCATTTGGGGGACGCGATCCGGTTCGTCGAACCCCTGCCTTATGACGAATTACTCTGTCTTCAACGGCAAGCAACTGTCGTCATCACGGATTCGGGAGGAATCCAGGAAGAAACGAGCTTTCTCGGTGTTCCGTGCCTGACGCTTCGCCCGAATACGGAGCGTCCGGTCACGACCACTCTCGGGACCAACATTCTGGTTTCGGGCGACCCGGCCGAATTGGCGCACCACGTCGATCAGATACTGCGAACCTCCTCCCGAAAACAGACGGCGATTCCCGGATGGGACGGAAAGGCGGCGGAGCGAGTGATCGGCGCACTCGACGCAGCTCTTTAGCTACGCCGGCCGCCCACGCGGCTCAGGCACGAGGATGCGAAACCGCGCGATCCAGAATTTCCGCAAGCTGCCCGGCCTGCCTCGCCGCGTTGAACTGGCTCTCGAACCATTCGCTCGGCGTCGAGGTTTCCCAACTGCCTTGCAGAAACTCCTTGAGCTTTCGATCCGTCTCAGCCGGCGGTTCCGCGGGATAAAGGCTCGTGTATCGGACGCCGCTCCTCTCGAGGATCCATTCGATCGGCGAATGTTTCGGGGCGAGTGAAAGAATTGGCCGTCCGGTTTGAAGGCACTCGAACAGCTTACCCGGAACTTGAATCGCCGATTGCGGTTGCAGCAGTAGCAGGCCATCGGCTTGCCGCGTGAGGCGCATTGCTTCCGCCTTGGGCAACATGGCATCGTTCACTCTTACCCACCCGCCGGCAGCACACCGGTCGAGTACAGCCTGCTCATCGACGCTGCTGAAGTTCGGCCCCGTCAAATGGACCTCAACGCCCAAAGCTCCAGCATCATCCGCAGCCCGCAGGCGCTCAAGGGATTCAAGAATCGTCACGGGGTTTCGCCCGTTATAGAGAGTCCCGATGTGCGCCAGCACTTTGCGAGGATGGGGCGGCGCGGGCAGTGGCTCCACCCGCTCCTCCGGGTCGTACCCGTTCCAGACCACGTGCATTTTGTGCGCGTGCGCCGGGTAGCATTCACGATACAGTTCGGCCGCTGCTTCCGTGTTCAGAATGACCGCCGCGGCCTCCTTAAAAACCCCTGCTTCCAGGAAACGATACGTACCCACTGAGAGCCGGCTCAGGCTGTTGGAACCCAGATGGGGGAACGGATCGCGAAAATCGGCGATCCACGGCACGCCGAGTTGACGTGCCAGCCGCCGGCCTGCCAAATGGGTGGGGAGAGGCGGGAATGTGGAAAGCACGGCGGCCGGCGTGCGACCGCTCTCACGCGCCAAGCGTATGCCGGTAGCCGTGGCGCAGCGCCACCAAGTTAGCCCGGGAGTGCCGGGAAATAACAGCCGCCGCAGTGCCAGCTCGGAATACTTTCGTACGGCCGATGCCTTCGGGTTGATGGACGGGCGCCCCTCCCAAATCTCGCGGGTACGGTCTTCCACAAAGTGAAGTTGTGGGGCTGTCTCACTGGGCGCGGCGGCGGTAAGCACCTCGCAATCCCAGCCCTCGGCCGGCAGATACTTTACAAATCGCGCGGGCCGCGCCGCCCCGATCGTGTTCTCCGGTGGATAGTGGTAGGCAATCAGAAACAGCGTTCGGTTCATTGCAGGTTTGTGGGCAGACGCTGCGCATGAAGCGCCTCGACAACGGTAGCAATCGCCACCGATAACTCCGCACCCTCAGGGTAGCACCGCGCGATATGGGCGCAATCCGTCCCGCACCACGCGGTATGATCGCGAGAGTAGCCTTTCCTCATGAAGAACCCGAGAATACTCTGCCTTTTCACCACTATTCTGGGGAGCAAGGCGACCGCACAGTATTTGCAAGACGCTCTCGATCAAGTTCCCGGCCTCGATGCGCATTTCGAGTTCCTGACGATCGAGGATTATCAGTGTTATCCCGCCCCGCTTGGGCCAAATTGACGAACCCGTGGCACAGCGAATATCTCTTCCGGAAAAATTCGGAAGTTTGCTCAATGAGCGCTTCGACCTCATCCTGGTCAACGCCTGGGAGTTCGCGATCCCTCTGAGACGGATCGCCCGCCGGGATTTTGATGGATTCCACTCTGGATACGTCGAACCAGCACCGCATCCGCCTAGGGAGGCAGAGTCTCCTCCGTGCCGCCTCCCACCAACTCCATCACTGGGCATTTCGGCGGGCGATTCCGAATTTCCGCTACTTATTTCCCATGGCCTCATCCGCTCGCGAGTCCCTGGTAGGAGTTTACGGCGTACCCCGGGAGCGCTGCTTCGTTACCCTGGCCCCTCAGGACACCGCTCGCGGGCAGCCTTCGGAGTTGGAACGCCCGGTGGCGCATGTGCCGTTTCGATTGCTTTACGTGACAAACGATTTTCAGCCTAAGAGAGGTCTTTTTCTGCTGGACTATTATAACCGCCTCCTTAGGGTGGATTGCACCCTCACTATCGTCTCGAACGATCCGGTGATCGAAGTGGTTCCCCTGTCCCAGTGAGCCACCTGGCTCCGAGGCAAATCGAAGGAGGAACTGGTCGAGGTCTACCAGCAGAGTGACCTTCTTGTTTTTCCAACGCGTCAAGACTACATGCCGCAGGTTGTCGCGGGGGCCCTCAGCACTGGCCTGCCGGTAATGTCGACACCGGTCGGTGATATTCCGGATCTCGTGCGCCATCGCGAAAACGGCTGGCTTATGCCCGAGGATGTAACCGCCGAGGAGTGGGCGGACGCGATTCGAAACCTGATCGACAATCTGGACGAGTTGGCGGGGTTGTGAAAAAGCGCCAGGGAGTTCACGGAGCGGAATCTGACCTTGGGACGATTTCGGCAGGGAGTTCACGCGGGTATCGAGACATTGTTGGCCGATACTCCACGACATTGACGGGCACAATGGAAAACATCGACACTGCAAGTTGATGCACTGCGAAAGAGATCTACTCCCATTCGAGGTTCTCGCAGCGTGAGGATCCTGTATATCGCCGGAACGCGAGTTCCACCGGATACGAACCCGCAACGGGACCGATTTTTTCTTCTATCCGGAGATATGGAGGGAGATGTCCTTCAGCCCGTCTGGTGGACAGATTCGGCGGCCGTGGAGCGCACCTTCGGCAAGGGTGCGTATCCGGCCTATACCTCCGGTGGATTCCGTTATCACTGGTTTTTGGCCCCGAAGGGCTCGTCCGCCTTCGAGAGACTGCGCCAGGCCGTCTTTTATGTGCGATGCGGACTACGGATTCACCGTAGAAATCCGTTCGATTGCATTGTCGTCTACTCGCATCAAACGACCGGGCTGTGCGGAGTCCTGCTCAAGCTGCTCACCGGAGCCAGGCTCGTCATTGAAATCGTCACCTCTCCGGAGAATGTTTATCTCGCGGAGACACCGACCCCCGGACTCCGTGAACGCCTGATGTTCCTCTACTCCGAACTCTGCCTGCACATTTCCGTCGGGATGGCGGACCGCGTTCATCTGCTGGCGCCGAACCAACTCTCGAGCTATCGCCTGCTCAGGCGCCGACCGAAATCCGTCTTCCATGACTTCGTCAACGTAAGCGCCGTACCGGAGCCAGAGCCAGCAGGGGTCGCGCAAGAAAAGCCGGAACACCGCTACATCCTGTTAGTAGGCGCGCCCTGGTACCTCAAGGGCGCGGACCTTCTGGTGAAAGCCTTCCAGAACCTCAAGGTGGATTATTCCGGCGTTCGCCTGAAGTTTCTCGGCCACCATCCGGATCGCGCCGGCCTCGACGCCCTGATCGCCGGAGACCCCGGGATTGACATCCTCAAGGCCGTTCCAAACCCGGAGGCGCTCAAGCTGATTGCCGGCGCTTATGCATTGGTGCTACCCTCACGCTGCGAGGGATTGCCGCGGGTGCTGATCGAGGCGATGGCGGCGGGGGTGCCCGTGGTGGGCTCCGATATCGGAGGAATTCCGCACATCGTTCACGACGGTGAGAATGGTTTCCTCTTCCCTTGCGGTGATGCGAAAGCACTGGAGGCAAAACTCCGTCTGCTGCTCTCGAATCCTGAATTAGCAAACGGGATGGGGCGTAAAGGCCGCGCCATGGCGGAGCGCGAGTTTACCGAAGAGCGCTGGGTGGAGCACTTCACCGCTATGGTTAAGGACGCCTTGCGAGGCAACCCGTGAGCGCAGAACATCCGGAATCCACCAGCACCCTTGACCGGATGTTCCTGGGCGGCCTCGCCTGGACAGCGGGCAGTAAATGGCTCACCCAGGGCCTTACCTGGATTTCCGTTTTCGTTGTCGCCAGGTTGCTCTCGCCATCCGACTTCGGATTGGTAGAGATGGCCGGGACATTCTTCATCATTGCGAATGTTCTGGCGGAGTTCGGCATCGGCACAGGCGTGGTGCAGATCCGGGATCTTAGCAATCAGGCCTTGGCGCAACTCAATTCTCTCTCCATCTTTTTTGCGGCGCTCACTTACGGAATCGCGTTGCTGACGGCGCCTTGGATCGCGGACTTCTTCCGGTCCGAGAAACTCGAGATACTCGTTGCCACGGCGAGTGTCGTTTTCTTCATCACGGGCTTCCAAACGGTGCCCATGGGCGTCTTGCGCAGGGATCTGGACTACCGGCGCCTTTCGATCGCCGAAGCTGTACAGTCCATCGTCCAAGCGGTTGCGACCGTGGTTTCCGCTTGGCTGGGCCTTGCGTATTGGGCGTTGATCATTGGCCCGGTCCTCGGAAAGGCCAGTTCCACGATCCTTGCCATGGTCTGGACCCGCATCCCCTTTCATTGGCCCAGGCTTGAGGTGATTCGAGCTCCACTCAAGTTTGGATACCACGTCTCCGTCGCGAATCTCGCGGGTACCGTTTCTTCGATGTCGGATGCCGTCGTCGTGGGGAGGAGAATGGGCGATGCCCTCCTCGGGCACTACCGGATGGCGCTGACGCTTGCGTACGCACCCATCGATAAGGTGGGTTCGTTAATTATGCGGGTGACGGGCCCTCTCTTCGCGAAGATTCAGTCTGACCAGCTATTGATGCGGCGATACTTCCTTGTGTTCACGGAGACTCTGGCGTGCGCCATCTTCCCCATGAGCGTAGGGATTGCTCTCGTCGCTCCTGAGATCGTCGCGACCGTGCTTGGCGGGAAATGGGAGGCGAGTGTTGGGCCTTTGCGCTACCTCAGTCTCTTCGCGGGGATCCGATTGCTGTCGATTCTCGTGAATCAAATTCTGATTGCGCGGCACCGCACCGCTTTCACGATGCATCTCTCCCTGTTGGCCTTGGCTGTGATGCCGCTTGTGTTTTGGATTGCGGCCGGTTCGAGTCTGGCTGCTGTTGGTGCGTCCTGGCTCGTTCTTGCCTTTATCAATCTGATTCCAAGCTATGTCGTGATGGCCCGCGAGATCGCTCTCCCATTGAAAGAGTGTCTGAACGCGCTGGTTCCGTCGTCAGTGGCATGTATGGGGATGGCGCTTGGGATTTATGTATGGCGTGTCTATATGCCTTTTTTCGCAGAATCGCAGTGGGCAAATCTGCTCATGCAGGTTGCCCTCGGCGCCATCTTGTATGCAGGCATCCTGCTGATTTTCTTTCGATCTCGTTTTACGCGCTACATCGCATTTGCCCAGTCGCTGCGACGGGGCAGGGTGCCGGAATGATCATTAGAAATTCAACACGGAATGAGGTTTGACGCGGAGCAGCGCGGACATGGCTTCCGCTGGTCGGAGCGGCCAGAGGCTCAGTGCGCGAATCTTGGAACCGGTGGCTGTTGCTTCCGCCGGAATCCCGACGCCGGCAGCTTGCTTTCTGGTCATGGCTAAAACCTCCTGAATCCGGCATCGTTCAAGAACATCGAGTTTGTCCATCCGTGCCAACGCCGCTCGTTGTTTCGCGGCCGACGCCCAAGCAGGTCGAAGCGGTTCGAGTTTCTGGGCGTATCGGATTCGGCGCTCCATTGCATACGCGGATTTGAGTGTGATCCCCATCTCGCTGTGAAGTGTCCGGAAAGAGACTCCATTCCTATCCTGACAGATAAAATATACGCCAATGAGCCACTTGTGGAGCGGAATCTTGGAGTTTTCGAGGATGGTACCAACGGTAACCGTGAACTGACGCCGGCACCCCGAGCACTTCCACAATCCCTTTCGGGGTATTTGGCCGGATTTGGACACCCGGCATTGGATGCGCCACGCAGAGCCAATGAGCCCACAATGCGGACAAGCGACTCCGCCTGGCCACCGAAGTTCTTCCAGGTAGGTGCGCGCTACTTCTTCGCTGACGCAGGTTGCGAGAAACTCCATCTCAAGTGCATCCATTGGCATGGGTGTGTTTCGTAAAATGTCTCAGTAGTACACGCTGTGTCATCAACGACTTAAATTGATCCACCCTATTGCGTGAAGATGCTTCGTCCGATGATCGCATAGTTGTGGCCGCGAAGCGGTGCATGTTTCTTGATTTGTGGACTGCGCCCTCACTGGAAAGAGATCTTCCAAAGTGGCCATTGCTAACAATCACAACAGTGGGGAAGGAAACCGGGGGCGAGTTACTTGTTCCAGCGCCTCCGCGGAGCCATCGTCGACAGGCTACCGCCGAGTGTAGTGGTGGGGCAGCCCGCGGGAACCAAGTGAGTTGCATTGTTCCGGTTTCCTGCACCAGGGCGACACGGAATCAATAACTTACATGAAATCGGACGCGGAAGACTGCATCTGACAAGGTACGTTCGAAGTTTCCATGTCGGGTACCTGATTGCCGATGTCTTGTGGTCCAAGTCGGTTAAACTGGCAGTCGTGGTAACACGTCTTTCATTAGCGCGATTGAAGGCTGGCGGCTGCGGGCGCCAGCGCTTCGTGGCGCTCAGGGCGGGTATGCCTTTGCGGCTAGCACGCGGAAACGTGCGGATGGCGGAATCCACTTGCAGCGTGAACGGCAACTTGGATTCGTGTACCTGGAGTTTTCATTGCTGATGTGATTCTGGAGTTTGGCAAGTATTGCGGACAATCGTCAATGGAGGAGGCTGGATGGTAAGGGTTTTCACAACGGTAATGTTGGCTCTGATTCTTTGTATGGGTTGCGCGGGCGGCCAATCTATCGTACTTTCGGGAGCAGCCGAAAAGACGTTCGACGACCCAAACGTATCAAAGAACCTCAGTTGGCGTGTGGAGTTTCAGATTCATGACTTTACGGCGCCTGAAGCGAACTTGACATTTTTCACTCTGAACGGTTTGGGTATTCATTTTGAATACCATCCAAATAATCAGCTTTGGGCTGTCATGAAGCGCGATTCCGTCCGAGAGGCGTCCCCGTGCATCATTGATCTGACAGGAAGATCGAATAGCTTAGTTCGTATTCAGCGGGATCATACGAAGCTAGTCTATTCTTGTGAAATTTGGGAAGTGGACGGAAGCAAGTACGCTTACCAGTCGAGGGCAATTACCTCGGTGAATGACTGGCCTTATAGCGGCGGAGAACTGCGAGGCGGCACGGGTGCGATAAAGCTCGCGTTTGGAAGAAGTTTTGACAGCCTGGTTCCGATAAAATCGCGTCCGCCAGTTACGGCGGATAGAGGCGACCTTGTGGAACTGAAGTTCGATGGGAATGGGAATGATTCAAGCGGCAACGGCAGGAATGTGGGTACTTCCGGTTTCGCGTTTGTTCAGACACCCGGACAAAATGTGATCGCATTGCCCGCGACCCCTTCCACGCCGGAGTGGGCGCCCTTTCTTCCATTGCGTGCAGGTTATCCTTCCGTGCTGACATCGAAGAGCTATTCGATGGCCGATGCCTCCGCGTCGGTCAGCTGCTACTGGGTGCAGATCGATGGTCCTTCGAAGGCGATTTTTGACAACCGCGTGAGTTGCGCGCCAACTCTGACGGGGCTGGTGTTTGGCCCCTACACATTTCGGCTCTATGCCATCGACAGCGCGGGAGCGCAAGGTCAAACGGATTTCGAGGTCGGCGCAGTGGCCTATGACGACAACGGCGTGGTGATTTACCCGGATGAGCGGCTGAACAGCCTGCTCGGACCATCCACGGTGTTGGGCCGGAACCCTTGGGAATGGGTGGATCGCCAATCGGTTGTCATGGCGAAGAAGAACTGGGACAACTACAAGATAAACGGGGGAACCTGGGATGCAGAGTGGCTGCTTCCCTCCGTGAATGGCGTTGAGCGAAAAGGAACCGTCTATAAGCCAAGCGGAACCGGAAGCAAGCTGTATGGAACGGGGACGAACTTTCTGGAAGTATTTTGCAATGGTCAGGCGGGGGCGGCGGCCTACAACGTTTACGTGGTGGTGGATTTGCCCCCCGCCGATCCGGGGGATGAGCCAAGCCGGTATCCAAGGCAAGTCGGGTCCTGTGAGAGCGATACGGAACTGACGTTCACTTCGGGCTGGGCATGGGAACGGCCTTTTATCAGTACTCCCGGAACAAGTTGGGGCACGATTGGGTTTTGCGCGGGGTGCTCGACCTGGAACGGGCGAAACTATGCAAGCGACGTGAACTACTATGACAACGCGCTTGCGCATTACTCCCTCTACTACCGGACCGGTTGGAGGAAGGCGAGAGATTCGGCGCGCTGGATGGCGGATCGTTATGCGTACTCACCGTGGATTGGAGGCGGAATCGGTTGGGTTCCCCGCCAGGCATCGCTGACAAGCGCGTACTTGCGAGCTTCTATCGACACTGGGGGACCCCAAACCAAGAATGTCTGGCCCATGCTTCGCGTAATGGTGGACGGGAACTGCGCTTCTTACACGGAATCCGCGTCGCTGATTGGGGATGTTCGCGAGACCGCATACTGCTTAGGTTTCACTGCGCTGAAGGCGAAGTATGACCCCGATTCCGCGGAACGCACGGAGTCGTTGGATAGGCTGGTGACTGGGTATACAAACCGGTGGGGGCCACAACAGACAGCGGAGGGTCGGTACCCGGAAGGCTACTCCATCGAAGGGGACATGAGCCGCGTACACCAAGTAACAAACGGCTCGGCCACGGTGACGCGCTATTCCGGCAGCGCTTATCCGAGCGACTATTGCGGAACAATGCTGACGGAATCGGGGACCTTGACGGTAAATAATACGGATCGCGTGACGGTAATCGGATCCGGAACCAACTTCACCGGAAGCGCCGGCAAGATTATTTATCTTACGGGGACACTCAGTGGCCAGCCATGGAGCATGGTGTCCGTGATCCTAGCATCTCCAGCCCCCACTGCCACAACCATGACCTTGCAATACCCCTGGCGGGGTGATCCGTCGAGCATTACAAAGTTTAGAATCATGAATACCCCTCCGATCAACCCCGGGGCGAATATGTGGCCCATTATGATGGGCACGGTGACGGCGGCGAACGTCCTCACAGGAGCGCGAGACGGGGACAACTGGTACTATTGCACCTACGTCGATGGCAACACTCTTACACTCGACAAGCCGTACACCGGCGATACGTCTGGCGGAAATGTGTATCGCCGGATGGCCCCGGCAAATCTGCCGGGCAACGGGACGCAGCCCTTCATGATGGGCATTGTTGCATGGGCGCAATACCTGGCGGCGGATGCGCTGGACGGCTACAACAACACTGCGGCTGCCAACTACCGGGCCATTGGCTCGAAGTCCGTCGATTGGATTTGGAATTATGGGCGTAACCCGGCAACAAAAGGCCTACGGTATGGAGTGGAGTTTTCGAACTGTACTTCCATGGACTTTCCCTCTGCTTACGGATGCTGGGAGAACGACTCCAACTATGAACGCGCCTATAATATCGAGACCATCGGGGCGTTCGCGCGGCGATATCTGGTATCGCGCGATCCGTCGGATCTTGCGATGGGGGATACCCAGTATACGGATACCTATGCAAAAACAGGGTATGCAACTCCATTTGCTGGGGATGGCCACTGGAACACAGCCACCGATGAAGGCAGTTACAATTTCAGCTACGCGCTTCAAACCAAAAACTACGGTCAGGCATGGGGCATCGGGGGCGGTCAAACGTGGCCCGCGGCGCGGTTGGGCGGTGCGAGTCGCCCAATTCCGCGCGAGATGAGCCTGGGCTTTCTGCTCTCCAGTGTGCAAGGTGCGGTTGCCGCTCGAATCCGGACGACGAGCGCGTCCGGTTTGGTGGAAACCACAATCTGCGGGAACACTTCGCCCTGCCGGTTGACACTTGACAGGAGGCAGGCCGCCTATTGGATGGTAATGGAGTACATATCAAGCACGGGTGCTGTCCTCGCCGCTTCGGAGCCCCAAGTAATTCGGGTTCCGTGAGCCCACGTCACAATGCACGCAAGATCGGCGTGTAGGGCCTCACTTCTGGCAGAGATCCATTGAGCCCTCGGACGGCCTTGCCGCCGAGTGGCTCAATGGGAGTGCCAGTGTTCCTCATTCCCCACGTGGTTACCGCGATGCGGGATAATCGGCTTCGTGTGAGTGAATTGGTAGGGACGATTGCTCCCAGCGTGATTGGCTCGGCTGTAATGGTGTGCGCCGTGTATTTTGAGAGGAACTCCATGATGCCGTCGAGTTTCAACACTCTCAGCAGTTTGGCGTCGAGCGTCACGTTCAGTGGCATCGTTTACGCCGGAGCCTTCGGGCTCTTCTTTCGGGGAAAATTTACGCGATTCATCGAGTTTGTGAGGTTCATGTGGCGGGAGAGACGAGGGAAGCGGCAGCCGGTCATGGCGGACTAACCTCCTTGCACGCATCACCTCCCGGCGCGTCGACCGTGGCATGATTCCCCCTGCTGGCATTGCCGCAAAGATCCAGAATATCCGGAAAATCCGGACGAAACTTCATGCTGTAGCTCGCTTGTAACTGGCGTAGAATCAACAAAGCTCGCTGATTTTAGCGCAATCTGCCCACCCTGCATTTTTTGCATTCATCCGGACAAAGCCCTCGCGGCGGCGCCATCGGGGACGCCCCGTGAATCATCACATCACCGCTTCTGGAGCGGATTGGCGAGGAGCCGAACCGGCCCGAAGAGACCGGAATCGAGCAGATCGAGTTCCGCCCACGGTTTGCCCGCGGAGACTTCGATATTCGTGCGGGTGGAGCGCTCGGCGGGCGGCAGCTTGGCGTCGCCCACCAAGCGGTTGTGCCAGGTGTTGACGATCTCCACTACCAGGTCGTTCTCCCCTTCGCGCAAAGCCGTCGAGGCGTTGAGGGTGAACGGCTGCGTCCAGGAGATGCCGAGCGGCTGGCCGTTCAGCCAGGCATCGCCGATGGTCCAAAGGCGACCGAGGTCAATCGCGGCTCCGGGGTTGTTCCGGCGCCACCCGGCGGGCACGGTAAACTTCGTGCGATAGCGGGCTTTGCCGGCGAAGTAGCGGATCGCCGGGTCCGGGTGCGCGGACCAGGAGATGAGATCCGGGAAGACGACTCTCTGGGGGCCGCCCTCGAAATCCACCGTCCAGGGCCCAGCAATTGCGATGGGCGCGGGAGGCTCCGGCCGCGCCTTGGGTATGGGCGGGTTCGAGGCGGCGCGGCGGAACACGACGAAGATCGAGCCGTGCCCGGCGAGTTCCAGGGGAACCTCGATGCGGCCATCGGGGGCACGGCGCCAGAGGGGAGCGGGGCGGATTTCGCCGCTGACCGGGTCCCACAACTCGGGTTCGCGATCCGCCACGCGGAAGCGGGCCGTGGCCGAGGTGGGCGCGGCGGCCGTGTTGCGGACGAAGTAGATGTCATTGCGCCCATCGCGGCGATGAATGAAATCGATCTCCCCAGAAGACACCACGTCCGGGCCGATGCCTATGCTTTCGAGCACCTCGCGGGGCGATTTCCCCCAGACGACGCGGCCTTTGCCGTGAGTGCGGTCTGACCGGGAAACTCCATCGAGATCGCCCCACATTCTGGCGGCAATCTCCTTCACTCGTTGTTCACTGGCCGGGAAGCCTTCGAGCCCGTTGGCGCGCGTGGGCTTCGGTCCGATCACAGTGCCCCCGGCAAGTGCGAGTTGTTCGATCTTCGCGAGCACGCCCGGATGGGCGCTTCCATCCTCCGGCAGCACGAGCACTGCATAACTCGTGCCGTCAGGCAGAACGAAGCGGCCGTCCCGAACGGCAAGCCGGTTCAGAATGACGTCCGAGTTGACGAAGTCGTAGTCATAGCCCGGGCCGAGGCCGGGTTGCGGCGTGCGTGGCGGCACGAACTTATAGCCTCCATCGCCGTAATAGAAAAGCACATCGCCCACGAACTGCCCGCGCTGCAGCAGGAAGGAAGAGCGGGAAAGATAGTCGACAAACGGCTTGATCTTGGGCCACCAGGTGACGTTGGTGTTCACGTGGCTGCCCGCGCCATAGACCCAGCCGGGCTTGCCCGCCTCGCGCGGGGCGTGGCTCCAGGTGTGCCATACCATGTGGTTGCCGCCCTCGCAGAAAACGCGGTCCGCGCTCGCCTTCAGATCTTGCGGCCCTTCAAACCAATGGTGGGTGGAGGTGAACGATTCCATGTGGATGACCGGCTTGCCGTAAACATGGCCGGCCGAGGCCGTTTCCTTCACCACCCAGAGACTGTGCGCATCGGGCCGGAAAGGCCAGAACTCGCCTTGAATCTCGTTGATCGCGCCATTGGCGAGCAGGGAATCCACTGGAACATTGTGGATGGGCGGGCCGGGTCCGCCGGCCTCGGACTTGATGCCGAGACCGGCGCGCTCCGCCGATTCCCGCGCCGCACGGTAGTAGGCGCCAATCAGGACGTCGCTGAGCGTCTTGCGGTAATCGTGCAGAAACCGCGCGGTTGTGTCGTAATCGGCAACCGTGGAACCGAAGACCGCGGGCAGGAAGGGCGTCATGTCGTAGCCTCGCAGGCGCTTGAAATCGTTGAGGAAGCCAGGTGACCAGACTTGGCCGACCACTTCGTAGCTGGCCAGATAGAGATTCTTCAACCCGCTCGAACGCAAATCGCCCAGAGCTGCCTTGAGCCGAGACGCGACAGTATCCATGTGGGTCTTCGTGGCTTCCGCGCTGAAATGGTCCGTCGCCAAGCCGTCGGAGTTTGGGCTGGGTACCTTCAATCGCTCGCCGGTATTCAGCAGGACGTAGCGCAGGATAGTCCACTGTCCCGCGGGTGCGTTCCAGCGCAAGCGGCCCTGACGGTCCACCGATGCCGTGACGTTCACGGCGTCTTCCTGTCCGGACAAATGGAACGGTGGCGCGCCAGCCGTCGAGAAGACGCCGCCCGGCCCGGAGGTCTCGCCGTCGTGGAGGTTCTCGAGATTCCACTGCCGGCCGTAGCCGAGAGGAGCGGAAGCGCGCACCAAATCCGCGCCATCGCGCGCGCGATCCGCTGCGTGAGAACCCGCGACGTTGATTCCGTTGGCGTCGAGCAACGCAAACTCGCCCAAAGTCCAGAGGCGCCGCGACGCGTCGTGAGCGCTAAGCAGACGGAGACGCGCGTACTTTGCCCGTGTGCCGGGGGGCAAGGGAAAGCGGCGAGGTCCCGCTCCACGAGGAAGCACGCCACGCACCACTTCGTGAAAGCTCTCTTCATCGAGGCCGGATTCCGACAGAGCCACGCTGAACTCGCGCGCGGGCGACATAGAAGCGGCTTGCGGCGAACTGCCCAACTCACCCTGGTCGAGCACCACTTCTTTGAGGTCCCCGGCGCCGGTGAGATCCAGCCGGAACACGAATTCATGCGCCGCCCCACGGCGGGCGCTCGGGACGGCAAGCACGGCGGCATCCAGCCACTCGATGGGCTTGCCGGAGGAATCCTTCGGCGTCGCGACGGGAACGGGCGGGAACGGAAGGTCTATCTCGACCGTGCGTCCGCCCTCGATCGCGATCTCTGTGGGGAAGAGACCCATGCTGGCGTGCCGGGGCTCGATCCATTCTCCGCCCATGTCCCAACTGCTGCTTACGGATAGATCTACCTGCAAGCCCAGACGCCGGGCATCCGCCAGAGATTCCTTCAACTGCGCCAGCCATTCCGGGCCGAGAAACGCGGGTCCCGCGGGCGGTAAAGCCTCCTTCGGGCCGCGAGCGCCCATATCGAAGAGCAGCACGCCGCCGAAGCCGGCCCGCTTCATGGCTTCGAGTTCTGCCCGGGCGGCATCGCGATCGACGTAGCCGTTCAGCCATAGCCAGTAGACGTGGGGGCGCGCCGCATTCGGTGGATTCCGCCAGCCTCGCTCGAGATCGGCGTTCCCCGGGTTGCAAGCCGCCATGAGCAGCGCGGCCAGCAAGAGTACCCCACCGGCGGCGATTGACTTCCGCATTATGAGCAGCCTCCTGTGACGATGACGCTTTCGATGCCCAGAGCATCAGCGATCCGGCGCAGCGATCCGGCCCGGTGGCCGATGCCTAAGGCGAAATGGTGGGTGGGCCCTTCATATACCCAGTTCTTCAGGAACGCGCGGATATCGGATCCGAAGAAGCCGCGGGTGTTGGTATTTCCGGTGGCGGGAATGGGTCCGTGGACGCTCTCGCCTTCGGCCAGGATGAACTTGAAGCGGCCATCGGCCTTCACGCCCAGGCTCATCATCGTGATCGGACCCGCCTTGATGCGGAATTCCACGCTGGCTCCATTCCCCGGTTTGCCGTGATACTTCAGCAGGGAGCGCAGCACGGGTTTGCCATCGGCGATGTTGATGTGATGGGGGCCATCGTGGCCGACGAGGACGAAGCCTTCGCGAAAATCCACCGGGTGGAACTCGGCGAAGCTCCCACCGATGCCCAGCCGGTCCATCAACAGCATGGCGATGCAGGTCTTGAGGTCCGATTCGCCGCACATGGGGAAGCCCGCCGCAGTGAGTAGCGAGTTGCCGACGATCAGGTTTGTGACGAGCGCTCGCAGCGGGCTGCCGGCCTCACCTTCATAGTAGTAAGCAAGTCCGTCCAGTTCGTGGTGCTCGACGAAGCGGTCAAGCGTCACGGCGGCATGGGCTGCGCTGCGCAAGTGATCGCCGGTCAATTTGGTGGTGAGTGGATCCGCGCCGGGATCCGGCGTGTCGAACAGGGCGAGGATCTCGGCGCACTTGCGATCCACGAGATCCTGGCCGATGTCGCGGCTGAACCGCAAGAGATCGTCGGCTTCGGTCTGGACGACATGGCATCCGAAGGCTGCGGTGAGCGCGGTCTGGTCCGTTTGCATATCGAGCATGTGCTCAATGG
>JADLCF010000276.1 GCA_020847315.1 Bryobacterales bacterium | reverse complement strand
CGAAACTCCAGCGCTTGGCGAACACCTAAGGAGCAATACTCAGGTGGGTCCCTACAAGATTCTCGCCCCCATCGGCGAAGGCGGCATGGGCAAGGTGTATAAGGCCCGCGATACCCGGCTCGACCGAATCGTCGCGCTGAAGATATCCAAGAGCGAGTACGGCGAACGCGTTGAGCGCGAGGCGAGAGCGGTGGCCGCGTTGAATCACCCTAATATCTGCACTCTCTTTGATGTTGGCCCGAACTACCTGGTGATGGAGTATGTCGAAGGCACGCCGCTAAGTGGACCTTCTGCGGTCGAGGTGGTATTGCCGTATGCCCTGCAGATTTGTGATGCGCTTGCCGCAGCGCACGACAAGGGCATCACGCATCGGGATCTGAAGCCCGCCAATATCCTGCTGGCCGCATCTGGCATCAAATTGCTGGATTTTGGATTAGCCAAAGTAAAGGTCCCGGGCGAGAGCGATCAGACTGCTACGCATACGCAAACCGGGACGATCCTCGGCACTCCTTCCTACATGTCGCCCGAGCAGGCGCAAGGCCAATCGGTGGACGCGCGGTCTGACATCTTCTCCTTCGGCTCGTTGCTCTACGAATGGTTGACCGGCCGCAGAGCCTTTGAGGGTACCAGCGCCCTCTCTACTTTGGCGTCCATCCTGCGTGATGAGCCGGCCCCTCTGGAAAGCGCTCCGGAGATACAGAGGGTAATCGCGCGCTGCCTGCGTAAGCACCCCGCGGACCGTTACCAGTCGGTGACTGAACTTAGGGCGGCGTTGGAGGACGCCACCAATCACCATGCGCACACATACCCCGAACACGTTCCTTCCATCGCCGTGCTGCCCTTCGCCAACTTGAGCGCCGACAAAGAGAACGAGTACTTCAGCGACGGCCTGGCGGACGAGATTCTGAATACGTTGACTCGACTCCGCGGTCTGCGTGTCACCGGCCGTGTTTCTTCCTTCAGCTTCCGGGGCCGGGAGAACGCCATTGCTGAAATCGGACACCGCCTCCGCGTCGCGAATGTCTTGTCCGGCAGCGTTCAACGGTCCGGCAATCGAATCAGGGTAAGTGCGCAACTCATCAACGTCACTGACGAATCGCAGGTCTGGTCCCAGCACTACGACCGCGAAATGCGCGACCTGTTCGACGTTCAGGACGAAATCGCACAAGCGATCGTCGCGCAACTCAAGGTCAGGTTGGGAAGCAAGTCCAGCCAACCGCTGATCAAGCGCTACACCGGAAATCCCAAAGCGCACAGTTTGTATCTGAAAGGTAATTTTCACTACTACAAGTTGACGCCGGGGGAAATGGATAAGGGCCGGAAACTCCTGGAGCAAGCGGTCGAATTGGATCCGAGCCATGCGCCGGCCTGGTTCAGTCTGGCTGACGCCTACATTGCCAGCGCTCACTTCGGCGGGATTTCTCCTCGACAGCAGTGGCCGAAAGCGCGTGCCGCGGCCGCCAGGGCGTTGGAGGCGGATCCGGAATCTGCCGAAGCGAAGGCGGCCGTGGGATTTGTCACAGCGGTGAGTGAGTTCAGGTGGGACGAGGGCCTGCGTGAGCTGGACGCGGCACTGAGGCTCAATCCGGCCTCCGCGCGGGCGTTGTTCTGGCGCGCCGATGTGCTGCACTGCATGGGGCGGACCGAAGAGGCGTACGCGGATGCCCGCAGGGCGGCGGAGCTTGATCCGCTGTTTACGCTCTACCGCCGGTATTGCGCCTACTACTGCCTGCTCATGGGTCAACCCGAGCGTGCGGTGGAGCATGTGCACCAGCTCTTGGAGATCGATCCCAACTATATCGTTGGCGCGTACCTGCTGGGAGAAGCGTACTCGCTACTGGGACAGTATGAAGAGGGCATCGCGTTGCTCGAAAAGGAACAGCGGAACGGGCCTGGAGCTTTCCTGCCGCTCGGCTTTCTGGCGTGGGCCTACGTCCGCGGTGGCCGCCGCGCAGATGCGGAACGATTCCTGACGAAGTTGCGCGGCGCGGCGCGCCATCGGTATGTCCCACCCGCAACCATCGCCATGGCGGCACTAGCCGTAGACGATGCAGAAGCGGCTTTGCTGGCAATGGAGGAAGGGGTTCGTGAACGCGACCCCAATCTGAGCTTCGGAATCCGCACTCACTACTTCCACAGGCTGCGAGCCGACGCCCGGTATCATGACATCCTGGAGCGCATGAATTTACGAAGCGGCTTGAAGGGCGCGACGAATTCCCAGTCTGTTCATTAAGCTGCGAAGGGTATTCGGGTGAATATCAAGGATGGCTCCCGCGCCTCGGGGTCCGCTTATCACCCAACCGGTTCTTTCGAGTACTCGCAGAATGTGCTGCCGTTGTACTTCCTCGAGCGAATCGCTGTCTTTCGTCTCAGCGACCGTTCCCGATTCTATGCCCGTTCCGGATGCCTCAACCGGCAGGAGATCCGCTCCGAGTTTGAGAATCGAGCCCTTGGAGAGAACGACGCCACGCTCGATAACGTTTTGAAGTTCGCGGATGTTGCCAGGCCAGGAGTAATCGACCAACAACCTCATGGTCTCCCGCGAAACCGATTGCACCGGCTTGCCCATCCGCTT
>JADLCF010000275.1 GCA_020847315.1 Bryobacterales bacterium | reverse complement strand
CTCCACGTGCCGAAGCGGCTCATAGGCGCTCTTGAAGCTGCCGGCGTTGTTCACCAGAATCATCGCGGCGATGGTGGCTCCGCGAAACGCATCGAGGGAAACCAGGCGTTCCGATGTCTGCATGGCGCTAAATCCGAAACTCCGCATGGAGGGCGATGGCGTCATTGTAGAACAGACGGCGTGGCGCTAGTGCGCCGTGAGGATGCGCAGCAAGTCCGCCCCATACTGCTCCACCAGCTTCAGGCCGAAGCCGGGGACCTGCAGTAGTTCGTTCAGGGATTGCGGCCGCGCCTCGGCGAGCGCGTGGAGGGTTTTGTCGCTGAAGATGCGGAACGCGGGCGTCTTCTTGCGCTTCGCTTGCGCCATCCGCCACGCCTTCAACGCCTGCCCCAGCGCCTCGGCGCCGCCTTCCGGCGTCGCTTGCTTGCGCGATCGTTTCTTGGGAGCGGGTGCGGCCGCCGCTAGGGGCTCCGCCTTCGCGAGCTTCGCTTTCGCGGCCGCGCGCACGCGCTTCCTTGAGGGGCGTTCCGTCCGCTGCACCTCCTCGCGGATCACCATGCCCAGCGCTTCCCCCGGCTTCACCGCCCTTCCCTCGTGCGTGAGCGACGCTTTGCGAAAGCGAATTTCCCTCCCATCGGCGGTGAACGTCGCGTCGCGCACCTCCAGCCATCCGGCAGCCGCCATCGCATGCAGCAATTGCTCGAAGGCATCGCGATCCGCGGCAGTCATCATCGGCAACCGCTCGGAAACCGCGCTGTGCAGCCGCCCGGTGGACATGCCCTCGTTGCGCGTCAACAGGTCGATTACCGTGAAGGCAATCTCGTTCTCGGCCTCGGAAGCGGCGCGCACGGTTTGCGCCTCGCACTTCTCCGGGGCGCAGAAATCGCAAAGGCCACAGGCGCGCCTGGAGCCTTCATGGTCGCCGAAATGCGCCACTAGCGCCTGCATGCGGCAGCGCGTGGTTTCGGCGAACTGGATCATGCGGTCGAGTTGCGCCCGCTTCTGCGCGCCCTGATGCGCGTAAGGGTCGCGCCACCCTTCCTCGCCGAGGGAAACGTTCTCCGCGAAATCCACGATGGCGCCGCCGTGAATCCAGAGTTTTTCGAGGGCCTTGTCGAAGGCCTCCTCCTCCATGCCGATGGCGCGCTGGAGTTCCTCCTTGGGCTGCGATTCGGCTCGCAGTGCGCGGAAGATCCGTTCGAGCACGGCGGCTTCGGGATAATCCCGGTCAAAGAAGAAATTGTGCGTGTGGCGGTCTGCGTACGAGTGCATCAGAACCGCGCGGGAGGGCAGCCCATCCCTTCCGGCGCGCCCCACTTCCTGATAGTAGCCTTCTACGCTGCCCGGCATCGCGGTGTGGATCACCGTGCGGACATCCGGTTTGTCGATGCCCATTCCGAAGGCGATCGTGGCCACGATCACTTCAAGTTCTCCCCCGAGAAAACCTTCCTGCACCCGATGCCGGACGGCGGCGCTCAACCCGGCGTGGTAGGAGTCGCACGGAATCGCGGAGCGCAGTTCCGCGGCCAGGGCATCCGCCTGCTTGCGGGTGGGCGCGTAGACAATCGCGGGGCGGCGTTCTTCGTCGGCGAGCAACTGCTCCACCAGCCGCGCCCGCTCACGGGGAGCGGCTTCCACCACCTCGATCGCGATATTCTCGCGCCGGAATCCCTGGATGAACCGGCCTCCGGGAGCCAGCCCGAGCCGCTCGGCGATATCGTCCTGCACGATCGGCGTGGCGGTGGCCGTCAAGGCAATCACCGGCGCGGGCCGCAAGGCGGGCAGGTGCTGTCCAAAGGTGCGGTAATCGGGGCGAAAATCGTGACCCCATTGCGAGATGCAGTGCGCTTCATCCACCGCGATCAACGCAGGCTTTCGCTTGGCGAGCATCTCCGCGAATCCGGGAACGCGGAAGCGCTCCGGCGCGACGAACAGGAACTGCAAATTCCCGGCCAGATATTCGACGCAGGCCGCGCGGGAAGCTGCCCGGTCCCGCCCCGAATGGATTCGCTCCACCGCGAAGCCGAGCGCTTTGAGTTTCGCCACCTGGTCTTCCATCAGCGCGATCAGCGGGCTGATCACCAGCGTGGCGCCTCCGCCGCCACCCGCGTGCATCGCGAGCCCCGGCAATTGGTAGCACAACGACTTGCCCGCGCCTGTGGGCATCACGAGCAGCACATCCTTGCCGCCGGTTACCGCCTCGCAGACTTCGCGCTGCACCGGGCGAAACTCGGCGAACCCGAACGCCGCGTGCAGCAGATCTTCGAGGTTCCCTGCATGGGCGGAGAAGTCACGGCGTTCCGGAAGCACGATGTCGCCGGCATCCGCGGGCGGCGCAGCCGCGCCGCGATGTTGCCCATTCCGCGCGGGAGCGTCCATCGCGTTCGCCTGCCGGGCGTCCGGCGAGGGCTGCTCGCCCGCTTTACCCACCACTTCCCGCACGTATCGCTCGATGTCGTTGAGAAACGCGGGCAGCGTCGCCTCCCCGCGCTCAATACGTTTGAGGTAGGCCTCCCACTGGCCGGTCATTGCGGGGCTCTTCACCTCTTCGTGAACGACCTCGATCAGATGAATGCCCTTATCCGTGGCAGCGAGCGCCTTACCCTGGCGCTCAATAAACCCCCGCTTCAGAAGCGTCTCAATGATCGAAGCGCGGGTGGCCGGCGTCCCTAGCCCGGTATCTTTCATTGCATCGGAAAGCTCTTTCTCGTCGAGTGCTTTCCCGGCGGTCTGCATTGCGGTCAACAGAGTGGCTTCCGTGAAGCGCTTCGGTGGGCGAGTTTTCTTCCGGAGCGCTTCAGCCCCGAGCACATCCTGCGCCTGCTCCGGCTCGAGACCGGGCGGAAGCATCTGCCCCGCGTCCTCGCCCCCTTCGGAATCCATGGCCCCAGTCTTCTCCGCTTTGCCCGCTTTCTTCTTGATCCCGCCCGCCTCGGAGCCTCCCCGCAAGACGATATCGAGCACCTTCCAGCCCATTTGCCGGACGGCCGTGCCGCTTGCATGGTAGAGATCCTCGAAGCCCGGATTCTCAATGCGCGTGATGACGGTGGTGACATCCGTGATGTAGTCGTCGTGCCACGCGGAGAGCAGCCTCCGGCACACCAGATCATAGATCCGCGCTTCGTCTTCGCCAAGCGAGACACGGGCGGCGGAACCGGCCGTGGGGATGATCGCGTGATGGTCGGTGATCTTGCTATCGTCCACGAAGCGCTTGCCGAGCGGCTTCTCGCCGGAGCCCGCCGCGATCATCCCCGCATAGCGCGGCGCGATCGCTGCCACCACCTTCGGTAAAGCGTCCGCCACGGTTCGCGAAAGGTGCCGGCTATCCGTGCGGGGATAGCTGAGCAGCTTGTGCCGCTCGTAGAGCGCCTGTGCCACGTCGAGCGTCTGCTGGGCGCTGAAGCCATAAAGCCGGTTCGCGTGCCGCTGGAGTTCCGTCAGATCGTAGAAGCCGGGCGGCGCCATCCGTTTGGACTCACGCTGGATATCGGCGATCCGCGCCTCCCCCTGAAGCGCTCGCTCCGCAATCGCCTCCGCCTCCTTGCGGTCCGCGATGCGCATCGATTGTTGGAGCGATTCCTTTCGCTCCGAATCGCTATCTCCCGGCTTTCGCGCCGCCGCCTCCCGTGCGCGCCCTGCGTCCTCGATTTCCGCATTCGCCGGCTTGAACCATGTGCCCTGATAGCGAGGGCGATCTTCCCCGCTCGCCGCGCTTGCAGCCTCTTTGGGAGAAAAGGTTGCGAGCACCTCGAAATAGTCCGCCGCGACAAACGCGCGGACGGTGAGTTCCCGCTCCACGAGCATGGCAAGCGTGGGCGTCTGCACGCGGCCCACCGAAAGTTCTTCGTCATAGGCGAGCGAGTAGGCGCGCGAAAGATTCAGCCCCACCAGCCAGTCTGCCCGGCTGCGCCCACGCGCCGCGCTGCCCAGCCCATCGAACGCTTCCCCGCTCTTCAATTCCCGAAACCCCTGTTTGATCGCGTCCGGCGTCAGCGACGAAATCCACAGCCGGTCGACGGGCTTGGTGCAAGCGGCGGCTTCATAGATGTAGCGGAAGATCAGTTCCCCCTCGCGCCCCGCGTCCGTGGCGCATACCACGCGCGCCACCTTCGCGGAACACAGGATGCGCCGGACTACCTCGAATTGGTCGCGCGTCTTCTCATACGTGACAAGCGGCCATTCCGAGGGGATCATCGGCAGCGTGCTCCGGCGCCAGGCCTTCCATTCCGGGCGCATTTCATGCGGCTGCGCCAGCGCCACCAGATGGCCGATCGCCCAGGTTACGATGTATCCCCCGCCGTGCAGGAACCCATCCCCCTTTTGGGTCGCACCCAGTACCCGCGCCAGATCCCGGGCGACGGAAGGCTTCTCCGCGACCACGGCAATACTGGTGGAGGTCTCAATCGGAGGAGTCGAGGAGGCAGAGGTGGATGAAGCCGGCACAGACCCCTCCATTTTACCCATGGCCTTTCGCGGAGACGAATCGCGGCCGCGGCGCCCTGTGCGGGAATCAGATCACCCTGTGGGAGAATCAGAACGCCCTGTGGGAGAATCAGAACGCCTTGTGGGAAAATCAGACAACGGCCCGCGAGGGCCGCACCCGGATTCCGATCGTGAGCGAACCCCTCATCCAAATCACCCCCTCCGTGGCGCTGACTTCCGCCGCCGGTCTCCTCCGGGAGGACGAGGCCCCCGTGCGCTCTCCACGCCTGCCGGCCTGGCTGCGCAAGGGAACTACCCATTTCGAATCCGTGGATTCGCTTAAGCGCGGGCTGCGCGGGCGGCACTTGCACACGGTCTGCGAGTCTGCCCGATGCCCCAATCTGCATGAGTGTTTCCACCGGGGCACGGCCACGTTCATGATCCTGGGAAACCTGTGTACCAGGGGCTGCTCGTTCTGCTCCGTCCCGAAGGCGAATCCGGCGAAGACGGAGATGCCCATCGATCCACAGGAACCGCGCAACGTGGCGGAGATGGCCGCTACCATGGGGCTTCGCTACGTGGTAATCACGAGTGTCAACCGCGACGATCTCTGGGACGGGGGCTCCACGCACTTCGCCCGCGCGGTCCAGGAGGTGCGGCGGGCGCTTCCCGATGCCCGGATCGAAGTGCTCACGCCGGATTTTCTCGGGAATACGGAGGCCGTGGCGCGCGTGCTGGACGCGGGCCCCGATGTCTTCAACCACAACATGGAAACCGTGCCCCGCCTTTACCCAAAGGTGCGCCCGCAGGCGAACTACCGGCAATCGCTCGATGTGCTCCGCTTCGCGCAAGAGTACCGGCCGGAAGTACTCACGAAATCCGGCTTTATGGTCGGTCTTGGAGAAACCCCGGAAGAAGCGCGGCAATTGTTGCGGGACTTGCGCGCGCAAGACGTGGACGTGGCCACCATCGGCCAGTATTTGCAGCCCACGCGAAAGAACCGCCCGGTGAGCGAATACGTGACGCCGGCGCAGTTTGACGCCTATCGGGACTTCGGGCTCGATCTCGGCTTCCGGATGGTGTTCAGCGGACCACTCGTGCGTAGTTCCTACATGGCGGACGACGTGAACCTGCAAGCGCGGGAGGCTCGCGGGTGAAGAGCGCGGAACAGGCGCTCTCATCGTGGCGGCGGATGCTGCCCGCGCCCCTGGCGCTGCTCAGTGGCTTGCTGCTGGTGCTCACCTTCCCGGATGCCGATCTCACCTATCTCGCCCCTTTCGTGCTAGCTCCGCTTCTTTGGGCCGTAACCGTGGTGACACGCGCGGTTCCGCGCTTCTTTCTGGGCTGGATCTGCGGCATCGTCTACTGGCTGGGCGCCTGCTATTGGATTCAGTTCACGCTTGCCAATTATGGCGATCTGAACCTGGGCCTCAGCATGCTCGCCTTGGCGCTTTTCGCGATGATCAAGGCGCTGCACATGGCGGTGTTCGGTTTGGCCGCCGGTTACCTGATGCAGCGCTGGTGGGCCATCCCCGCCACGGCCGCCGCGTGGGTGGCGATTGAGCGCACGCACGGGCCCCTTGGCTTCGCCTGGCAAGCGCTCGGCAATGCGGGCATCGACATGAGCCTGCTCCTACGCGTGGCGCCCATTGTGGGCGTGTACGGACTTTCGTTCGCCTTCGTGATGATGAGCGCCGCTCTCGTGCTTGTGATGCTGCGGCGGCCCCGCAGGCAACTGGCCTGGCTGCTTGCGTTCCCCTTGCTCTACCTGCTGCCCGCGATGCCGGAGCACGAGGAAGGCCGCCATCAGGCGCTGCTCGTCCAGCCGAATGTGAATGACCGGGATTCCTGGACCTACGACGAAGTCCGCTCCATGCAGAACCGCATTTTCTCGCTCTCCACCGCCGGGCTGCGGGTGCTCGACAAGCGCGAGGAGCCGCTGGTGATCTGGCCCGAACTCCCCGCGCCGGTCCCCTATTACGCCGACTCCGAATTCCGCGAGAGGGCGCACCGGTTCGCCAGGGATCAGAAAGTCTGGTTCCTCTTCGGCACGGTGGGCTATACGCCCCAGCGTGAACCGAAGAACTCCGCCGTGCTCATCAATCCCCAGGGGGAGTTTATCGATCGCTACGACAAGACCTTTCTGGTGCCCTTTGGCGAGTACGTGCCCCCGTTCTTTGAATGGGTAGGCAAGGTCAGCAATGAGACCGGGAACTTTGTGCCGGGCAACCGCACTGTGGTTTTCCCGATGCGGGCGTACAAAATGAGCGCGATCATCTGCTATGAATCCGCCTTCCCTCATCTGGTTCGCCGGTTTCCGGATGCGGGTGCGGAGGTGCTCGCCAACCTCTCCTACGACGGCTATTTCGGCAACCTTTCCGCGCGCCGCCAGCACTTGAACCTCGTTCGCATGCGCGCCGCGGAGAACCGGCGCTGGATTCTGCGCGCCACGAGCGACGGCATCACCGTGAACGTGGACCCCGCCGGGCGCATCGTCGATTCCCTGCCCCAGGGTTTTGCCGCCGCGATGCCCGCCCAATTCAACTATATCGAGGAGAAAACCTTCTACACCCGCCACGGCGATTGGTTCTGCCTGCTGTGCGCGGGGATCGTGCTGGCCGCGCTCGCCCCCGGCTTGCGCCGCTCGCCCCGTTGACCGGTGAAGCCTCCGGCGGGGTCTCGAAGCCGCCCGCCGGATCGGCCGCAAAGGCAATCGGGTTTCCGTTGTGTTATCGTTTCTTTCTGGTGGATTTGCATTCGGATTTTGCGCTTCATGCCCCCGCATCCGGCCGCCCCCGCGCGGCAATTCCAACTTCCTGCAATCCACGGGCCCAGGAGAACGCATGCCCGATACCCTATTTGCCAAGAAAACGCTCGCTGATTTGCAGGCACAGGCGGAGGAATCCGAACACAGTCTCAAGCGCACCTTGAGCGCCTGGAACTTGGTGGCGCTGGGAATCGGCGCAATTATCGGAGCTGGGCTTTTTTCGCTCACCGGCCTCGCTGCCGCCAACTACGCCGGCCCCGCTGTGACGCTTTCCTTCGTGCTGGCCGCCGTCGGCTGTGGATTCGCCGGCCTCTGCTATAGCGAGTTCTCCACGATGATCCCGGTGGCCGGTTCCGCCTATACGTATGCCTACGCCACCCTCGGCGAGTTCATCGCCTGGATTATCGGATGGGACCTGGTGCTTGAATACGCCGTCGGCGCGGCAACGGTGTCTATCTCCTGGTCCGCCTACGTCGTGAGTTTCCTACACGGATTCAACATCAATCTCCCTCCGGAACTGGTGGCCTCGCCCTGGCAGCCGGTCCAATTACCGAATGGCGAACTGGTCCATGGCATCGTCAACCTGCCGGCCGTTTTCATCGTCGTTGTGATCTCCTGGCTCTTGATCACGGGCATTCAGGAATCCGCCAGGGTGAACTCGATCATCGTGGTCATCAAAGTGGCCGTGGTGATCGCATTCATCGGTGCAGGCATCGCCTACATCCAGCCGGTTCACTACCAGCCCTTCATCCCGGTAAACACGGGGGAATTCGGCCATTTCGGATACTCCGGCATCCTGCGCGCCGCGGGCATCATCTTCTTCGCGTACATCGGCTTCGACGCGGTCTCCACGGCCGCCCAGGAAGCAAAGAATCCGCAGCGCGATATGCCGATCGGCATCATCGGCTCTTTGATTATCTGCACGATCCTATACGTTGGCTTTGCTCTAGTCATGACCGGGCTGGTGCCCTACGCCGAACTCGGCAACGCCGCCCCGGTGGCGACGGCGGTGGACCGCACCCCGTATACCGGCTTCAACGCCGCCATCAAGATCGCGATCATCTGCGGCTACTCGTCCGTGATTCTCGTGATGCTGCTCGGCCAGAGCCGGGTCTTCTTCTCCATGTCCCGCGACGGCCTGCTCCCCGGGATCTTCTCCCGCATCCACCCGAAATACCGGACGCCCTATCTCACGAATGCCATCTTCGCCGCGGGTGTAGGCCTGTTCGCCGCGCTCGCCCCAATTCAACTGGTGGGTGAGATGACGAGCATCGGCACGCTGCTCGCCTTCGTGATCGTCTGCATCGGGGTACTGGTGATGCGAAAGACGCATCCCGATACGCCCCGCCCGTTCCGGACACCGCTCGTTCCGTTCGTGCCCATCATGGGCATCCTCAGTTGCGGCCTGCTGATGTTCGGCCTTGGCCTCAGCAACTGGATTCGCCTGTTCGGCTGGCTGGCGCTCGGGATGATCGTCTATTTCTTTTACAGCCGCCATCACAGCCGGGTGCGCGGGCACGCCGGATAGGCCGCGAAACGGGCGTTGGCGGAGCCACGGATCCTCTCCGGGGGATGCCGGAGTCGCAGTTTGTGACGCAGGTGGATTCCGCCGTGTTATCCTGACTTTTTGGGGCTGACGCAACAGCGTTCGCCCCGCCCAAAGGGGCGCGTAGCTCAGTTGGTTAGAGCGCCTGCTTCACACGCAGGAGGTCACAGGTTCGAGTCCTGTCGCGCCCACCACCCTCCTGTTTTCCCCAATCCTTCGCCCGGTTCGATCTTCACTCGTGGCAGCGGTTTGGACTGCGCTCGATGAGCCATTCGATTCCACGGGCCAGCGATTCGTTGACGGGCGCCTCGGGCACGGTGTAATCCGCGGCCGCCTTCGCCGCCGCCTTCGCGTGCGCCATGGCGATGCCAACTCCGGCCCATTGCAGCATCGTCACGTCGTTGTTTCCATCGCCAAACGCCACCACCTGCCCTGTGTCGAAGCCATAGTGCTCCGCTACATCGGCGAGCCCGGTTGCTTTCGTGATGCCGGGCGGCATGAACTCAAGGTAAGGCGGGTCTGTGTGTGTGACGGTGAGCCGCGTTTCAAAGCGCTCGCTGAGCTCCGGGGTGAGCCGCGTAATGGCTTCCGGCTCCGCCATCCAGATCAGCTTGTGGATGCCGTCCACGGGCACGCCGCGCAGGTCCGGCACTTCGATTTGGACGTCGTCGTTGCGGCTTTGATCGTATTCGGTAAAAGAGGTGCGCCGATCAACGTAGACCCCGGCGAGGCCGTAGAGCAGCACCGAAAGTCCGCGCCGTCTCCCCTCCTCGATCAACCCCGGCACGAGCGAAGCAGGCATCCCATGCTGTGCCCAAACCGCGCCGGTTACTTCGCGCACCAAAGCGCCATTCGCGGAAATCAAGGGCGTATCGAGGCCAAGCTGGGCATGGAACGGCGCCATATTCGCATGGCTGCGTCCGGAGGCCAGAACGACGGCGGCCCCCAGCCGGCGCAACTCCGCAATGGCGCGCCGGTTGGCGGCGCTAATCGCCCGGTCCGCGTCCACCAATGTGTCGTCAATGTCGATCGCCGCCAGCTTCCAGCGCAATGCGATCGAGCCCCGGTTTTCCAATGTGTTCGATAGGTGAGCCAAACCCCAGGGTCTCAGTATTGAGGATTACCTGTCCAATCGTGGCAAGCGGCGGTCACGCGGGAGGCACGCTTGTGCAGCTAGGAGGCGGCCCGGCGATCGCGCCGGGCGGCGAGGGGGCGAGTCGTCGGATAATGGAGAAAGTTTTCATGAAACGAGGCATTCCGCTTTGAAGATCCACACGAGCGCGGTCCACGCCGGGGACCGCAAGAAGCCGGGAAAGCATATCCCGGTTACCACCCCCATCCATACCGCGGCTTCCTATTTTTACGGCGAAAGCGAGATGCTCGATAAGATCTTCGGGCACGAGGCGGAGGGTTACGCGTATGCGCGCTACGATAACCCGACCAATGGCGCGCTTGAGGAACTGGTGGCGTCGCTCGAAGGGGCAGGCCCGGATGCGGCGGCGCCAGAAGCGAGAGGCGGCGCGCTGGCCACCTCTTCCGGAATGGTGGCGCTGCAAGCCACGCTGCTGACCTGCCTCGCCGAGCGCCGGAAGAAAGTGCTCTGCGCGGAGGCGCTTTACGGCGCCACGGTCAAGTTGCTCATGAACATGCTGGAGCCTTACGGCATCGAAACGCGTTTCGTGGATATCTGCGATGAAGCGGCAGTGGCAAAGGCGCTCGAAACGTTCCAGCCGGGCTGCGTGCTGATGGAAACCGTTTCAAACCCGACGCTGCGCGTGGCGGATCTGGCTCGACTCGCGGAACTTTCACACGAGGCGAAGGCCGCGCTGATCGTGGACAACACGTTCGCGACTCCCCTGCTCGTCCGCCCGCTCGAACACGGCGCGGATTACGTGGTCCACAGCCTCACGAAGTATCTCTCCGGCCATGGCGATGTGATGGGCGGGGCGATCGTCGCGCGAGGCGAGAAGCTTGAGGAGATCCGCGTGATGTCGCGGGTGGTGGGCCCCATCCTCGGCCCCTTCGAGGCGTATCTTGCGATGCGCGGCATCAAGACGTTTCCTCTGCGCATGGAGCGGCAATGCCGTAACGCCGCCGTGGTGGCCGCGTTTCTGCGCACGCACCCCGCCGTGGAGCGGGTGTACTATCTCGACGATCCGGCGCATCCGGACCGGGCCAATATCGAGAAGCTATTCACGGACGGGCTCTACGGGGCGATGGTGAGCTTCGAAGTGAAGGGGCTCGACAAGCAGGGGATTTTCGCCTTCATCGACCGGCTGAAACTCGTGGTGGGGGCAACCTCGCTCGGGGATGTGCATAGCATGGTGCTGCATCCCTGGACGGCTTCGCACCGCGATGTCTCTCCCAAACACAAGGAGCGGACGGGGGTTCGCGAGAACTTGGTGCGGCTCTCGGTCGGCATTGAGGACGCAACCGATATCGTCAACGATCTGGCGCAGGCCCTTGGCTGAGTCCCGGGATGGCACGCACGAACGCCGCTCGCATTCTCGATTCCGAAGGGATCGACTATGATCTCATCGAATACGCGGTGGACCCTGCGGACTTGGCGGCGGAATCCGTCGCGGCGAAGATCGGGCTCCCTCCCGAACAGGTTTTCAAGACGCTGGTGGTGCGCGGTGATCGGAATGGCGTTTGCTTCGCGGTGATTCCCGGCGACGGTGCACTCGACCTGAAGGCGCTTGCCCGCGTTACGGGCGACCGCGGCATGGAACTCGTGCCGCTCAAGGAAGTGCAGCCGCTTACCGGCTACATTCGCGGGGGTGTAACGGTGCTCGGCGCGCGCAAGGCATACCCGGTTTACCTCGATGAGACGGCGATTCTCTTTGACCGCATTTCCGTCTCCGCCGGCCAGCGCGGGTTGCAACTCCTGCTTGCGCCGGAGGATTACGTGCGGGCCACCGGCGCCACGATGGCCGGGATCAGCCGGGAGAAATCAGGCTGAGCGCGGCCGGCCCGGTTCGTTCCAGGAAAGTTCTCTGAGGCGCCGCTCCAGATAACGGCGCTCGGGCGCTTGTTTGACGAGAGCCAGAGCCCTCTCGTAGCAAGCGCAGCCCTCCTCCCGCTGTCCCGCCCGGATGCACAACTCGCCGCGCGCGGCGTGTGCCCGGTGGTAATCCCGTAGTTCGCCTCTCTCGAACAGGGCGTCCATTGCCGCGAGGCCGGCCAGCGGACCGTCCCGCATCGCCAGCGCTACAGCGCGATTCAACTCAACGACCACGGAAGGCTCCAGCCGCAGCAGCACGTCATAGAGCCCGACGATCTGGTCCCAATCCGTTTCGGGCACGCTGGGCGCATCCGCGTGAACGGCAGCAATAGCGGCCTGAATCGTGTAGGGGCCGCAACGGCGGGAAAGAAGCGCGCGCTCGAGCAACTGCTTGCCTTCGCCGATTTGCGCACGGTTCCACTGGGAGCGATCCTGGTTCTCGAGCAGCACCAGCTCGCCCGCCTCGTCGATCCGCGCGGGTCTTCGCGATTCATGCAGCAGCATCAGGGCGAGCAGACCCAGGACTTCGGGCTCCGGCAGGATCTCCGCCAGCAGCCGCCCCAGGCGGATGGCCTCCATCGAGAGCTCCGCGCGCGTGAGCGATTCGCCGGAGGAGGCGGAATAGCCTTCGTTGTAGACGAGGTACACCACCCGCAGCACGGCGTCGAGGCGCTCCGGCAGCGCGGAGCGCTCCGGCACCTCATAGGGGATGCGCGCGTCGCGAATCTTCGCTTTCGCGCGGACGATGCGCTGCGCCATTGTAGTGGGGCTGGTGAGAAAGGCGCTAGCGATGGCCTCCGTGGTGAGCCCGCACACTTCCCGCAGGGTTAGCGCGGTTTGCGCATCGGCGGGCAGCGCGGGATGGCAGCAGGTGAAGACCAGCCGCAACTGATCGTCCGCGACGGAGGTTTCCTCGTATTCCGGCGTCTCCACGAACGCACCCACGGATTCAGGGCCATCGGGGATCTCCGCTTCGAAGCGCTTGCGCCGCCGGAGCGTATCGATCGCCTTGAAGCGGCCCGTGGAGACGAGCCAGGCAGTGGGATTCGCTGGGATGCCATCCCTGGGCCACTTCTCCACCGCCGTCGTGAAGGCGTCGTGCAGGGCTTCCTCGGCGAGTTCAAAATCGCCCAGCAGCCGGATGAGCGTGGCGAGCACGCGCCGCGACTGCGTGCGGTAGATCCTTTCCACCGCGCTGCGGGCATCGTCGTGAGTCCGTTCATTCATAGGCAGGACTATCGATCGGGCCGGGGCCTAGGTTGCGTGCGCTTCCTTGCGCGGAGCCGCTCCAAGCACGCGGCCCGGAAGCTGCCGCACGGGGCGGATTTCGATCGTGCCGATCCGTGCCGGCGGGATCTGCGCGGCTACCTGGATCGCCGCATTCAGGTCCCGCGCGTCGATGAGGTAGAAACCGGCGAGCGTCTCGTGGGTTTCGGCGAACGGGCCGTCGGTCACCGAGACCCTCCCATTGCGCACGCGCACGGACGTGGCGCTTTCCACGGGCAGAAGCGCCTCCGACGCAATGCACATCTCCTTGGCGCGCAACTCTTCATCGAACGCCACGCATTCGTGGTCCTCCATTCGGGACATAGCCCGCTCCTCGCCGTAAACCAGGCATAGATACTTCATGGAAACCCTCCCCTCCGCCGATGCGGACAGCCTTCCTGATGTTATCGTTTGGCCGCGCCGGGAATCGACACCCTTGGAGCGAATCCCCGGTGGGATTCTGTGAGCGAGAATCAATCTAATCCATTTTCGTCTAGTATTCCCCTGACGCCACTGCCCACGGTGTGAAAGACTTTTAGCACACAAAAAATGTGACGGAACTGGGATTCTCCGTGGCGCGAGCGACGGCCGTGTGGCGCGTTTGCGGGGAACGGATTCGATTCTGGGGAGGTATTGACTTTGAGCTTTTTTCACCGAGGTCCGAAAGTAGGCGCGCCGCAACCGGTGCAGGTGGCGCAGGGGAATACCCCATTCAAGGGGTACAACGTGATCGTGCAACCTGGGGCGAATTTGCCCAATGGGGGAAATGCGCAATCCACGATCTACCGCAATCTCGAAGAGATTGAGGCTTTCCCGCCGGGGCTGGCGCTGCTGCAAGGCATCCAAGGCTCAGGCAAACAGGTGGGTGTAAAGTACATGGGGCCGAACAACAACCAGGCGGCTGGGGCGGTTCGCGGATACTATGTGCTACGCATGAACCACGATGGCGGCAACCAGGCGCAGTTCACCCAGGAATTCACCGCCACCGTGCAGCGGATGAACCTTGCCGGACACAATTTGCAATGGCTGGCGGACCAGCTCTACCGGGTGATGATTCCCCGCTGGGGCGGCGGCACGATGCCGAGCCCGTACCGGAATCTGCCCACCGCTCCGCAGGTGGGTGTGCGCGCGCTGCCGCAGTTACCCACCGTGCCGATCGTCAATTTGTTGAACACGTATCTGGCGGGTGCGGCCATGCCGAACCTGGACCAGATGGACGCGCTGGTGCTGGTTCTTGAGCCGTGGATGACAGCCGGCCTCGGCTGCGCCTCCCGCATCAATTACGACCCGCATAAGACCGTTGTGAACGGCCAGACGCGTCCTGCCGTGGTGGGGCTCTACCACGAACTGGTGCATGCGTACTACAACGCCGTGGGCAAGCAGCTTGGCCGCGAAGACAGCCTCAACGAAAATAACGGCGGCCGGTTATTTGAGGCGCAGGCCGTCGGATTGGGCGAGTTCGGAAACCGCGCGATCTGCGAGAACAAGTTCCGCACCGCGCTGGGCGTCGCGCTCCGCACCACGTATCCATAGACACCCAGCGGTGAAATGAAAAGGGGCCTCCCTCGCCGGGCGGCCCCTTTTTGTGTTTGTTGCGTTCGCTTAGAACTTCACCTTGAAGGCTTTCCGCCCGGCGTACTTGGCGGTGGAGCCCAGTTCTTCCTCAATCCGGAGCAACTGGTTGTACTTCGCGATGCGATCCGTGCGGCTGGCCGAACCGGTCTTGATCTGGCCCGCGCCGGTGGCGACGGCGAGATCCGCGATGAAGGTATCTTCAGTTTCGCCGGAGCGGTGAGAAACCATCGCCGTATAGCCCGCGCTCGCCGCCAGCGCCATCGCGTCCAGCGTTTCGGTGAGCGAGCCAATCTGGTTCACCTTCACGAGGATGGAGTTGGCAACGCCCTTTGCGATGCCCTCCGCCAGGCGCGCGCTGTTGGTGACGAAAAGATCGTCGCCCACGAGTTGCACCTTATCGCCAATCTTCTCAGTGAGCAGCTTCCAGCCCTCCCAATCGTTCTCGTCCATGCCGTCTTCGATGGAGATGATCGGATACTGGCCGGCCCACTTGGCCCAGAACTCCACCATCTGCTCGCTGGTGTATTCGCTCTTGTCCGATTTCTTAAAGACGTACTTCTTCTTTTCCTTGTCGAAGAATTCGCTCGATGCCGGATCCAGCGCGAGGCTGATCTGCTCGCCCGCCTTGTAGCCCGCCTTTTCAATGGCTTCGAGGATCACTTCGATCGCCTCTTCGTTGGACTTCAGGTTCGGCGCAAAACCGCCCTCGTCGCCCACGGAGGTGGCGTAGCCCTTCTTCTTGAGGACGCCCTTCAGGGTGTGGAAGACTTCCGCCCCCATGCGAAGCGCTTCGGAGAAGCTTTCCGCGCCGTGTGGCGCGATCATGAACTCCTGCGGATCGACGGAATTATCCGCGTGCGCGCCGCCGTTCAGGATATTCATCATGGGAACGGGCAGAATCGAGGCCTGCACGCCGCCGAGATAGCGGTAGAGTGGGATCTGCAAATAAGCGGCGGCGGCGCGGGCCGTGGCCATCGACACCGCGAGGATGGCGTTCGCGCCCAGCTTCGCCTTGTTCGGCGTGCCGTCCAATTCGAGCATCGCGCGGTCCACGAGTTGCTGTTCAAGCGCGTCCATGCCGGCCAGGGCATCGGCGATATCTCCATTCACCGCCTTGACGGCCGTGAGCACGCCCTTGCCGAGGTAGCGGCTCTTGTCGCCGTCGCGCAATTCCACGGCTTCATATTCACCGGTGGAAGCGCCCGAGGGCACGGCGGCGCGGCCAAGCGTACCGTCTTCCAGAATCACGTCGGCTTCCACGGTGGGATTGCCGCGGGAATCCAGAATCTCGCGCCCGATAATTTCAACAATTGTGCTCATTCTATGAGTCCTCCAGGGTACTGGCGTCTAACGCTGGATTCCGCGTGACCAAGCCGGTAATTTCACCGCATCTTGTCTGAAACCCAAGGACGCGCATCTTCTCTATTGTGACGCACTCCGGGCGGGAAGGCACTCCGGAGAATAGCCCGCTGAGCCTGGAACCGGGGAGTAAGCGGTGGCGGCCGGACCTCGTTCACTGTATTTCCCCGATCTCCGCCCTGACGCCGCACTTCAGACAGCAGATCGGCCGTTTAGACACTCAACTACGCTCACTCTAGGATGAGGGCACAGAATGTGCTGCCTGCAACGGTTCGGAATGAGGCTCGGATTGGCGCAGGAGTTCCATGAACGCCGCCGCCAACTCGGGGCTTCCGAGACAGTAGATGAGATCGGGGTCAATGTCTCCGGGGGCCGGTAGCTCCGCATGGTTCCGGGCGTCCACGCTGTCCACGCCGTCTACGCTGCCCAATTTGTCCACGTTGTCCAATTTGTCCACGTTGTCCACGCCGTCCACGTTGTCCATGTTGCCCAAATTGTCCACGCTGCTGTTGCTTTCGGCGTGAGGAAGGCCGTCCACGGAGCCCTTGGAGTCCTGGGTGTCCGCCGTGTCCAAGTTGTCCATGGTGTCCATGGTGTCCAGGTTGTCCATGGTGGCTGCGGTGTCCGAGTCTTCATGGAAGGGGAGGGGGCTGGGGAGCCAGTGGCCGCCTTTCCGGTTCAGGATGGCGAGGGCGGCGCGCAGGCGGAGATTGGCGGGAAGTTGTTCATCGCGGGCCACGGCATCGACGAGGACGCGGGCGTAGGTCTCCGCGGCGAGGAGTTGCTCGGCGGTATCGAGCCGGAAGCGCTCGCGCGCCTGTTCCGCCCGCCGCCTGAACGCTTCGTCGCGCGCGCAGGCTTTGTAGAAGGCGAACGTGGTGTAACCGACGTGGCGCGCGGCCTCGACGACGGAGGCGCCCTGGGCGAGCAGATCAAGGACGGTCCGCTGCCAGGGTTTGAAAGGGGGCGCCTCGGCTGTGGAAAGCGCGGGAAAGGGAAGCGGGTTTGCCGTGGCCATGTGGAAGTCTCCTTGTGTCTCGTCCGGAGCGGAGAGACAAAGCTCTCCTCACCCGCGACAAGGATAGCGTTCAAGACAGGCGGGCTCTGAAATGCCGGGCTGGAAGTGCCTGATGCGAAAGGGGAAACAATTTTGAGTTCGTGGAACTGGTCTCAAGAGAAGGCGCGCGATCCGCTGGATGCGGGGAGGGTTTCCCGTGTTCGGGAGACTGCGCAGAAGTGCCCTTTTTTGGGGGAGGTGTGACCTGAGGGTGGACTGGAAGGTCTTCGCGGATTGCGGGAGCGGAGATGTGCCGACTCGTGCGTCCGTCTGAAGATCGCGACTGCGGAGACCGGATTTCGCGCAGGGTGGGGCCGATGGGCCAGCCGGAAACGCTCTGAGGAGAAGGAGGTCTCACACGGAAGCGAAACCAGAGGAAGCGCGAAGGGCACGGAAACCGGACTCATTGGGCTGGCGGGACCCCGGCTGGCGCCGGCTTTCCGGGCGGCGAGCACGGCGCCTATTCGGACTCTCCTGCGCGCTCGATGCCTGAAACAAGGGTTTAGAATCTATGAGATGTTGGAGAGCGAGAATGTTGTGCGCCCTTGGTCTCGAGAAACCTTTCCTGCGGATCCGGCTGACGAGGGCACTCGGAAACACGGAGGGTGTCCCGGTTGGTTGGGTTGATTCGACACGAGTGAATTTGGACACGAGTGAGATTTCTCCATCCTGGCATGAATAGTAGATTGTGCCGATAGGTGCGCGCACTGTCTTTGAAACTTTGGGTGGCTATATGGCGGGTGGAAATAAAAAGGGCGCTCCGGGCCGGGGACCTGGAGCGCCAGAAGGTGCGGCGCGTTTTAGAAAATGAACTTCAGCGCCATCTGCATGGTCCGATTGCCGGACTTGGTTAGGATTCTTCCGTAATCTCCGCTGCGCATATTGCTGTTGGGATTGTAGATGTTCGGGTGGTTGAAGATGTTATACGCTTCGGCGCGGAATTGGATTTGTTTGGATTCCGAGAGCGCGAAGCCTTTAAGCATAGAGAAATCGGCAGTCCAGTTGCCGGGTCCGCGGAGAGCGTTGCGGCCAAGGTTGCCAAACGTATTGCGGGTAGTGGGCGCCGCGAACGACGACGGAGAGAAGTAGCGGGCCATGCGGTCGTCGGTGGATCCCTTCGTGTATTGGACGGGGCCGACGAGATTGGGGCGGTCGCCACTGGCGGAGTCATAGTTCCAGTCTTCGCCGAGGGTGACGTCGAAGGGTGAGCCGGAGTAGGCGGTGAAGTTACCTGCGGCTTGCCAGCCGCCGAGGATACGGCCAGCCCAATTGGCGGTGTCGCGAAACACGGGCAGGTCGTAGATGTAGAACACCTTGGCGACGTGGCGAGGGCCCACTTCGGCTTTTTCGCCATTCCAGTTCATGGGGTTAGCGGTCTGGATGTTGCTGTTGCTGGTGGGGTCGTCGCCGGCGTACTCGAGAGACTTGCTCCAGACGTAGCTGGAACGAATGACGAGCCCACGCTTGAGGCGAACGTCGCCGGTGACCTGGAGGGCGTCGTACCAACTGCGCGCGCGGGAATAGACGATACCGGTGTTGCCGAAGCCGGCGATGGGGCGCCGGGCCTCGAGGTTGGAGAGGCTGGCTTTGTCGTTCCAGACCGGGAGATTGCCGGGCAACTCCTGGAGGAGTTTCAAGGCGCGATTGGCGACGTAAGAAGCCTCGAGCGTCACCGCATCATTGAGCTGGCGGGCAACGGTGAGATTCCACTGGATGCTGTAAGGGGTGCGGAAATTTTTATCGAAGCCAACCAGGTTATTGAGTTTGGACGGATATGGGAAGTTGCTGACGTCAGACGTGAATGGCGTCGGAGGGGTGGTGTAGACGACAGTGCGGCTGGTACCCCAAGGATCGACGAGGCTGCGAGTTTCGCCGCCCGAAGCGCTGGGGCGCCATGGCACAGCTTCGGCGGTCCAAAGCTTGGTCTGGGCAGAGTTGTAGGCATAGTAGACGCCGGCGCCGCCGCGGATGACGGTTTTGCCATTGCCTTCCGCGTCGTAGGCGAAGCCAAGACGGGGGGCGAAGTTGTTCCGATCCTGCTCAAAGAAGCCCTTCGGAACTCCCTTGTCGCCATTAAAGGCGATGTTGGTGGGAGCATTCGGATACATGTTGGACTTGTGGCCGAGCATGAAGGCGGAGGTGCGATTTCTGGCTTCGGAAGCGGGAGTGTACAGTTCATACCGGAGCCCGGGGGTAATGGTCAGGCGGCGGGTGATCTTCCACTGGTCTTCGACGAAGAAGAAGTTGTTCCAGTTGTGGAGGTCGTAATCGAGGATGCCGGAGGTACTGAAGGTGGCAGCGCGGCCCGTGATGAAGTCGGCGAAGCTGTAGCCGAAGACATTGACGCCGGTGGGCTTGCCGCCCGTGGGCGTAGAGGCAGAACGTCCGTCGAAGGTGAAGATAGCGGCATCCTGGTCATTGAGCTGGCGAACGGTGTCGCGCTGAAATTCGCCGCCGAACTTGAAGTTGTGGGCGCCGCGGATCCAGTTGACGGTGCTGCCGAAGCGGTAGTTGGACTGGTCGAAAAGGCTGAGATAGCCCTGCTGCGTGCTGAAGCCGTCGTTGATGACGATGCGGGGCAGGTATTTGCGGGCGCCCTTCTGGCTATCGGGCCAGATGGCGCCGAAGTCGGCCAGGTTGCGGCCGAGATTGGCGTTGCCACGGTCAGCCGAGAGCTTGGCCATGGCGAAGCGGCTCTGGACAACCATGGAGGCGCCAGCAATCCATGTGTGGCGGGCCGAGATCGTATTCTGCCGGTTCGTATTAACCTGGGGTCCGAACGCGGGCACGTTTGAGTTGGCGGCAGTGGCTGCCTGATCGAAGTGGCCCCAGGTGCGGAAGTACGAGAACTGGAGCGAATGCGCGTCATTGAAGTTGTGGTCGATCTTGGTGAGCAGTTCGTTGTTGCGCGTTGGATTCGTGAAGGACCAGACGTAACGATCACCGTAGTTGGCGACGGTAGGGATGAGACCCATCAGGTTCTTAGCGACGGGATCAAGGCGGGTTTGGGGTATGATGTTGCCCGGAAAGGGCGCGCCGGTGTCGGGATCGTAGAGAGGCCGGTCGAACTGAGAGAAGTCGCCATTGACCATGGAGACCGTGGGAAAGCGGACGGTGTTTTGAAAGCCATTGGCCGAGTCATCGTAGATCTGGTAGGACGCGAAGAAGAAGGTCTTATCCTTGCGGATGGGGCCGCCGATGGTGCCGCCGCCCTGCTTGAGAACGTCGTCCGGCTTTTCGCTGCCACTCTTGTTGCGGTTCCAGCTATTGGCGTCGAATGCCTTGTTTCGAAAGAAATAGAAACCCGAGCCGTGGATCTCATTGGTGCCGGACTTCGTGATGACGTTGAACATGCCGCCGGGCTGCTTGCCGAATTCGGCGGAGGTGTTGGAAGTGCTGACGTTGACTTCCTGGACGGCTTCGGGGTTCGGGAACTGGAGGGCGCTGTTGCGGAATGAACCGGTGTTGTCGCTCCCGTCCAAGTAGAAGCTGTTCTTGCCTCTGCGTCCGCCGTTGACACCGGCGTAGGTTCCCTCAATGTTCTGCACCTGGGAACCGCCGCTGATCTCGACGCCGGGGGCGAGTTCGGCAAATCCGAGCGAGTTTCGGGACGATAAGGGCAGGTCATTGATGTACCTGCGCTGCACGTTCATGGAGACTTGCGCGGAAACGGTGTCGATGGTGGCGGCGTTGGCGACAACCTCCACGGATTCGGATACCTGACCGACCTGTAACGTGAGGTCAGCGCGGGTGGTTCTATTCACCTCTACCGCGATGCCGGTGAGGGCGGCCGGGCGGAAGCCCGGGGCGGAGCTATTGAGAGTATAAATGCCGGGAAGAACAATATTGAAGATGAACCGTCCATCGACGTCGCTCTTCTGGCTGAGGGCCACCTGGGTGGCCTGATTGACAAGCGTAAGTTCGACGGAGGGGACAGCAGCTCCGCTGGGATCGAGCACAAGGCCCTGTACGGCTCCTGTTGTGTCGGCAGCCCAGGCAAGCGAGGACCACAAAAGAATGATGGGCATGAGTACCCATCTGCACTGAAGCGGATTCATAGAAACACCTCTTAATATATTTTACAGCACCCGCCACTCGTGTCCAAATTAGCTCCGCCCGTCCTCTGCCAAGCCGCGAAAAAAACGCTCTTCTGCTAGGGTGAGAATCAGTTCGGCCACGAACGAATCTCTCTGCCCGGAAGGAGCACCATAAATCGAGTATCAAGTATTTTCAGCCAGATGTTGAAGCTAGGAATTCGGGAATTCAGTGGCCGAGCATCGAGCCTGCCGGAATGAAGCCAACCGGAAATCTCCAGCCGTGCCAGTGAATCGTTCGAGGACGATGGCAAGGCCCGCCATTTTCCTGGAATTGGCTGCCCATTCGCCCAGGCTATCGCGTTTGGCCTCTGTAGGGCGATTTTTGGGATGATTTTCGCCCGTTCTCTTGCTTCGCGCCACCCTCGGGCCCTCTATTGGCCCGCTCGGGCAGCCACTGATGGCGATAGAGCTTCAGCAGGTTGTGCGTCAGGCAAATCAGCTTCCACTCGGCCTTCGTTCTCTCGAAGCCGCGCAGCCGGAATTCCCGGATCCCCCGTGCTTGCTTGATCTGCCCGAAGACCGGTTCCACGATCGTCTTGCGCT
>JADLCF010000274.1 GCA_020847315.1 Bryobacterales bacterium | reverse complement strand
CGGCTGCTCGAATACGCGAAGAACGGGGGTGTGCTGGTGGTGCAGTACAACACGCCGGAATTCGACCATAACTACGGCCCGTACCTTTACCAGATGACGCGGCGGCCAGAGGAGGTGAGCGAAGAAGACTCTCCCACGGTCATCCTCGCGCCGGAGGCCCCGGTCTTCCGCTGGCCGAATCTCATTACGCTCGACGATTTCTCCGGCTGGGTGGAGCAGCGCGGCTCGAAGCACCTGGTCTCCTGGGCGCCTGAGTATCAGCCGCTTGTCGAGATGCATGACCGCGGGCAGGCCCCGCAGCGCGGCATCTGGCTGCAGGCGAAATACGGCAAGGGCCTGTACGTCTATTGCTCACTCGCCTGGTACCGCCAATTGCCGTTCGCCGTGCCGGGCGCGGCCCGCATCGTGGCGAACCTCGCCTCACTGGGCGCAACAGACGCGCCGTGGCGGAAATGAGCGCTCGCCGCGTGCATCGGGCATCAGTTATAGCGCTGCCGGTTGCGCTTCCGGCGGAACTCGGCGGGGTCGATTTCGGGAGTCTCCTCT
Organism: Bryobacterales bacterium; assembly: GCA_020847315.1. Classification (GTDB taxonomy): domain Bacteria; phylum Acidobacteriota; class Terriglobia; order Bryobacterales; family Bryobacteraceae; genus JACTMJ01. The sequence continues at coordinate 7,982 of JADLCF010000274.1, read as the reverse complement.
TCGAAAACCTCCGCGCCGCGCCGCTCCTCGCCCCGGAAGCCTAACTCCTCATCTCGGCTGATCCGCCGCAGAGCATAGAGCCCTTCCAAGAGGAACTCGCCGGCGGAAGCGCGAAGCGCATCCGGTTCACTTTCGCCGAGCCCCAAACGGCGCGTCTTCTCGAGCAGGCCGTCCACCCTGGAAAGTTGCGCCAGCAGCGTAGCGGACGTCATCTGGTCTTCTACTTTCACGCTGCCACCCTGATCGAACCACTTCACGGCCGCGCTGAGGTTGCTATCCCCGAGATACTTTTTATACACACGCCCGATGGCGTTGCGGATGATCTCCCGCGCCACCGTATCGCCGCCCTTCAGTTCCCCTTCGTACTCGAGTTCCACCTTGCCGGTGATGGCGGGAAGCGCCGCGTAGATATCGCTTACGCGCGGCGCCGCCACTTCTTCCCCGCTTTCGATGGCGCGCCGCTCCGCGTTGGAAATTACATTCTCGAGCGCCGTGATGGCCAGGCGCTGGCTCACCCCGGATCGCTTATCCACGCGCCGGTCCTCGCGCGCGACGAAGGCAATCTGCTCCACGGTTTCCACGATGTAATCCGGCAGACGTAGTTCCACGCTGCCGGTCCGCTGCCTCCATGCTTCCTGCAGCGTGATGGCCACGCCCTGCTCCACCGTGAGCGGGTAATGTGTGCGGATTTCGCTGCCGATGCGGTCTTTGAGCGGCGTGATGATCTTGCCGCGGGCGGTGTAATCCTCCGGGTTCGCGGTGAAAACGAGCAGCACGTCGAGCGGCATGCGGATTGGATAGCCCTTAATCTGGACGTCGCCCTCCTGCATGATGTTGAACAAACTCACCTGGATGCGCCCGGCCAGATCCGGCAGTTCGTTCAGCGCGAAGATGGCGCGATTCGCCCTGGGAACCAGGCCGTAGTGAATCGTGAGTTCGTCGGAGAGATTCGCCCCCTGCCGCGCGGCCTTGATCGGGTCAATATCGCCGATCATGTCGGCCACGGTGACGTCCGGCGTTGCGAGCTTCTCCACGTAGCGATCTTCGGGAGTGAGCCACGCGATCGGGGTCTCCTCGCCCTGCTCCTCGATCACCGCGCGGCCGTAGCGGCTGATCGGCTCGTAGGGGTTGTCGCGAACCTCGCTCCCGGCGATATACGGAATGGCGGGGTCGAGCAGGGTGATGAGCATGCGGATCAGTTTCGTTTTTGCCTGCCCGCGCAAGCCCAGCAGAATGAAATTGTGGCGCGAGAGGAGCGCATTCACAATCTGCGGGATCACCGTGTCGCCGTATCCATGAACGCCTTCGAAGAGCCGTTCGCCGGAGCGCAGCTTTCGAATGAGATTCCCACGAATCTCCTCCTTGATGCCGCGCGCGCGGAGGTGCTCTTCCGTGAAGCGTTCATCCCGCCGCAGCGCCCCCAGCGTATGCGGTAGATCCCAGGTTCCCATCGCCTGTCCCCCCTCTCCGATTTTTCGTGGCCCTATTCGATGGACCCATTCGGGGAAATGCCCGTTTCGTTCGTGTCCGTTCCTTTGCTTATCCTGCCCGGCCAATGCCCGGTTGTGGATGCGCCTCCCAGCGATACGGACGAACGTGTTTCTTCCATTGTGCATCCGTTGGCGTTGCCGCCGCCGTTTGCTACCATTGCGGAGAAACACGAGGCAGGTCTCCCGGCATCATGGCAAATTTTGAACGGCTCTGGCCCAAGTTGCAGCAACTCGGGCTCAACGCATACGAGGCGCGCACCTATCTGGTGCTGCTGGGCCATCCGCGCTTCAAGGCGATGGAGGCGGCCGCGCGCGCAAGCGTTCCCCGCCAGAAAATCTATGAAGTCCTCGATAGCCTGCTCGAGAAAGGCTTTGCCGAGGTGCTCCAGGAAAAGACCAAGTCGTTCTCCGCCGTGGAACCCTCCATCGCCATTCCCGCGTACCTGGCGCGGAAAGAGCGGGATTTCGCGGAGCAATTGCGCGAATCCCGTAGCCGGGCATCACTCGTGATTCAAGACCTGGAGGAACTTTGCGGGAGCGGCATCGCGGAGCGCGGCAATCTGGACTATGTGCGCCTCTTCAATGAAACCGCCCAGACCGCGATGCATTTCCGCTCCATGCTCGAACGGGCGCAGAGCGAGTATGTCGAGTTTGCGCGGCCGCCTTATGCGGTGGATCCGCTCGATGAACAACTGGTGAAGGAGGCCTGCGCGCGCGGTGTCCGCATCCGGCTGCTCATGGAAGAGCACCACGAGATTAGTGAAGGATACCGGGAGCGCCTGTGCGAATATGCCGCGACGGGAGTGGAAATTCGCCAGGTTTCGGAGTTGCCGATGAAGTTGGCGCTCTTTGACGGGACTCGCGGCATTCTCGCCCTGCTCGATCCGCTCATCACCAAACAAAGCTGGACCTCGGTCTGGTTTGACCACCGTGGCTTTGGTTCCGCCATGGCGGAACTCTTCGATTCCCGCTGGAGCGCGGCGAAGGCCGGATCGGCCGCCATCACCAACGGGTAAGAGTAGAGCGTGCCTTCCAGGGAGCCGGATTCGCGATTCGGCGGCTTCAGGCGCTGCGCTTGAGGCGCCAGTCTTTGAACTCGCCAAAGAGTTCGAAATCGGTTTGGACGCTTGCCAGCGTCTCGCCGCTTTGAATCACGTTGGCAGCCTCGATCTGGCCGCTCCCGGCGCTGAGTTGCAGATACTCCACGCGCGCCGGATCAATGCCCATAATGCGGCAGCAGGTGGCGTCGAGCGCCACCATATCCCGGCTTCCGGCGATCACCCCCGCGAACTTGCCCGTGCCCTGGATGGGGCCGTTGCCCTCCATGCCGACGATGCCATCCACAAGCCCGAAGTGCTTGGGAAAGGCATTGTGAAGATCCGCGATGCATTCGGGAATGCCCGCCCAATGCAGAACGTTCTTCGGCCAGCCGTAGATACTGCCCGGAACCGTGCCGAAGAAATTCTTCATGCTCAAAGTGGCGCCCGCCCAATGGTGCGTCTTCATTTTGGCGAGAGAAACAATGAGGTCCGCTCCCAGAAGGGTCTGGGGCAGGTAGAGTTCGGTCAGCTTGGAGTGGGGGTTGGAGAGCGCGATGCGTTCGACGGCATCGAAATTGAGATCGCGAAAGCGGTCTTCAAAGCCGGGGATGGTGGAGAAATACCCTGCCGCGTCGGCGAGGTCCAGGGAATCTCTCCGGTGCCCGGGCCCCTCCGCGATACGGACGCTCGCCGCCCCCAGCGCGCGGAATCCTTCGAGAGCCGCATGGACGAACATTGGATTCGTGTTGATGGGGCGCGTGGGGTCGAACTCCACCAGGTTGGGCTTCAGAACAACGTGCTTACCCTTGACGTTCAGTTTCTGATCCTCAAGCAAGCGGCGGACCGTCGCATAAAGATCCTGGTTGTATGCCGCGCTTTTCAGCACGGTGACGCGCGGCTTTTCCGCGGGCGGGCCGGATTGCCCGCAACCGGTCGCGGTCCCCGCCGCCACAGCCCCTGCGGCCACCGCGCCCGCCAGCCACTCGCGCCTTCCGATGCCGTGCTTCCTCATGGGCGTTCCCTCAGGCCTTGAATACATTGGTTCCCCCGATGGCTTTGAGCGCGAGGACGCGCAAGGCGTAATCCAGACAGTTCCGGCACTGTATCGCCTCTTCTTCGCCGGCGTCCGCCGCTTCGCCGGAAGCGCTCAAGCCCAATTGCAGCCAGCTCACCCCGTTGGCATGCGGTTTGCCGGCCAGCATCCGCCGGGCGAGCGAAGTGGAGCGCGAAAGCGCAGCAGCGGGTGTTCCCTGCAAGCCGAAGAGGGCCATGCCGGTGGTTTCGGGATAAGAGGGGGCGTCGATTCCAAGGGCTACGGGCGCGCCATAGTTCCAGCCGCCATCGGCGCATCGCCGGTCAAGCAGCATCTTTCTCGCCTCGTCGAAGCGCTCGCCGATGCGCGTCCGCAGATCAGGAAAGACATCCGGCGCCTGTGCGCGCAGCATCGCAAGCGTTCCGAGGACGGTCGGTTCCAGCCAAGCGGCCGTGCCCACGGCCCAGGGCCAGCCTTGATGGGTTTGAGGGTATTCGGTCTTGGTTCCCAGGAGGTTGTGGATGGCGTGGCGCCATCTCGCGGATTCCCCGCCCGTAATTCCAAGCAGCCACTCCACGGACTTCCTCTGTGTTTCGGTGCGTTGATACGCGCCCATCGTGATGGAGATGAGCCCGGTCACCCAGTTGCTCGTGAGGATCAGGGGCTGGGGAGCAAAACCTCCATCTTCCCGTTCGAGCGATGCGAGCCAATCGAGGCCACGATCGATCTCCCGGTCCTTGGGGTGACCAGCCGCCTTCAAAGCCAGCAGGGCGTAGCATGTGCACTCCGCTTGGCCGGGGCCGCCGGAACGGTGAGCGAAGCTGCCGTCACTCCGCCGAAGCGCAAGCATCGGTTCCAGCCGGAGCTGAACCGGATCGCGACGGGAATCTGCGGTCATTCTTCTATGGATGATACCGGAACAAACAGAAACAGGATACTCCGGGAAATCCCCGAAATGCCCTGTTTCCTAGACCTGATAGTACGCTTTCGCCGTTTATGCGAGGTCGAATTTTTCCTGGTGGAGCAGTGGATCGCTGGTTACGATCACGGGCGCCTTGAGGATTTCTTCCAATTCTTCGAGGTAGTTGTTGGTGTGGGACTTAAGCACTTTCCCCACTTCCGGATTCACGCGCAGGGAAACCTCGCCTTCCACCGCGGAGGCGATTTTCTGGGCTTCGGTGAGGATCTCGCCGATCACCGTCTGCACGTTCTTGATATAGCCGCTGCCTTCGCAATAAGGGCAGGGCTGGCATAGCGTCCGCTCCAGGCTCTGTTTCACCCGCTTGCGCGTGATGGCGACGAGGCCGAAATCGTTGAACTGCAGGATTTTGTACGGCGCGCGGTCTTCCTTCATCTCTTCGTCAAGAGCCTGCATCACCTTCTGGCGATTGCGGCGCTCGTCCATATCGATGAAGTCCACCACGATGATGCCGCCCAGATCGCGCAAACGGATCTGCCGGACGGCTTCTTTCACGGCCTCGAGATTCGTCTTGACGATGGTGTCTTCGAGACGATTCGACTTGCCGACAAACTTGCCGGTGTTCACGTCGATGGCCACCAGCGCTTCGGTCTGGTTGATAACGATATAACCGCCCGATTTCAGCCACACCTTCGGCTTCAGTGCCTTTTCGAGTTCCGTCGTGACGTTAAAGGTGTCGAAGATCGGCGCCGGTTTCGTGTAGAGCCGCACCCGCGAAACCAGGCTGGGCTGGAAGCTCTGCACGAATCGCAGAATGCGTTCGTACAATTCCTCGTTATCCACCCAGATGGTCTTGAACTCTTCGGTGAGTTGATCCCGCAGCACGCGCTGCACGATGTCGAGATCGTGGTGGATGAGCGCCGGTGGGTTTTTCCGGTCTGCCTTCGCCTTGATCTCCTGCCACAGCGTGTTGAGAAACTCCATGTCGGCATGGATTTCCGCCTCGGAACGGCCCTCGGCGGCGGTGCGGCAAATGAATCCGCCCGGCATGCCCTCGCGCCCGCTCTGGAGAATCTTGCGCAGGCGCAACCGCTCCTGGTCGGTTCCCACTTTCCTTGAGACGCCGACATGCTCCACCGTGGGCATGTAGACCACGTAACGTCCCGGCAGCGCAATGTGAGAGGTGATGCGCGCGCCCTTCTGGCCAAGGGGTTCCTTGGCAATCTGGACCACCACTTCCTGGCCCTCTTTGAGAACCTCGCTGATGAGTGTCGTCGGGGACGAGTTCTTCCCGCGGAAGCGGTCTGAGCGGCTTTCCGCATCGGATTTCCCATCCCGGTCGGTGCGCCCGTTCCGGTCCGGACGGCCGTCGCGGCCCCCGCGATCTCCACGGTCTCCCCGGCCTGCGGGGCGGCTGTCGCGATCGTCCCTGGCCGCGGAGCGGCTGTCGCGATCATGCCGCGCATCGCGTCCGATGGAGGGTTGGCGTTCCGGCCGTGCCGATATCTCGGCGCTCCCCTCGGTTTGGGAAGCCTCTCCGGCTTCCGTGCCGTGTTCGGAACCGTGGGTAGCGGCTCCGGCGGGGCGGTCTGAACGATCCCGGCGTCTCTCGTCCCGCTTCTCGATCATTCGCAACCGGCGGCGGTCCCGGCGGGAAAGCCGTTGGTGGCCCTCCGCTCCGGTTGAGGTCTCGTGGGATTCTCCTCCCTCGGGAACATTCTCCTCGCCCGCTGCATGTTCACCGGCATGAACGTCTTCGCCGCTGTGGAAATCTTCGCCGTCATGGAGGGCTTCTCCGTCGCTGTCGATGCCCTCGCCGCGGGCGTGACCTTCGTGGCCGGAGGCTTCCGTGAAATCCGCCGGGTGTTCGCTTCGCGGCGCTTCGGACGTTTCGCCCGCGAACAACGGCGCGTCGATACTCTCTTCTCCGGAGACATCCGCAATTTCGCCAGCCTTGCTCTTGGCGCGTCCCGCGGTCTTGCGGGCGGGCTTCTTCGCGAGTGTTGCCTCGCCGCTCGCATCTCCGGCCTCGGGACCTTCGTCCCCTTCGGCGGCGGCCGTTTTCGTGGCGCGCTTGCGCGGAGCCGCCGCTTTCTTCGCGGCCTTGGCCGCGGTCTTGCGGACCGCTTTCTTCGCGGGGGTCTTCTTCACCGCCTTCGCATCATCCGTGGCGGGAGCCTCGGGTTCCCCGGCTGGTTCGCCGTCGCCGGGGGCGTCCATGGCGAGATAGGCCTTGGGCTCCACCGGGGCCAGCAAGGAAGCAAAGCCACCCTGCATCAGCGGATCGAACTCCGGCTCTTCCGAGCCGCCGCTGGGGCCTTCCGCATCACCGGAGGGCGCCAGGAACCCGGCGGGGCGGCTGCCGTGGCGGCTCTTTCGGGGCGTGGAGTATCGCCCGCCGGCGGCATTCTCTTCGATCTCGTTGTGCGTTTCGGCCGGCCGCTCCGTTCGCTTGCGGTCGCCGAAATCCTGACGGCCTTCCGTTCCTTTTCCCCGGCGATACTTGGCGAGGGATTCCCCCGGAAGCACCTGGCTGGAGAAGTCGCCGCGGCGTGGGACGGGCGGCAACCGGTTCGGGTCGGAGACCTTGGCGATCATCACGGATTGCGGCGGATCTTCGTCTTCAAAGTGGCTGGGCGCCGCGGCAGCCGGCTTGCGGTTCCAGCGCGAATCCTCATCTTCCTCCCGGCGTGGCGGACGATTTTCGTGACGCCCGGCCGCATTGCCCCGCTGGCCGCGATCGCGGCGGTCGGAGCGGCCATTCGGATCAAAACGCTCGGTGCGTTCCGTGCGTTCGGTGCGCGGGCCAGCTTCCTGGCGCTGGCCACCTTCGGCGAACTTGGATTCCGGCAGGCCCGCGCCGCCCCGGTTCTTCCTCCGCCGCCTTCTGCGGCCGCGGCGATCGTCGGAGAGGTCGCCTCCCTGCGAATGGAGCGCCGGCTGGGCTGCGGGGCGGGAGATCTCCCCGTCTGCCGCCTCGGCAATTTCGGAAGCGTCGCCGCCGTCCGCGATCACCGCTTCCTCTTCGGACTCGCTCTCTTCCCCCGCTTCCACGACTTCCGCGTGTTCCGCCCGGCTCTCGATTTCGTCCTGGTCCTTCGCCACCAGCGTGGCTACCGTCTGGGCAGTCGCGAAGCGTTCATTGGATTCGTCGCTCGGCTCGCCGGTATCTTCATCGATGGCGCGGGGCGAACGCGAGCGCTCCTTCACCGGCACCGCCACCTTGTCAAAGTCCTCTTCGGATTCCTCGAAGAAATCCGAGACATAGAGAAACGCGTCCCGGTCCAGCCCGATGTTGACGAAGGCGGATTGCATGCCCGGCAACACCCGTGTCACTCGTCCCTTGTGGATGCTCCCCGCAAGGGAGTATTCATCGGCCCGCTGGAAGTACATTTCCACGAGCTGTTCGTCCTCGAAGAGCGCCACTTTCGTTTCGTGACGATTGGACGAAATAATCAATTCCTTGGCCATTCATTCCTCCGATGCAAGGCATCTTGAGT